>NZ_JBHLWK010000023.1:0-109809 GCF_042432915.1 Novosphingobium soli
AGCGGCTATGCTTCAGCCTAAGATGATCACGCTCTAGCGTGCGGTCAGCGTGGGGTCAGCGGCAGGCGCTACGCCGGGAGCCACGCTCAGGCGCGGTGGGGAGCCAGCAGGATCACCCCTGCCCCGACCAGGCATGTCGCCGCGCCGAGCAGGTCCCAGCGGTCGGGACGCACCCCTTCGGCCAGCCACAGCCACGCCAGCGCCGAGACGATGTAGATGCCGCCATAGGCCGCATAGGCCCGCCCCGCCTGCGCGGTGTCGACCAGCGTCAGCAGGCTGGCGAACAGCACCAGCGCGGCGCAACCCGGAACCAGCCACCAGGCGGGCTTGCCCAGCCGCAGCCAGCCCCAGAACGCGAAGCAGCCGGCGATCTCCGTCAGCGCGGCCAGGCCGTAGAGGACCGCGGCCCGGATCACCCGAGCAGCGTCGCCTTCACCCCGTCGATCACGTACTGCGCCGCGAGCGCCGCCAGGAGCACGCCGAGCAGGCGCGTGATGACCGCCTCCACCTTGTCCCCCAGCACGCGCATCAGCGGCCCGGCGGCGGCGAGCGCGGCGAAGGCCAGCAGCATGACCGCCACCATCGCCGCCAGGATCGTGAGCGTCTGCTGGCTGCCGTGGGCACGGCTGGTGAGCAGCATCATGGTGGCGATCGAGCCCGGGCCCGCCAGCATCGGCATGGCCATCGGGAACACCGACACGTCCTCCACCTCGGGCGTCACGGCGTTGTGGGCGATGATCCGCTCGGCCCGCTCCTCGCGCCGCTGGGTGCGCTTCTCGAAGACCATGTCGATGGCGATCATGAACAGCATGATGCCACCGGCGATGCGGAAGGCGTCGAGCTCGATGTGCAGCGCGCCCAGCAGCGACTTGCCGAACAGCGCGAAGACCACCAGGATACAGGCCGCGATCAGGCAGGCGCGCGCCGCCATCGAGACCGCCTGCCGGTGATTGGCGTCGGCCGAGAGCCCGGCATAGATCGGCGCGCAGCCCGGCGGGTCGATCACCACGAAGAGCGTGACGAAGGCGCTAAGGAACAGCTCGTACATCGCTACGGCGCCTCGCCGGCGACGGCGAGCGAGAGCACCTCGCGCATTGTGCCGCCCTTGCGCAGCGAGACCACCAGCGTGCGGCCCTTGTCGGGCGCGACGGCATAGGACCAGGCGAGCGTGCCGTCGTCCGACAGTCCGGAGCCGCGCGGTCCCACCGGAACGTCGCCGGCGCTCTCCTGCACGACCCCCGGCGGCGGGCCGGGGCGGCGCTGCGGGCAGTCCGCCACCGTGGCGGAGAGCATCTCGGGCGCCTCCAGCGGCTGCGCCAGCGTGTCGCCCTGGTCGAGCACCCAGCGGTAGTCGCCCTTCTTGCGGCGCTTCCAGATCGTCGTGAAGTAGCCCACCGAACCGTCGGGCCGCTGCCATGCGCCCTTGGTGATGCCCAGCGAGCCGTCGCAGCTCATCCAGACCTGGTGCGGCTGCCACTGCACCGCGGCCGGCGGGTCCTTGCGGCCGCGCAGCCAGTCCTTCGCGCGCACGGCCTCAGGCACGAACAGCACGCCATCGTCATCGGCATATTCGCGAAAGGCGGTCCACTGCCCCTTCTCGCGCGCCATGCGGGCAAAGGCGATCTCGGCGGCCACCAGCGCGCTGGGATTGGCCGTCCCGGCCCCCGGGGGCGGACGGCGCCGCTCGGCCTGGGCGGGAGCGGCCAACCCCACCAGTCCGGCCAGCAGCACCGTCGCCAGCGCTGGAGCCGCCAGGGCCGCCGCCCGCGCGCGCGTCAAAGCGTACTCTCGTCGAAGTCGAGCCCTTCGTTGCGGTGCGCGGCGACGATGGTGTTGCGCAGCAGGACGGCGATGGTCATCGGCCCGACCCCGCCCGGCACCGGCGTGATCGCGCCCGCGACGGCGGCGGCCGAGGCATAGTCGACGTCGCCCACCAGCCGGGTCTTGCCCGCCTCGGCGGCCGGAACGCGGTTGATGCCGACGTCGATCACGGTCGCGCCCGGCTTGAGCCAGTCGCCCTTCACCATCTCCGGGCGCCCGACCGCGGCGACCACGATGTCGGCGCGGCGCACCACCTCGGGCAGGTCCCGGGTGCGGCTGTGGGCGACGGTGACCGTGCAGCTTTCGGCCAGGAGCAGCTGCGCCATCGGCTTGCCGACGATGTTGGAGCGCCCGATCACCACCGCGTCGAGCCCGGACAGCGAGCCCAGGCGGTCGCGCAGCAGCATGACGCAGCCCAGCGGCGTGCAGGGCACGAAGCCGGGAAGTCCGGTGGCGAGCCGGCCGACGTTGACGACGTGGAAGCCGTCGACGTCCTTGTCCGGGTTGATCGCGGCGATGACCTTGGCCTCGTCCATCTGCGGCGGCAGCGGCAGCTGGACCAGGATGCCGTCCACCGCGGGATCGCCGTTCAGCGTCTCCACGAGGGCGAGCAGGTCCGCCTCGGCGGCGTCGGCGGGCAGCCTGTGCTCGAAGCTCGCCATGCCGCAGGCCACCGTCTGGCGCCCCTTGTTGCGCACGTAGACCTGGCTTGCCGGGTCCTCGCCCACGAGCACCACCGCCAGGCCCGGCTGGCGCCCGGCCCGCGCCGTGAACGCCGCCGCCGCCTCGGCGACGCGGTCGCGCAGCCCCTCCGCGAAGGCCTTGCCGTCGATCCGTTCGGCCTCCGCGCTCATCCGTAGGCCCTGGCGAGGTTGGCGAAGATGATCTGCAGGATCGTCAGCCCGATGATGAGCACCATCGGCGAGAAGTCGATCGCGCCGGTGTTGGGCATGATCCGCCGGATCGGCCGCAGCATCGGCTCGAGGATCGCGTTCAGCGCGGTGTAGACCGCCGAGACGAACTGGTTGTGCATGTTGACCACGTTGAAGGCGATCAACAGGCTGAGCACGAACTGCACGATCACTACGAAGACGATGATGTTAATCAGGTAGTCGAGGATCTGGTAGAGGGTGAAGAACAGCAACGCCTGCTCCTTTGCTGCGTGGGTGCGTTCAAGCCGCGCTGATAGCCGAGCCGGCGGCACCGGGGCAAGGGTGCGTCCGCGAAGGCTTGGTGATGGAACGAGGGGTTTCCATGCTTCGACGGGCTCGGCACGGGCGGAGTGGGTGGTCCGTAGCCAAGACCGCCTCACCCTCGGAACCGCTCAGCCTGAGCTTGTCGAAGGCCCGTCATGCGGGGCGCTGCGGGCCAGTTGGCGGACCAGCGCCCAGTCTCCGGCCATCATCGCTTCCTTCTTGGCCCGGCTCCAGCCCTTGAGCTTGCGTTCGGCCGCGAAGGCCTCGTCGCGGGTCTGGAATTCCTGGGCCCAGAGGAGGGTCACTGGCCGCTGCCGGGCGGTATAGCCGCCGAGTGCGCCGGTTCGGTGCTGGGCGATGCGGCGGTCCAGGTCATCGGTATGGCCCACGTAGTACGATCCGTCGCCGCAGCGCAGGATGTAGGTGTGGAACGCCATGGCTGGGGTCTGGCGGGGCGCCCGGGCTTCGACAAGCTCAGCCTGAGCGGGCGAGGGTTAGCCTTCGGCAAGATGGGATAACACGTGTCTCCGAGACCCTCCGCTGCACTGTGGCGGGCCCGAGGCTGGACGCGAGGTTTCCATGCTTCGACAAGCTCAGCATGAGCGGGTTGGGTGGAACGGAATTCCGCAACACAAGCCTGCCTCCCCCTCAGCCCGCTCAGCCTGAGCTTGTCGAAGGCCCGGCCGGCCGCTTCGCCTTCACTGCGTCAGCGTGGAGGTCCGCTCGATGCGCCAGTTGAGCTGCTCGTCGCTGGCGCCGGGGACGTCGTTCACCCGGCGCAGCACGATGGTGCCGCGCTTGGAGGCGCGGCCGTCGCCGAAGTCCACCACCACCGGGGCCTCGTAGTAGAGCGAGCCGGCGGCGCCTTCCATGTCGCCCTTGCCGATGGCGAGCCGGGGGCCGGCGCGGCCGCCGAGCTGCGCCTCGAGCTTGGCCGGCGTCATCTGCGCATCGAGGCTCCAGGCGCGGGCGGCGGCGGCATAGTCGCCGGTGCGCAGGGCACTGGCGTAGTAGCGCAGCAGGCGCTCCGGGTCCCGCCGCTCGGTCAGCGCGGCGGTATCGAGGCCGGCGGCGTCGGGCGCGGGGCTCGCGCCCTGCTCGGCGGCGCCGGTGGCGGCGTCCGTCCCGGCATCGACCACCGCGTCCTCGCTCGCGCCGCCGCTCGGCCCGACGCTTTCGAGCACGGCCGGATCCTCGCCCGCTTCGCCGCATGCGGCGAGCATGAGCGCGGTTCCCGACAGGAGGACGGCGAGGAGGGCTGTGGTACGCATGTGGTCAGAAGTGCCTTTCAGCTCGTGAGTTCCCCCCTGCGAGGACGTCAGGCCGCCCGGATCAGCGTGCCTGCACCCTCCTGCGTGAATATTTCCAGCAACATGGCATGCGAAACCCGGCCGTCAAGCACCACGGCGGCCTCGCACCCGGCCTCGACCGCGTGGATGCAGGTCTCCAGCTTCGGGATCATGCCGCCCGAGATCGTGCCGTCCGCCTTCAGCCCCTCGATCAGCGCGGGGGTGAGGTCGGTCAAGAGGTTGCCCTGCTTGTCGAGCACGCCGGCGACGTCGGTGAGCAGGAACAGCCGCGAGGCGCCGAGCGCCGCGGCGATGGCGCCGGCCATGGTGTCGGCGTTGACGTTGTAGGTCTCGCCGTCCTCGCCCGGCGCGATCGGCGCGATCACCGGGATCATCCCGGCGGCCGAGATGGTCTCGATCACCGAGGTGTCGATGCTGGCCGGCTCGCCGACGTAGCCGAGGTCCACCACCTGCTCGATCCGGCTGTCGGGATCCTTGGCGGTGCGCTGGACCTTGCGCGCGGTGACCATGCCCCCGTCCTTGCCCGAGATGCCCATGGCCTTGCCGCCGGCGCGGGCGATCCAGCTCACGATCTCCTTGTTGATGGCGCCCGAGAGCACCATCTCGGCGACATCCGCGGTCGCCTTGTCGGTGACGCGCAGGCCATCGACGAAGCGGCTTTCGACGCCCATGGTCTTGAGCATGGCGCCGATCTGCGGTCCGCCGCCGTGGACCACCACCACGTTGATCCCCACCGCCTTCAGCAGCACCACGTCCTCGGCGAAGTCGCGCGCCTTCTCCGGGTCGCCCATGGCGTGGCCGCCGTACTTCACCACGAAGGTGCACCCGGCGTAGCGCTGCATGTAGGGCAGCGCGTCGACGAGGGTTTCGGCCTTGGCGAGGAGAGCGGGCTGGTGGGGATTCGACATGACGTCCGCTAATAAGCCGCGACGCGCGATTTTGAACCCGCCTTCCGGTGATTTTTTCCGGGCCTGCGCGGCGCCTGCCGGCTCAGGCGTCCAGCCTGCGGCCGAGCTTGACGAAGAACCAGATGAACGGCGGCACCATGATCGTGGAGAGCACCAGCTTGGAGATGATCTGGCCCTCCATGATCGACAGCAGCGGCAGGCCGGTGCCGACGAACGAGATGGTGATGAACAGCACCGTGTCGAGCGTCTGCGAGAGCATGCTGGCGATCCAGGCGCGCACCATCAGCAGCCGCCCGCCGCCCTGCGACAGGCGCGAGAACAGGTAGACGTTGAGCGTCTGCGACACGCCGTAGGAGATCAGCCCGGCGAACTGCATGCGCGCGCCCTGCCCGAGCAGCCGCGCGTAGGCCTCCTGGTCCGGCCAGAACGGCGCCGGCGGCACCACGCGGATCACGAAGGTCAGCAGCAGCATCGAGACGATCAGCGGGATGAACCCGAAGCGCACCAGCCGGTTGGCCGTGTCGGTCCCGTGCAGTTCCGCCACCGCGCTCGACAGCACCACCAGCAGCAGGAACGCGAAGATCCCCGACTCGACCGCCAGGTCCCCCAAGACCGGCCAGTGCCCGAGCGACGCGAGCTTGGTCCCCAGCACCCCGGCCAGCACCACCAGCCCGCCGTAGAGCAGGGCGAACACGAACAGCGAACGGGTGATGACGGGAGCGCGCGCGGGTTGATTCATCCCCGTCCTGTAACGGGCAAAGCGCGATTGCACTAGGTGGGCCGGCGAATTCCGCCCGCGGGGGAGCGGTTGGGGCGAAGCTTCGATGCTTCGACAAGCTCAGCATGAGCGGAGTGCGTGGGGGAGTTCGTGGCCTGCCCCCGCAAACTTGCTCCCGAATCCGCTCAGCCTGAGCTTGTCGAAGGCCCGGAAGGCAGGGCGCAAGGGTCCGATGCCACGCCCCCTTCAGCATCACCGGCCGCGCCCTTTCCCGCCCCCCCGCTCCGAATAAGCTCTAGCCCTGCCGCGCGCGCGCCAGTAGGGTCGGGGGCTGTTCTCACCGTATCTTCCGGAGCCGCGCGCCTCGATGCATGTCGCCTATAGCCTGATCGGCATCGTACTCATCATGGCGGCAGCCTTCCTGCTCTCCACCGACCGCAAGGCGATCCGCCCGCGTATCGTCGGCGCGGCGTTCGCGTTGCAGGCGGGGCTGGCGGCGCTGGTGCTCTACGTGCCCTGGGGCAACCGCATGCTGCGCGGCGCCGCCTCGGGCGTGGAGAGCCTGCTCGGCTACGCGCACGCCGGGGTGGACTTCCTGTTCGGCCCGCTCGCCTCGCCAGAGATCGGCGGCACCAGCTTCGCCATCGCGGCGCTGCCGGTGATCATCTTCTTCGCCTCGCTGATCTCGATCCTCTACTACCTGCGGATCATGCCGCTAGTGGTGCGCTGGATCGGCGGCGGGCTGGAGAAGGTGACCGGGATCAGCAAGGTGGAGAGCCTGTGCGCGGCCTCCAACATCTTCGTCGGGCAGAGCGAGGCGCCCTTGGTGATCCGTCCCTACCTTGCCGGGCTGACGCCCTCGCAGCTGTTCTGCGTGATGACGGTGGGCCTCGCGGGCGTTGCCGGCACGATCCTGGCGGCCTACGCCTCGATGGGCATCCGCATCGACTACCTCGTCGCCGCCGCCTTCATGTCGGCGCCGGGCGGCATCTTCATGGCCAAGATGATCATGCCCGACCCGCGCGCCGTCCCGGCTGCCGATGCCTTGGCGGAGCACGCGGTCCACGAGAGCATGATCCCGCCCGCCGGCGCCGCCGCCGCAGCGCTCAACCGGGCCGACGTGACCCACCTTCCCGGCGTCCACGTCGACGAGCCCGAGGCGCTCGAGCACGAGGAGGAGAAGCCCGCCAACATCATCATGGCCGCCTCGCAAGGGGCGCAGACCGGCGTCAAGCTGGCGGTGGCGGTGGGCGCGATGGTGCTCGCCTTCGTGGCGCTGATCGCGCTGGCCAACGGCTTCGTCGGCTGGGTGGCGGGGCTGTTCGGCTTCGCGGGCGTCACCTTCCAGTCGCTGCTGGGCTACGTCTTCGCGCCGATCTTCTATCTCCTCGCGGTGCCCGACTGGACCGAGGCGATGCACGCCGGCGGCCTGTTCGGCACCAAGATCGTGCTCAACGAGTTCGTCTCGTTCATCGAGCTGGGCAAGGACGGCGTGCTCTCCCCGCGCACGGTGGCGGTGGTGACCTTCGCGCTGTGCGGCTTCGCCAACTTCTCCTCGATCGCGATCCAGATGGCGGTGACCGGCGGCCTTGCGCCCAACCAGCGCCCGGTCATCGCGCGGCTCGGCATCCGCGCGCTGGCGGCGGGCAGCCTCTCCAACCTGATGAGCGCGGCGCTGGCCGGGCTGTTCCTCGCCTCTAGCTGACGCGCGGCCGCACGAGGTCGACCGCCGAGAGGACGATGCCGGCCAGGATCAGCGCCATGCCGGCGACGTGATAGCCCTCCAGCCGCTCCCCCAGCAGCAGCGCCGAGAGCAAGGCACCGAACAGCGGCATCAGCGTGATCGCCTGGCCAGAGCGCGCGGCGCCGAGCCGGGCCGTCGCGGCGTTGTAGATGAAATAGGCGAGCACCGAGGGGAAGATGCCGACGTAGGCGAAGGCGGCGAGCACGCGGGGGCTCCAGGCGAAGCCCAGCCCCTGCGCGTGCTCCCAGGCGGCGAGCGGCGCCATCGCGGCAGCCCCCAGCACGAACACCAGCAGCAGGAAGCTGGAGGCGGAGATCGCCGGCCGCTTGCGCAGGAGCACGGTGTAGAGCGCCCAGACCACCACGCCGCACAGCACCAGCGCGTCCCCGGCGCCGAGGCGCAGCGTGGTCAGCGCCGCCGCATCGCCGCGGAACACGATGGCGACCACGCCCAGCGTCGAGGCCAGCACGCCCGCTTTGTGCAGCCCGCTCGCGCGGGTGCCGAAGATCGCCCGGTCGAGCACCAGCACCAGCGCCGGGATGGAGGCCTGCAGCAGCAGCGCGTTGGCGGCGCTGGTGTGGTGCAGGCCGGAGTAGATGAAGGCGTTGAAGCAGACGATGCCGAGGAAACCGAGCGCCACGATCCAGCGCCATCCGGCCCGCGCCACGGCGCGCTCCTCCCACAGCCGCCGCGCGGCGAACGGCGCGACCACGAGCACCGCGACGAGCCAGCGCCCGAAGGCAAGCGTGAAGGGCGGGATGTCGTCGCGGACAGCCCGGCCGGTGATCGAGTTGCCGGCCCAGAACAGCATCACCAGCCCGAGCAGCAGGAAGGCGCGCGCGTTGGAGCCGCCCTGCGGCCTGCCCTCGCCCAAGGGATCAGCCCAGGGCCCGGTCGAGCACCTCGGCAAGCCTGAGGCCGGCACGTTGGATGCGCTCGTCGACCACGGGGATGGCCTGCTCGATGGCGGCATTGGTCCAGACCACCTTCTGCGGTTCCTTGACGTCGCAGGGCAGCTTGCCGCCGAACGCCAGCGGGTAGAGGAAGTCGCGGCTGATCTCGTAGCTCTCGCGCGCCCAGTCCTCGGTACCGCCGGTGGCGAGCCGCGCCTTCTCGGC
The DNA here is from genome assembly GCF_042432915.1 of Novosphingobium soli. Lineage (NCBI taxonomy): Bacteria > Pseudomonadati > Pseudomonadota > Alphaproteobacteria > Sphingomonadales > Sphingomonadaceae > Novosphingobium > Novosphingobium soli. The sequence goes on from NZ_JBHLWK010000023.1 coordinate 8,816, forward strand.
GGCGGTGTAGACGCGCACCAGCGGCGGGCGGGCCGAAGTGATCGCCCGCTCGGCAAGCACCCCGTCCCAGATCGAGTGGAGGTTGCGGCCGGGCGCCATGCCGTAGTCCGCCTTGACCGCGTTGCCGCCCTGGTCCTCGTTCTCGCCGACGTGGAGCGGCTGGTGGATGTCGCCGACGAAGTGGACGAGGAAGGCCAGCGCCTCCAGCCGCAGCACCGGGGCCAGCTTGCGGTTCGCCAGCAGGCGCTCGTCCCGCGCGATCTGCGCGGTCGCGCACATGCCGTCGCGGCAGAGCTGCTTGAGGTCGAAGGTCCCGCAGATCGGCTGGTCGTGGTAGTGCCAGGCGTTCTGGTAGGCCCAGCGCCAGCGCTCGCCCTTGATGCAGTCGGGCCAGGTGGCGGCGTCCTCGATCGTGCGCAGCGAGCAGGCGGGCGTGTCCAGTTCGCGCTCGTGCGCCAGCAGCCGGCGGATCGCGGCGCGCGTGGCGGGCTTCACGTTGGCCATGGCGATGGCGCCGACGGTGCGGTGGCCGAGGCCGCCCCAGGCCAGGGCGGGACCGGACGCCAGCGCGCACAGCGCCGCCACGATCAGCAGGAGCTTGCGCATCAGGCCACCGGCGCGTCGTATTGCTCGATCACCCATTCCTCGGTCTCCGCCGCGGCGATCCAGGCCTGCATCCACTCGTGCTCCCACACCGCCTGCATGTAGGCCTGCGCGAAGCCGGGGACGCCGATGCCATAGGTCAGGAAGCGGCTGACGACCGGGGCGTAGAACACGTCGGCCGCGCCGAAGGTGCCGAAAAGGAACGGCCCGCCCTTGCCGAAGCGCGCGCGCGCCTCGGCCCAGAGGGTGAGGATGCGCACGATGTCGCCGCGCGTCTCCTCGTCGAGCGTCACCCCCTGCGCGCGGCCGCGGATGTTCATCGGGCAATTGCGGCGCAAGGCGATGTAGCTGGAGTGCATCTCCGCCACCATCGAGCGCGCCATCGCGCGCGCGTCGTCGGCCTTGGGCCAGAAGCGGTCGCGGCCCACCTTGTCGGCCAGGTAGTCGACGATGGCGAGGCTGTCCCACACCACGGCGTCCCCGTCCCACAGGATCGGCACCTTGCCCTGGCTGGGGGCGAGCTCGTCGGAGCTCTTCTTGCGGTGCTCCCAGTCGTCGCCGTAGAGCGGCACGGTGATCTCGTCGAAGCCGAGCCCTGACTGCTTGCAGGCGAGCCAGCCCCGCAGCGACCAGCTCGAATAGTTCTTGTTGCCGATGATCAGCTTCACGGGCGGGGGAATCCTCGTAGCGCGAACCCGGGACCTAGTGGCTGGGGCGTGCCGTGTCGAGGATGAACGGCGTGCAAGGCACCTGGACTTGCGATCCCCGGTGGATCACAAGAGGCGCATGCGCACGATCCTTCCCGCCGCCCTGCTCCTCGCCCTGCCGCTGCTGACGGGGGCCGGTGGCGCCCCGGTGGAAGTCTCGGTGTCGGGCATCGCCGCCGCCAAGGGCCGCGTCCATGTCGACATCTGCCCCGAGGCCCGCTTCACGCGCGAGGGCTGCCCCTGGTCCGCCGCAGCCACCGCGCGGGCGGGAACGACGGTGGTGACGGTCACCGGCGTCCCCCCCGGCCGCTACGCCGCGCAGGCCTACTGGGACGCCAACGGCAACGGCAAGGCGGACCGCAACATGATCGGCATGCCGCTGGAACTGGTCGGCTTCTCCAACGACGTACGGGTCAAGATGTCGCGCCCCAAGTTCGCCGCCGCTGCCTTCCAGCACGGCACCGGCCCCACGCGCATCGCCTTCCCGGTGCGCAAGATTCCCTGAGCTTTCGGCCGATCTCGACTCTGGGACGCCGTTCGCGGTGCGGAGGTGGATGGCCGGATGGATGGGGAGTTGCCCTGCAGTCCACTCACACCGCTCATGCTGACCTTGTCAAAGCAAGGAAACCTCGCGTGATGCGGGGCCTTCGACAAGCTCAGGCTGAGCGGGTCGAGGACGGCTGAGGTGGGGTGGATTGCTGCCGTTTCCGTTGCGCTCTAAAACGGACGGTATGCGTGAACCAGATTTGCAGATCGACGGATGGTGCCTCGAAGATGGCGAGGCATATCATGCAAATGCGCCTACCACATTCTGGATACCTGAACTGAAGGACCGGGAAAATTTGCAACCGGGTGATCTGGTGAAGCTAATTTTCCAAATCAGCGTCGATAATCCTGATGAGCCCGTAGCTATTGAGCGAATGTGGGTGCTGGTCCGGGAGCGGCAGCCTACTGGCTTCTTCGGACTTCTTGATAACGACCCAAGCAGCATTGGCGAGAACGACGAATTCTGGAGCGGCATCGAACTTCCGTTCCAACCGCGTCACGTTATCGACATCGCCAGAGGTGACAGCAACACGCTAGCCCTCGCACTCCGTGAGCCAAGAAGAGACTGGCCACGAAACTAGCTACGGCAGCTTTGGGGCGGAAGCCGTCGTAGCCATCCTCCCCGGAACGGGGAGGGGGACCACCCGCAGGGTGGTGGAGGGGTACCCTCGGTTTGCGTGCCATCGCGTTGGCCCACAGCAGAACCTCCTGCCGATCAAGGTCACGCAAACCGCTCGTGCCCCTCCACCATGCTTCGCATGGTTCCCCTCCCCCAAGGGGAGGATGGGGCGAAATCCGCCACGCTGCTTCTACGAGCGCAAGGCCTAGAACAGGCGGGTGAGGTAGTAGAACAGCGCGCCCACGCCCGCGCTGGCGGGAATGGTGATGAACCAGGCGACGATGACCCGGCTCGCCACCGACCAGCGCACCGCGCTCGAACGGCGGGCGGCGCCGGTGCCGACGATGGAGCCGGTGATCGCGTGGGTGGTGGAGACCGGGATGCCCAGCGCGCTGGCCCCGAACACCACCACCGAGCCCGCGGCGGAGGCGCAGAAGCCCGAGTGGTGGTTCAGCTTGGTCAGCTTGGAGCCCATCGTCTTGATGATCTTCCACCCGCCCGACAGCGTGCCGAGCGAGATCGCCAGGTAGCACGAGAGCACCACCCAGTGCGGCACGTGGAAGCCCCCGCGCATGTGCCCGGTGGAATAGAGCAGGACGGCGATGATCCCCATCGTCTTCTGCGCGTCGTTGCCGCCGTGGCTGATCGAATAGGCCGCGCTCGACAGCAGGTGCAGCCCCTTGAACGCGCTGTTCGACCGGCGCGGGCTGGAGCCGCGGAACAGCCAGCTGGTGACGAGCATCAGCAGCATGGCGATGGCGAAGCCCAGCAGCGGCGAGATGAAGATCGCGGCGATGGTGGTCAGCGTGCCCGCGCTCTCCACCACCGCGAACCCGCCGTGAGCGATGCCCGCGCCCAGCAGGCCGCCGATCAGCGCGTGGCTGGAGCTGGAGGGGATGCCCTTGAGCCAGGTGAGCACGTTCCAGAACATCGCGCCCACCAGGGCGCCGAACACCACCGCCGGGGTGACCGCGTCCTTGTCGATGATGCCGCGCCCGACCGTCTCGGCGACGTGCAGGCCGACGAAGAAGTAGGCGAGGAAATTGCCGCCGGCGGCGAAGAGCACCGCCACCACCGGCGAAAGCAGCCGCGTCGCCACCACGGTGGCGATGGCGTTGGCGGCATCGTGCAGCCCGTTGAGGAAGTCGAACGCCAGCGCCAGGGCGACGAGGCCGATCAGCAGCGGCAGGGCAAGGCTGTGGTCCATGGCGTGCCTGGCGCTCTGGGTGTCAGGAGTGGTCGATGACCAGGCCGTCGATCTCGTTGGCGAGGTCCTCGAAGCGGTCGACCACGCGCTCGAGCCGCTTGAACATCTCCTGGCGCACGAAGAAGTGCATCGGCTCCTTGAGGTCCGCCTTGAACAGGCGCTTGAGGCCGGCGGCGTGGATCTCGTCGGCGTGGCCTTCCATGCGCACCAGGCGCTCGGTCAGCTCGTGGAGGCGATGGCCGTTGTCGCCGATCCGCCGCAGCAGCGGGATCGCCTCGGCCGTCAGCCGCGCGGCATCGACGATGATCGCCGCCATGTCGATCATCTCGGGCTCGAAGTCGACCACCTCGTAGAGGTCCGAGGCGTTGGCGGTCTGCTGCATCTCGTCGATGGCATCGTCCATCGTGTTGATGAGGCTGGTGATCGCCGAGCGGTCGAACGGCGTCAGGAAGCTGCGACGCACGGTCTGCAGCACTTCGCGGGTGATCTCGTCGGCGTCGTGCTCGCGCTCGGCGATCTCGCGGATGTGCTGGGCGCGCCCGGCCCCGCCCTGCGCCAGCCGGGCGAGCGCGTCGGCGCCGGCGACCAGCGTCGCGGCCTGCTTCTCGAACAGGTCGAAGAAGTTGCCCTGCTCGGGCAGCAGCTTCTGGAACCAGGCGAACATGGCATTGACCCCTGTCTTGGTGGCCACCGTGTCCGCGACCGCGCCGATCAGGCGCGCGGGACTGGCGGCGGCGCGAAACTCCAGCGCGCCGAACGAACGGATGAGGGCACGAAGGTCCTCTTCGTCCACCGCACTAGCCGCATCCGCGAGCGAGAACCAGCGGCGTTCGCGCTGGTGCTGCTCGTCCCAGGTGTCCAGCTCCTCGGTTACGGCGAAGGGATAGACGTCGACATCGGCCCAGATCGACGCGCCCGAGTTGCGCTGCTTGCGGTAGCGGTACGAGCCCAGTGGCACCGGGCAGGTGGCGCCGAGCACGCCCGCCTCCTCCTCCGCCTCGCGCGAGGCGGCGACGTGCGGGGCCAGGCCCTTCATCAGCCCGCCCTTGGGAATGACCCAGCGCCGGCTCTGGCGCGACGTGATGAGCAGGATCTCGATCGGCGCATCGATCTGCGCACCCACGGTGCGGTAGGGAAGAACGGCAATCTGGCGCATCGGCGAGATCTCCTTTCGTCCCGGGCCGCGAAGCTGTCGCCCTTAGGCGAGCCGGCATCGTCACGCAATCGTCACATTTCGACGGCGCCCTTCCCAGCCTCTACGCCCCGCAAGCGGCGCGAGTTTCCGCGCGCCATCGAATCCTTGGATATGTGGCGCGCCAGCCGCTCAGAGCAGGCTGTCGGACAGCACCGCCGCGCGAAGCTCGTCGATGCCCATGCCCTTCTCGGAGCTGGTGACGAGCACTTCGGGATAGGCGGCGGAGTGCTTGCGCGCTTCCGCCAGCGTGGCGGCGTGGACCGCCTCCAACTCGCTGGCCTTGATCTTGTCCGCCTTGGTGAGGACGAGGCGGTAGCCCACCGCCGCCTGGTCGAGCATCTCCATCATCTCGGCGTCCACCGGCTTCACGCCATGGCGCGAATCGATGAGGACGAGCGTGCGCTTGAGCACCACCCGGCCGCGCAGGTAGTCGCGCACCAGCCGCCGCCAGGTCTCCACCACCTTGGGCGGGGCCTTGGCGAAACCGTAGCCGGGCATGTCGACGAGGCGGAACAGCAGCGGCTCGCCCACCTCGAAGAAGTTGAGCTCCTGCGTCCGCCCCGGCGTCACCGAGGTGCGCGCGATCGCCTTGCGGCCGACCAGCGCATTCAACAGCGAGGACTTGCCCACGTTCGAGCGCCCGGCGAAGGCGATCTCGGGCACGTCCGGATCGGGCAGGAACTTGAGCGCGGGCGCGCTCTTGAGGAACGTCACCGGCCCCGAGAACAGCCTGCGCGCGCGCTCCGTCAGCTCGCTGCGGGCGAGGTCGTCTTCGCGTTCCTCCACGTCAGGCCTTCGCGCCCTTGCCGCGTTCGCGGGCCCGGGCCTTGTCCTGAGCCTCCTTGTCGCCCTGCGCCTTGAGCTGCGGGTGGCGGCTGTAGAGGAACTTCTGCTGCGCGATGGTCAGGATGTTCGAGGTGATCCAGTAGACCAGCAGGCCCGAGGCGAAGGGCGCCATCACGAACATCATGAACCAGGGCATGATCATGAAGACCTGCTGCTGCGCGGGGTCCATCTGCGCGGGGTTCAGCTTGAACTGCAGGAACATCGTCACGCCCAGCAGCAGCGCCAGCAGGCCGATCGCCAGGAACGCCGGCGGCTCGAACGGCAGCAGGCCGAACAGGTTGAGGATGTGCAGCGGGTCGGGTGCGGAGAGATCCTTGATCCACAGCACGAAGGGCTGGTGGCGCATCTCGATGGCCAGGATCAGCGTCTTGTAGAGCGCGAAGAACACCGGGATCTGCAGGAACATCGGCAGGCAGCCCGCCAGCGGGTTGACCTTCTCCTGCTTGTAGAGGGCCATGATCTCCTGCTGCTGCTTCTGCTTGTCGTCCTTGTAGCGCTCCTGGATCGCCTTCATCTTGGGCTGGATGGCGCGCATCGCGGCCATCGAGGCGAACTGGCGCTGGGCGATCGGGAACATCATGCCGCGCACGATCAGCGTCAGCAGGATGATCGCGACGCCGAAGTTCTTCACCAGGTCGAACAGCGCGGTGAGCAGCCAGAAGATCGGCTTCTCGAACCAGCGGAACCAGCCCCAGTCGATGGCGAGGCCGAAGTTGGCGATGCCCTGCGCCTCGTAGGCGTCGAGCACGGTGTGCTCCTTGGCGCCGGCGAAGAGCTTGGTGGTGACCGACAGGCGCTGGCGCGGCTGGACGACCTGCGGGTCGTAGAGCACGTCGGCGCGGAACACGTCGTTGCCCAGCGCGCGGAAGGTGCCCTCGGCCTTCGCGCCGACCGGGATCAGGGCCGACATCCAGTACACGTCGGTGAAGCCGATCCAGTCCGCCTTGCCGGGGCTGGTCACGGCCTTGCGCTGCGCCAGGTCCACGCACGAGGAGAAGATCGTGAAGATGCCGCCGCCGCAGGTGTAGCTCACCTCGAAGTCGACCGACTGGTCGAAGGCGCCGATCGGGCCAGAGTGGACGTTCCAGGTGTCGAGGCTGGCGGTCTTGGCGGTGCGGTTGACCAGCGCGAAGGGCTTGACCGTGACGGCGCCGCCGCCCGCGTTCTCGACCGTCTGGACGGCCGTGATCATGTAGTCCTTGTCAATCGCATAGGTGATCGCGAAACGCTGCCCGGTGGGATTGCTCCAGGTCAGCGTGACCGGGGTGGAAGGAGTGAGGCGCGCGTTGCCAGGCGCCGTCCAGACCGTCTGCGGGGTGGGCGCGGCCACGCCCTCGCCCACCCAGCCGACTTGCGCGAACTGCTGCGCCGGGGTGCCGGCGGGGGAGAAGATGCGGACCGGTCCGGAGTCCTTCTCCACCGTCTCGCGGTGACGATTGAGCACGAGGTCGTCGACGATCGCGCCGGTCAGGTTGATCGAGCCCGAGAGGCCCGGCGCCGCCACCGGCACGCGCCCGCCGGCCGCCAGCGCGGACTTCAGGTCCTGCTGCTCCAGCGCCACCTCGGCCGCATCGCGCAGCCCGCCCTCGCGCGTCGGCTTGGTGGGGCTGGTCGCCTTCTCGGCGCCGCCCGCGGCGACGGTCTGCGTCGGCGTCTTGGCCTGCGGGTAGAAGTAGCCGACCCCGGCCTCCCAGCCGAAAAGCACGAGCGCGGTCAGCAGGACCGCCAGGATGATGTTGCGCTGGTTTTCCACGAAGGCTTGTTTCCTGCTCGTATTCCGGTCGGCGGCGGCATCGAACGGCCCCGCCCCTCATCGATATGTGCTCAGTCCGGTACGGGATCGTGACCGTGCCCGCCCCACGGCTGGCAGCGCAATATACGCCACAGCGCCAGCCATCCACCCTTAATCGCACCGTGCCTGCGGACCGCCTCGATCGCGTATTGCGAGCAGGAGGGGGTGTAGCGGCAGGTCGGGGGCATGATCGCCGAGGGGCCCAGCTGCCAGGCGCGGGCGATGCCGATCAGCAGCAGCCCCGGCAGGGCGGCGAGGAAGGCCAGCGCCCGCCTCACTTGCGCGGCCCGCGCCGGCGCCCCTGCGGGCGGGGCGAATCGCCCTTGCCCTCGCGCGCCCGGCCGAGCGCCGCCACCAGTTCGGCGCGCAGCAGCGCGAAGTCGCGCTCGATGCCGTTCTCCCGCCCGATCAGCACATGATCGGTATCGGCGAGGCCATGTTCGGGGAGCAGTTCGCGCAGGAGGGCGCGGAAGCGCCGCTTCATGCGGTTGCGCACCACGGCGTTGCCGATCTTCTTGGTGACGGTGATCCCGGCCCGCCGGCCCAGCCCTGCGTTGCGGTTGGCGAGCAGCACGAACCCGGGCCGCGCGACTCGCAGGCCGCGGTTGGCGGCAAGGAAGTCGGCCCGCCGGGTCAGGATCGTGTAGGCGTCGGCCATGGCGGTCACGCTAGGGCATCCTGCATCGGGAGCGAAGCCCCGCACCGGCGCGGCCGGCCCGAGGGCGGCGAATCGCCCCAAAGCAAAACGGCGCCAGCCCAAGCCTCCGCCACCGGGCGAGGGCTTGGGCTGGCGCCGTCGGGCAAGGGCTCACGCCCCTGCCGCTGGCGGCGAATCAGGCCGAGAGCTTCTTGCGGCCGCGAGCGCGGCGAGCGCGAAGCACCTTGCGACCGCCGACGGTCGCCATGCGGGCGCGGAAGCCGTGACGGCGGGCGCGGACAAGGCGGCTGGGCTGGAAAGTGCGCTTCATGTCGGTCCTCGAAAATTCCAATGGCCCCGAAGGACCGAACAAAAAGGGCCGCCCGGACGGACGACCACGTAAACTGTCGGGCGCCGTTACTGGAGCGTGGCGGGAGAGTCAAGGACGAGCGCGATCACGGGCGAAGGCGCGGGAGCAATCACAGTCATCGTCGCAGGGGGCGTGCTCGGGCTTGCTTCGGCCGGCTGCGCGGCGTCCAGCCGCACCCACCGCGCCATCTCGGCGGCGTCGAACCAGCGGGCGGAGGCGAACGGGACCGAGTTGGTCATCGCATAGAACGCCTCGGCCTCGACCAGGCTCATGCCCATCTGGCGATAGTAGTCGAGGTAGCGCCGATTCTCAGGCGCGGCGGCGGCATAGTCGTCGGGTTCCAGCCCGGTGTCGTCCATCCACGAATGGACCGCGAACTCGGCGCCCGGATCGGCAGAGCGGCGCGCACCGGCCAGGAACAGTTCCACCCCGCCCGAGCGCACCGAGCCGCCCGCCGGGACGTGGGTGGCCATGCCGTGCGCGCGGATCATGCGGCCGAGGCGCAGGTTGGCGAGGTCGTCCTCGGTCCCGGGGCACTCGAGCATCTCGATCGTGGCGATGCCGGGGTGGTCGCGCAGCATGGCGGCGAAGGCCTCCGGGCTGCGGCCGTCGGTCACGTCGACGAGCGCGGCCCGGCGCGGATCGAGGACGCGGAACGGTCCGTAGGCGGGAAGCGCCACCGGCCCTGCGGGCACGAGCGCTGGCCCCGCTGGCATGACCGCGGGCGCCGGCGGGAGGCTGCGCTCGCCACCCGTGACGAAGGGGTCGGCATCCACCTCGACGGCCTCGTATGCGATCACCTGCGCCGACAGGGGGGATGCGGCGAGCAGGCTGGCCAGGACGAGGCATGCAGGACGAGGCATGCGGGAAGCGAGCGCATGCGCCGAGACTGCCGCGCAAAGCCTTACCCGCGCCCTCACGAGGCCGGTTAAAAGCCTTTAAGGCATAAAGTTGAACGCTGGCCGCCGGCGCGTCTGCGGTACACGCTGGCCGACCGGGCGGGCCGCCGCCCCCACTCGCATCAGGGAAGGCTCCTCGTGGTCGCACTCGTCTCGACCGTGGCGTACCTCGGGCTGGAGGCGCGCGCCGTGGAGGTGCAGTGCCAGATCGCGCCGGGCATGCCCGGCTTCACGCTCGTCGGCTTGCCCGACAAGGCCGTGGGCGAAAGCCGCCAGCGGGTCAGCGCCGCGCTCACCGCGATGGGGCTGGCGCTGCCGCCCAAGCGGATCATCGTCAACCTCTCGCCCGCGGACCTGCCCAAGGAAGGCTCGCACTACGACCTGCCGGTGGCGCTGGCGCTGCTCGCGGCGATGGGCGTGATCGACGCCGAGCAGCTGGCCGACTTCGTGGCCGTGGGCGAACTGGCGCTCGACGGGCGCGTGATCCCCTCGCCCGGGGTGCTGCTCGCCGCCCTCCATGCCAGCGAGGGCGAGCGCGGCCTGATCTGCCCCGCGGCGCAAGGCTCGGAAGCGCGCTGGGCCAGCGGGGTGCCGGTGGTGGCCGCCCCCAACCTCATCAGCCTGCTCAACCACTTGCGCGGAATCCAGGTGCTGCAGCCGCCCCCGCCGGGCGAAGTGGAGCCGCCCGCGCGCGGAGCGGACCTGCGGCAGGTCAAGGGGCAGGAGACCGCCCGCCGCGCGCTGGAGATCGCCGCGGCCGGCGCGCACAACCTGCTGATGGTCGGCCCGCCCGGCGCCGGCAAGTCGCTGCTCGCCTCGTGCCTGCCCGGCATCCTGCCCGAGCTGGCCCCGGCCGAGGCGCTCGAAGTGTCGATGGTCGCCTCGGTCGCGGGCACGCTCGAAGGCGGGCGCATCAGCCGCGCCCGCCCGTTCCGCGCGCCGCACCACTCGGCCTCGATCGCGGCGCTGACCGGCGGCGGGCTGAAGGTGCGGCCGGGCGAGGTCTCGATGGCGCACATGGGCGTGCTGTTCCTCGACGAGCTGCCCGAGTTCCAGCGCGCCGTGCTCGATTCGCTGCGCCAGCCGCTGGAGACCGGCGAAGTGACCGTGGCACGGGCCAACGCGCACCTGACCTACCCCGCACGGGTCCAGCTGGTCGCCGCGATGAACCCCTGCCGCTGCGGGCACCTGGGCGATGCCGCGCTCGCCTGCTCGCGCGCGCCGCGCTGCGCCGCCGACTACCAGAGCAAGGTCTCGGGTCCGCTGCTCGACAGGATCGACCTCCACGTCGAAGTCGACCCGGTGCGCGCCGCCGATCTCGCGCTGCCTCCGCCGGGGGAAGGCAGCGCCGAAGTCGCGGCGCGGGTGGCGCGGGCGCGGCAGGTCCAGTCCGCCCGGCTCCGCGGCACCCCCGCACGCACCAATGCGGAGCTCGACGGCGACCTGCTCGAAGCCCATGCCACGCCGGACGAGGCGGGCCGCCGGCTGCTGCTCCAGGCCGCCGAGGCGATGCACCTCTCCGCCCGCGGCTACACCCGCATCCTCAGGACCAGCCGCACCATAGCCGACCTGGCAGGGGCCCCGCAGGTATCGCGCATCCACGTAGCCGAAGCGCTCAGCTACCGGCGCCGTCCTCCCCGCAACTGAAGGGGCGCGGAGCGACGGACGGCTCGCCCTTCGAACCGCCCAGCCCGGGCTTGTCGCAGGCCCCGAGGGAAGGCGCGAGGCCAGCATGCTTCGACACGCTCAGCATGAGCGGGAGTGGGCGGGCCCGTGCCCTACCCCCGGCGGACTCCCCGGAACCGCTCAGCCTTAGCCTGTCGAAGGCCCCGAGGCGGGGCACGAGGCTTCGATACCCCGGCAGCATGAGCGCAGGGCGCGTGGGCCTCTCAGAAGCCCGGTTCGATCCGCGCCAGCTTGCGCACCGAGCGGGCGGTCTGCACCAGGAACAGCGCGATCAGCACCAGGCCGACGCCGCCGACGAACCAGTCGAATCCGGTCATCGCCTCCATGTCGCGCTGCTTGTCGCCCAGCACCAGCATCGCGAAGGTCAGCGTGATGAGGACCAGCCGCAGCTCGGTGGGCCCGGCGTTGAGGTACGAGAGCCGCATCTCGCCCAGCACGCGCACGGCCAGGAAGGCGTGCATGCAGAGCAGGAGGTAGCCGATCATCGCGATGAGGGCCACTTCGAGCCGGACATAGGGGCTCAGGCCGATGCCGAGCAGGATCAGGAAGGTGGCGATGCCGTCGCAGCTGTGGTCGAGGAAATACCCGTAGCGCGGGCGCTCGATGTGCCGGTAGCGCGCCAGGCTGCCGTCCATCGAATCGCCGAACCAGTGCAGGAGGTACCCGGGGATGCAGAGCCACAGCCAGTCCTCGTCGAGCAGGCTGGTGGCGTATCCGGCGAAGATGAGCGCGGCTCCCACCATGCCCAGCGCGGTCAGCTGGTCGGGCTTCACCCAGGCGGGCATGTGGGCGCAGAGCCAGTTCAGCAGCCGCCGCTCACCGATGGCCAGGACGTTGCGCTGGATTCGGGCGGGGGGATTAATCCGATTCTCGTGCATTGCGCTTTATTGTGACATGTTGATTACTTGGCAAGGCAAACCGGCGAAAGCCCGTGCCGTTCCGTCGCGCGGCGGGGGATCTCAGATCCCGGCGTACCAGGCGTAGCGCTCGGTATCCTCCCAGTAACCGCCCCGCCCGCCGTGGATGCCCTCCAGCGAGGCCACGGCCTCGATCCGCGACACGAACTTGGCGTGCTTGTAGCCCAGCTGCCGCTCCACCCTGAGACGCAGCGGTGCGCCGTGCGCCGCGTCGAGGGGGGCGCCGTTCAGCGCCCAGGCGAGGATGGTCTGCGGATGGAAGGCGTCGACGAGGTCGATCGACTCGTAATACGACCGGCCGCGGTAGCGGTCGGCGCAGTGGAACACGATGTAGCGCGCCTCCGGCCGCAGGCGCGCGAGGTCGAGCAGGAGCGAGAGGCGCGGGCCCTGCCAGCGGCCGATGGCGCTCCAGCCCTCCACGCAGTCGTGCCGGGTGATCTGCGGTCGCTGCGGCATCGCCCGCAAGCCGTGGAGCGGCACCTGGAGCGGCCGCTCGACCAGCCCGTCGAGCCGCAGCGACCAGTTCGCGAAGCCCTCCGCCGCGTGCCGGCGGTAGGCGGGATCATCGACCGTGCGGCTGCCGTTGGCGCGGAAGACGGGCGACATGTCGGCCTCCCGGTACTCACGCGCGAGCGCCTTGCGGCCGAACGCACGCTGGGTCCAGCGGTTGAGGTCCTCCGCGCCTTCCAGCGCGCCGACCACCGAGGGACTCTCGCTCAGGCGGTCGCAGCCGGGCAGCAGCAGGCTCCCGGTCCCGGCCGCGCCCAGCCCGATCAGCCGGCGGCGGGTGGCAAGGAGCCTCATCGTGCCCGCTTCCGCGGCAGGCGGAACCGGCCGGTGACGATCCCGCGCAGCGCGTTCGCCGGGCCGGACAGGATGACCATCAGGACGTGGACAAGCACGAACAGCAGAAGCGCCGCGGCGCACAGGAAGTGGACCGAGCGCGCCGACTGCCGCCCGCCGAAGATCTCGCTCGCCAGTGGCAGCCAGGCGTCGGTCCCTGGCGACATCGCTAGGCCGGTCAGGATCATCGCGGGAAGGAAGACGAACAGCACCGCCGCATAGGCCATCTTCTGGAGCACCGAGTAGCGCAGCGCCGCCGCGCCGGCGGGGAAGCGCAGCCGCGCATGATCGCGAATGTCGCGCCAGACGCGGGCGGGCCGCCACTCGGCCGGCGCGATGTGGATGTCGCGCCGCAAGTGCCCGTTCACCAGCGAGCGGAGCAGATAGGCGAGCAGCCCGAGCGCGAGCACCCAGGCGAAGGCGAGATGCCAGGTGCGTCCCATCGCCAGGCTGTAGCGCGAGGGGATCGTCGCCCACCCGGGCACCGCGCGCCGCTGCACGTGCCCGGCATCGTCCGTCCACAGGCCGAGCGTGCCGGTGGTGTCCCAGCGATGCCCCGCGATCTCGAGGTAGCCCTGCTCCACGCCGCCGGTCCGCGCCGAGCCGACGCGCAGCCAGGCGTGGTCGAAGTTGGCGCCGTACTCACCCCAGTAGAGGCGCGGATGGGCGTTGAAGATCATCAGCCCGCTCATCAGCAGGACCAGCAGCGCCACCGCGTTGACCGCATGCCACAGCCGTGTCGAGAGCCGGTGCCGCCGCACCAGGTCGCCGCCGGCCGGGGCCGTAGGGCCCGCCCCCGGGCTCACGCCTGCGCCAGCCCCCGGTTTCCCGGCTCGAGCGGGATGCGCAGGCTGTTCTGGAGATAGGCGGTGGCGACATACTGGCCGACCATCATGGGAAACTCGATCAGCTGCGCTTCGTCCCAGCACTGGGCCAGGGCGTCCCAGGTCGCGTCGGAGAGCGCGCGATCCTCGATCAGTTCCTCCACTCCGCGCAGGATCGCCGCGTCGAGTACGCTCCAGCCCGGAGCGGCGGAGCCGGCACGCACGCGCGCGATCTCATCGGCAGCCAGCCCTGCGCGCCGGGCGATGGCGACGTGCTGGCCCCACTCGTAGGGCGCGCGGCACAGCCAGGCCACCCGCAGCACCGCCAGCTCGCGCTCGCGCGGGGCGATGCGCCCGCGAAACAGCACTGCGCCCATCTCCATCTGGCAGCGGAAGATCTCGGGATGCTTCACCACCGTGCGCATGTATTCGGGCACTTCCACCATCGGCGGCGCGCCGGCTCCCGCGCGGACCTCCAGGATCAGCCGGCGCGAGGCCTCGTCGATCTCCTCTTCGGGCAGCGCCGCGATCCGCGGGCCCTCGCCCACCACGTGCGCCTCGCGCGCGGCTATGTCGAATGTGTCCATGCGCCCCCTCCTCCCGTCATGCGCCGATCAGGTGGACGGCGATCTCGCGACGGTGCGGCATCCGGCGGTGCTCGGCAAGGTAGATCGCCTGCCAGGTTCCCAGCGCCATGCGGCCGGCGAGGACCGGCACCTGCAGGTTCACGCCGGTGAGCGTCGCCCTGAGGTGCGCCGGCATGTCGTCCGCGCCTTCGTCGTCATGCGCATAGTGCGGGCCTTCGGGCGCGATGCGGTCGAGCCAGGCGGCGAGGTCGGTGCGCACCTCGCGCGCGGCATTCTCCTGGATCAGCAGCGAGGCGGAGGTGTGCCGGCAAAGCAGCGTCAGCAGCCCCTCGGCGATTCCGGTCCCGCGCTGCCACTCCGCCATCGCGCGCGTGATATCGGTGAAGCCGCGGCCCGGGGTATCGAAGGAAAGGATGGCCGATGCCTGTCTCATTGCGCCACGATCCTGACGACAAGCGCCGCCGCTTTCAACCGCGGCGCGGACACGAGGAGAGGAATTTGCCGCCAATGGACACACGGTTCTGCCAGGTCGCGGTAGACGGGCACGTCATGACCGTCACGATCGACCGCCCCGAGCTGCGCAACGCGCTGCACGGCGACGCCCACTTCGAGCTTGGCGACGTGTTCGACCGGTTCGAGGCCGATCCCTCGCTCTGGGTCGCGATCCTGACCGGGGCAGGAGACAAGGCTTTCTCCGCCGGTGCCGACTTGCGCACGCCCTTCGACAAGGACGATCCGCGTGCGCATCGGGGCATGCCGGTGCCGTCGACGGGCTTCGCCGGGCTCACCTGGCGGTTCGCCCGCCGCAAGCCGGTGATCGCCGCGGTGAACGGCCTGGCGCTGGGCGGAGGCTTCGAAGCCGCGCTCGCCTGCGACGTGATCGTCGCGGCCGACAGCGCGAGCTTCGGCCTGACCGAGCCCAAGGTGGGGCTGGCGGCGCTCGGCGGCGGGATCCAGCGCCTCGTCCAGGAACTCGGCCCCAAGCGCGCCCACGCGCTCCTGCTCACCGCCCGCCGGATCACCGCGGCCGAGGCGCAGGCCTGTGGCCTCGTCGCCGAAGTGGTGCCCGATGCCGACCTGCTCGCCTGCGCGCGCCGCTGGGCGGATGCGATCACCGCCTGCTCGCCGGCCTCGATCATCGCGACCAAGGCGATCATGCAGTCTTATTACGACCGCGGGATGGAAGCGTCTAACCGGGAGATGTTCGACCTGCCGGAAGTGCGCGCGATGCTCACCGGCGCGGATGCGCGCGAAGGCGGCAAGGCCCTGTTTGAGAAGCGCGCGCCGGTCTGGGCCGACCCGCCGCGGAAAGCGGACTAGCCGCCCGGGGCCAGCAAAGGCGATTGACGCGCGCCTGCCTGCATGGCATTCGCCGCGTCCCGATGCGGGTGTAGCTCAATGGTAGAGCAGCAGCTTCCCAAGCTGAATACGGGGGTTCGATTCCCCTCACCCGCTCCAGCCCTCCATCGCAAAGAACGAAAGTCGCGGACCGCGCGATGCACTGACTTGCGGCGCGAACAGGCGGAGCCTGCCGGCGCCGCTCAGAAGATCGTCAGCGCCAATGCGATGATCAGCGCCCAGAGCACCGCATTGAAGGCAAGGATGAGCGGAAGGTCGAACCTGGGAACTTCGATACTGAACTTCTTCGCGTCAATCATGTGCGGACCCGTGTCTCTCAGCGTCGCTTCAGCAACCTCTCGTATATTTGAACCGTCCTGCCGCCCGGAGGTTCCCTGTCTTCATCTCGGATTCATGAACGCGTCTTCGCGCCGGGACTCGCGGTCTGCCCGGTGAGCCGGCGGCTCAGGCCGGTGAGCCGGCGCGGATCATGCCGAAGCCGTGGAGCAGGTGCTCGAGCTGGCCGTCGGGCACCGGCGGGAAGGCGAGCGTCTCCCCCCCGCTGCGGATCGCATCGATCTGCGCGGCCACGTCCTCGAGCGTCCAGTCCGCCCGGTACAGCCCGGCGTTCTCCGCGATCCAGGCACGGCCGAGGCGGCCGCCCATCGCGACGTACATTTCCCCGGTCGCCGCGCAGTCCGCGTGGCACAAGTAGGCGACCATCGGCGCGACCTGCTCGGGCTCCATCGGCGGGAACTTGCTGGTGTCGATCCCTTCCGACATGCGGGTCACCGCCGCCGGGACGATCAGGTTGGACTTCACGTTGGCGTGCTGTCCCTCGATCGCGGCGGTGTTGGACAGGCCCATGAACCCGGCCTTGCACAGCGAGTAGGTGACGTTGTCCGCCTTGCCGTAGAGGCCGTTGATCGAGCTGGTCAGCACGATGCGGCCGAACTGGCGCGCCATCATGTGCGGGAACGCCTCGCGCACGACGTGGTAGGCGCCGCGCAGGTGGACGTCGAGCACGGCCGAGAAATCCTCGTAGGCCAGCGTCGAGAGCGAGCCCCGCCGCACGTTGCCGGCCGAGTGGATGAGGATGTCGATGCGCCCCCAGGTGTCGAGCGCGGCGCCGATGATCGCCTTGCCGCCTTCCGGCGTCGCCACGCTGTCGGTGCTGGCGACCGCCTCGCCGCCCAGCGCGCGGATCTCGGCCGCCAGCGCCTCGGCTGGTCCTTCGTCGGTGGTGTCGCCCGCCATCGAGACGCCGGGATCGTTGACGACGATGCGGCAGCCCCGGCTCGCCAGCAGCAGCGCATGGGCCCGGCCCAGCCCCCGCCCGCCCCCGGTAATCACCGCCACGCGGTCGTCGAAACGCAGTTCGGGCATGGCAGGATCCTCTCGCGGTGCTTGTCCTTGTCGGCCGGACCTTACCGCCCGGGCGCGCTCAGGCAACGACGCCGGCGGCGCGCAGCTGCGCGATCCGCTCGGGCGATAGATCGAGCACGTCGGCGAGCACGGCATCGGTGTGCTGGCCCAGGACGGGCGGCGCGTCCGGGATGGGCTGCTCGGCATCGGTGAAGCGGATCGGCCGGTTGACGATGGGAATCGCCCCGAGCGTCGCGTGCTGCGTCTCCACCACCATGCCGCGCGCCACCGCCTGCGGCTGCGACAGCGCCTCGGTCACGCCCAGGATGGGCGCGTGCGGAACTTCATGCGCGGTGAAGATCGCGACCAGCTCGTCCACCGTGTGCGCCTCGGTAAAGGCGGAGACGATCGCGTTCACCGCCTCGCGCGCGTCGCGCCGCTTCTCCAGCGTGTCGAAGCGCGGATCATGGCACAGCTCGCCGCGACCGATCGAGCGGCAGATGCGATCCCAGAAGCCGGGCGTCAGGCACGCCACCACGATCGAGCCGTCGCGCGCCGGGAAGATGCCGTAGGGCACCAGGTTGGGGTGCTGCGAGCCGACCCGCTGCGGGTCCGCTCCGGTGAAGAAGGCGAGCTGCGCGATGTAGCCGAGCATGCCCATCAGCCCGTCCATCAGGCTGACGTCGATGTGCCGCCCAACCCCCGTGCGCTCGCGCTCGTAGAGGGCGGAGAGGATGCCGATCGGTCCGTTTATGCCGCCGACCAGGTCGCCGAGGGGAATGCCCAGCTTCATCGGCAGCCCGTCGCACTCGCCGTTCATCGAAAGCGCGCCGGACATCGCCTGGAGCACGATGTCGAAGCTCGGCCGGTCCTTGAGCGGCCCGGTCTGGCCGTAGCCGGAGATCGAGCAGTAGATCAGCCGCGGGTTGATCGCGTGCAGGTCCTCCCAGCCGAGGCCCAGCCGCTCCATCACCCCAGGGCGGTAGTTCTCCACCAGGACGTCGCAGCGCGCGACCAGGTCCTTGACCAAAGCGAGCCCCTCGGGGCTCTTCAGGTCGACCACGATCGACTTCTTGCCCCGGTTGACCGCGAGGTAATAGTGGCTCTCGCCGTCGCGGGTGGGCGGGAAGGTGCGGGTCTCGTCGCCCGTGCCGGGCGGCTCGATCTTGAAGACCTCCGCGCCCATGTCGGCCAGCGCCAGGCTGGCGGCGGGGCCGGCGAGCACGCGCGTGAAGTCGATCACGCGCACGCCGGCGAGCGGTCCGGCCCAGGTCGATGTCATGCGTGCCTTCCTCGTGCCGGGGCGAGAGGCCTGGCCTCCCGCCCCGTTCCTTTCCTCAGGCCCGGCTCGGCAGTTCGGCGACCGAGGTACCGAAGGCCGAAAGCTCGCCGCGGTGGGTCGTCGCCTTCTGCGCGACCTCGACGTACTTCTTGCCGTTCTCCTCGAACTTGCGGGTCACCTCGCCGGTGAGGATCATCGCGTCGCCGTCCGGGTTGTGGCGGCGGATCTGGCAGTTCGACTTGTGCAGGAAGCCGTCGTCGCCGATCCAGTTCGTCATGTGGTGCGTCAGCCACGAGCAGCGCTCCGGGCCGTAGTCGTAGGCGCCCGGGGCGCCGACCTCGAGCGCGAAGGCCTCGTCCCAGTGGACGCGCTCGGGGCAGTCCGGCACGTTGAAGCGGTTGCGGATACCCAGGCCCGGGTGCGCCTTCTGCATCTTGTAGGCGAGCTTGTTGGCGCGGATGTAGAGGCCGCCCCACCCTTGCGCGTAGCAGATGAAGCCGGTGACCGTCATCGGGCCCTTCATCATCGGCGGCAGCTTGTCGCCGACGTTCACGTCCTCGAAGTAGCGCGGGGTGGCGCCGCGGATCTCCTCGCGGTCGTAGATGTCGTAGAACTCGTCGAGCTGCTCCTGGGTGAAGGGCTCCACGCGGCCGCGCGCCTCGGTGTACTTGGTGCCGCGCTCGCGCGCCTCGTCACGGTCGGTGCGGAACACCCAGCTGTCCGCGCCGGCGACGTGGTCGCCGTGCTGGTTGTAGAAGTCGACGTGGTAGATCTGCTGGAACGAGCGGCCCGCGAACTTGGTCTGGTGCTCGACCAGGTCCTTCAGGTAGGGCACCGAGGTGATGGTGTCGTTGCGCAGGACCGGCTTGTGCCAGGTCCAGTCGGCGCCCGCCCACATTGCGTGGACGCCCGACAGGCCACCGCAGTAGCCCGAGACGATGCGGCTGGTGGTGAACAGGAACGAAGGCAGCGCCACGATCGTGCCGTACTTGGTGCCGGCCGCGTACTCGGGATCGCACCAGAGCGGGTTGTCGTCGCCGATGCCGTGCGCGTAGTGGCGGATCGCGTCGCGGGTCGCCTCGTAGTTCCAGGGCTCGACCGTGTTCTCGATCTTGACGCCGATGCGCTTGCGCAGGTCGTCGAGGCCTTCCTCGGTGATCTTGGGGAACTTGTTCTTCGGTTCTGCTGTGGTGGCCATTTCGTACTCCTCAATCCTTGGAATCGTGTTCAGGCGACGGCTTCCGCCGCCTTCGCCGCCTCGCGGTCGCGCAGCATCTTGCGGTGGACCTTGCCGGCGGGGTTCTTGGGCAGTTCGTCGACGAACTCGACGATGCGGGGGAATTCGTGCTGGGCGAGCCGCTCGCGGGTGAACTCCTGAAGCTCGCGGACCAGCGCTTCCGAGCCTTCGCGGTTGGTGACCACGAAGGCCTTCACCACCTGCCCGCGCTTTTCGTCCGACACGCCGATCACGCCGCACTCCAGCACGGCGTCGTGGCGCAGCATGGTGTTCTCGATCTCGACCGCGGACATCGTCCACCCTGCCGAGATGATGACGTCGTCGGCGCGGCCGCAGTGATAGAAGTAGCCGTCCTCGTCGGTCCTGGCGCGGTCCTTGGTGGTCATCCAGCCGCCGCCTCGCCACAACATCAGCTCGCCGATCTCGCCCGGATCGCAGACGGTGCCGTCCGCGCGATGGACCTCCAGCTTCTGCCCTGGCACCGCCTTGCCGAGCGAGCCCGGCTTCACCGTGAAGTCGTCGGCGCCCGGATAGTTCACCAGCACCACGCCGATCTCGGTGGTGCCGTACATCGAGCAGGCGGGCACCTTGAACCAGGTGTCGATCCATTCCAGCGTCGCCGGGTCGATCGGCTCTCCGGTGAAGGAGAGCTTGTCGAAGTGGAACGTGAAGTCCGCCGCCCTCCCGCTGTTCTTCATCATGCGGTAGTGCGTGGCCGCCGCCGACATGTTGGTGATGCCGAAGTCGTCCAGCGCCTTCATCAGCCGCACCGGGTCGAAGCGGCCCGCGAAGGTCCCCGTCGTCACCCCCATCGCCAGCGGCGCGAGGGTGCCGTGCCACAGGCCGTGCCCCCACGCCGGGCTGGAAGGACAGAAGAACTCGTCGCCCGGACGGATGCCGGTCCCGTAGAGCGCGGCGAACATCAGCGTCACCAGGGTACGATGCGAGTGCTTCACCGCCTCCGGCAGCTCGCGCGTGGTGCCGCTGGTGTACTGGAACACGGCCATGTCGTTGGCGCGGGTCTTCGGCGTGTAGCTGGTGGGAAGCCCCGAGAGCGAGGCCAGGAACGCCTCGTCCGCGACGATCACGCGCGGCTTGCCGTCCACCGCCACCGACCGCGCGAGCTCCGCCTTCTCGGCATTGGTGACGAGGATCGAAGGCTCGCAGTCGCCCACCCGCAGGCGCAGCGCATCGGGACCGAACAGCGTGAACAGCGGCACCGAGATGGCGCCGGTCTGCATCGCGCCGAACAGGCAGACGTAGAAGGGCAGCGAGGGTTCGAGCATGAAGGCGATACGCTCGCCCGGCTGCACCCCCTCGGCATCGAGCCAGTGGGCGAACTGCGCCGCCCCCGCGGCGATGGTGTCGAAGCTCAGCACTTCGTCGCTGCCGTCGGCATGGGCGATGCGGACCGCCGCGCGGCCTGAGCCATCGGCGTGGCGGGTCACGCATTCGTGCGCGATGTTGAAGTAGTCACGGTCGCCGTCGAACAACTCCCACAGCGCCGCGGAAGAGGCATGCGCCTGCGCATCGGCATAGCGCGTGTAGTCGGTAAGCCCCGCGATCACCTTCGCCATCAACCTCATCCTCGCCCGCCGAATCGCATCGGCAAGCTCTTGTCCTTGTGTTCAGCACAGTCTGCCACGGACGCGTTGCTTTTGTAAATATTGAACGCTATTCTCCATATTGAATGACAAGCAGCCCCGACGATCCTGTGAAGGCCAGCAAGGCCCCGGCCATCGCCCGCGCCGCGGCCGTGCTGCGGCTGCTCGGCCGCAGCACGGCACCGATGGGGGTGCAGGCGATCGCCCGCGAACTCGGCCTCGTTCCCAGCACCTGCCTCTACGTGCTGCGCGCGCTCGTGGCCGAGGAACTGGTGGCTTTCGACCCGGACACCAAGCGCTACAGCCTCGATGCCGGCGTGCTCACGCTGGCCCGGGCCTGGCTGCGCCGGGACCAGTTCAACGACCTGGCGCAGCCCGCGCTCGACCGCCTGGCGCGCGAGTTCGGGATCACCACGCTGGGGGTCCAGCTCTTCGGGCTGCAGCGCATCATCGTCACCGCGATGTCGCAGTCGGGGCAGAACTTCCAGCTCTCGACGCAGGTGGGCAGCCGCTTCCCGGCGCTGGTTTCGGCAACGGGGCGCTGCATCGCCGCCTTCGGCAACTACTCCGAACACGACCTCAGGCCCCGGTTCGACGCCCTGCGCTGGGACGAAGCCCCGAGCTGGGAGGAGTGGCTGGCGCAAGTCGCGGAGGCGCGCGCGACCGGGATCGCGCTGGACGCCGGGCACTACATCGCGGGGGTCACCGTGATCGCCGCGCCGGTCTGGAAGGGCGGGCGCATTGCCGCGCGCGCGCCGAGCCATGCGCTCGTCGCGATCGGCATCGGCGCGGCCATGCGCAGCGAACTGCCGCGCATCCAGGACGCGCTGAAAAGCGCGGCGCGATCGCTGGGCGATCAGCTGGCGGGATGAAGGAAGGGCTCCTCAGCCCTTCGTCTTCAGCAGCACCGTGCGCAGCATCGACAGCGCGACCTCGCCCCGCTCGTTCGTCAGCTCGTGCTTGAACACCACGATGCCCTGCCCCGGGCGCGACTTGCTCTCGCGCATCTCCACGACCTCAGTCGCGCAGGTCAGCGTATCGCCGATGAAGGTGGGCTTGGGCGTCACCACCTTGTCGAAGCCGAGGTTGGCGACCAGCGTGCCGACTGTCGTGTCCGCGATCGAGAGGCCCACCGCGAGACTGAAGGTGAAGGTGGAATTGACGAGGATCTGGCCGAACTCGCTCGCCTTCGCGGCTTCGGCGTCGAGGTGCAGCGGCTGCATGTTGTGCGTCATGGCCGAGAACAGCAGGTTGTCGGTCTCGGTCACGGTGCGGCTCGGCTGGTGGGTGATGCGATCGCCCACCTGCCATTCGTCGAAGAAGCGTCCGGGCATCAGGCAGTCTCCTCGATCTTCGCCAGCAGGGCCTCGACCTGGACCTGCTGGCCGGCGGTGGCATTCAGTTCCGCCACCACGCCGTCGAACGGCGCGGTCAGCGTGTGCTCCATCTTCATCGCTTCGAGCGTGAGCAGCTTCTGGCCCTTGGTCACCGCCTGCCCGGCGGTTACCTCGACCGCGATCACCTTGCCGGGCATCGGCGCCAGGATCGCGCCCGAGCCGCCCGCCGCGCCGTGCGCCCCGTCGCGGCGCCACGTCTCGAGAAGCCAGGCCTGTCCCTGCTCGGTGACGAGGACGCCGGGGGCCGGCTCCGCGCTCCCCTCGCCGGTCAGCGCGATCTCCACCGTCTCGCCGTCCAGCAGGAACCACGCCTTGCGCGCCGGGGCGGCGTTCAGCCGCAGGCCCGATGCCAGCGTCGCCGGGGCGAGGGCCTGCGCCGCCGCCTCCAGCGCTTCACTGGAGGGAACCGGCGGCTCCGCCATCGTCTCGCCGTCGCGGCCGATCAGGCCGGTATCGACCCGGCCCGCCGCGAAGTCCGGGTGCTCCAGCGCCTTGACCAGGAACGAGGCATTGGTGCGCACCGGCCAGACGGCGCTGTCCTCCAGCATCGCGCCGAGCCGTTCGCGCGCCTCGTCGCGATCCTCGCCCCAGGCGATGACCTTGGCGATCATCGGGTCGTAGAACGGCGAGACTTCGGCCCCCTGGTAGACGCCGGTGTCGATCCGCCCGCCCTCTGCCTCGCCGAACTGCAGCAGTTCCAGCCGCCCGATGCTGGGGAGGAAGCCCTTGGCCGGATCCTCGGCATAGAGGCGCGCTTCCATCGCCCAGCCGTCGATCGTCAGGTCGTCCTGCGACAGCGGCAGCGGTTCGCCGCTGGCCACCCGCAACTGCCACTCGACGAGGTCGACGCCGGTGATCTCCTCGGTGACCGGGTGCTCGACCTGCAGGCGGGTGTTCATCTCCATGAACCAGATCCGCTCGGCACTGAGCGCGCCCGAGCCGTCGGCGATGAACTCGATCGTGCCCGCGCCGACGTAGTCCACCGCCTGGGCGGCGCGCACCGCCGCGGCGCAGAGCGCCTCGCGCGTGGCAGCGTCCATGCCCGGCGCGGGGGCTTCCTCGATCACCTTCTGGTGGCGGCGCTGGAGCGAGCAGTCGCGCTCGAACAGGTGGACGACGTTGCCGTGCTTGTCGCCGAACACCTGCACTTCGATGTGGCGGGGCGAGGCGATGTACTTCTCGATCAGCACGTGGTCGTTGCCGAACGAGCCGGCCGCCTCGCGCTTGCACGAGGCGAGCGCGTCGGCGAAGGCCCCGGGGCTCTCCACCAGCCGCATGCCCTTGCCGCCGCCGCCTGCGACCGCCTTGATGAGCACCGGGTAGCCGACCTTCGCGGCCTCGGCGGCCAGCAAGGCGGGGTCCTGGTCCGCGCCCATGTAGCCCGGCGTCACCGGCACCCCGGCTTCGGCCATGAGCGCCTTGGCCGCGTCCTTCAGCCCCATCGCGGTGATCGACGAGGGATTCGGGCCGACCCAGACGATCCCGGCATCCATCACCGCCTGCGCGAACGCGGCGTTCTCGGACAGGAAGCCGTAGCCCGGGTGGATTGCCTCGGCCCCCGTCGCCCGCGCCGCGGCGAGGATCTTCTCGCCCACGAGGTAGCTCTCGCGCGTGGGGCTCGGGCCGATGTGGACCGCCTCGTCCGCCTCGCGCACGTGGAGGGCATCGGCGTCGGCGTCGGAGTAGACCGCGATGGTGCGGATGCCGAGCCGGCGCGCGGTACGGATCACCCGGCAGGCGATCTCGCCGCGGTTGGCAATGAGGAGCGATGTGATCATGCGAGTTCCTCCCCGGAACGGGGAGGGGGACCGTCGCGAAGCGATGGTGGAGGGGGCCCCGCCTCTCGACAGGCCTCGACAATGGCAGTGATACACGAGTCCATGTTCTTGAGCACCTCGTAGGCGGGCAGGCGCAGTGTGCGAAAGCCGCGCTCGGCCATGATTGTGTCGCGGACGATGTCCTTCGCCGGCCGGTCGCCGCGGTTGTGTGCCTCGCCATCGACCTCGATCGCGAGCCGGGCGGAGAGACAGGCGAAGTCAATCGTGTAGGGCGCCTGCGGAAACTGTTTGCGAAAGCGGTAGCCACCTGGACGCGTCTGCAACTCGCGCCAGAGCAGGCCTTCGGGAAGGCTCAGCTTCTTCCGCAGGGCGCGGGCGTGTTTGACCTGCTTGATCGGTTGTTGGAGGAGAGGTGGGCCCCCTCCACCGTCTTCCGGACGGTCCCCCTCCCCGTTCCGGGGAGAACCTGGTGTCACCCCCATCACATCCGGAACACCCCGAAGCGGGGCGCCTCCGCGATCGGCGCTTCGAGGCAGGCCTGGAGCGCCAGGCCGAGCACGTCGCGCGTCTGGACCGGGTCGATCACGCCGTCGTCCCACAGCCGCGCGGTGGCGTAGTAGGGGTTGCCCTCGTCCTCGTACTTCTGGCGGATCGGCGCCTTGAACGCCTCGGCCTCCTCGGGGGACCACTTGGCGGCGTCGCGGTGGACCGTCGCCAGCACCGAGGCCGCCTGCTCGCCGCCCATCACCGAGATCCGCGCGTTGGGCCAGGTGAACAGGAAGCGCGGGTCGTAGGCGCGCCCGCACATGCCGTAGTTGCCGGCGCCGAACGAGCCGCCGATCAGCACCGTCAGCTTGGGCACTTGCGCGGTGGCGACCGCGGTGACCAGCTTGGCGCCGTGCTTGGCGATGCCCTCCGCCTCGTACTTGCCGCCGACCATGAAGCCGGAGATGTTCTGCAGGAACAGCAGCGGAATGCGGCGCTGGCACGCCAGTTCGATGAAGTGCGCGCCCTTCTGCGCGCTTTCCGAGAACAGCACCCCGTTGTTGGCGAGGATCGCCACCGGCATCCCGTGGATATGCGCGAAGCCGCAGACGAGCGTGGTGCCGTAGAGCGCCTTGAACTCGTGGAACTCGCTGCCATCGACGATGCGCGCGATCACCTCGTGGACGTCGTAGGGGGCGCGCACGTCCTCCGGGACGATGGCGTAGAGCTCCTCCGCGGCGTATCTCGGCGGCCGGGGCTCGCGCAGCGTCAGGTCGTGCCGGTGCGCCGGGCCGAGGTGGCTGACGATGTCGCGCACGATCGTCAGAGCGTGCTCGTCGTCCTCGGCGAGGTGGTCGGTGACGCCGGACTTGCGGCTGTGCAGGTCGCCGCCGCCCAGGTCCTCGGCGCTGATGACCTCTCCGGTGGCGGCCTGCACCAGCGGAGGTCCGGCGAGGAAGATCGTGCCCTGCTCCTTCACGATGACGCTTTCGTCGCTCATCGCCGGCACGTAGGCGCCGCCGGCGGTGCAGCTGCCCATGACGCTGGCGATCTGGGGGATGCCCTTGGCGCTCATCTGGGCCTGGTTGTAGAAGAACCGGCCGAAGTGGTCCCGGTCCGGGAAGACCTCGGCCTGGTTGGGCAGGTTGGCGCCGCCGCTGTCGACGAGGTAGACGCAAGGCAGGCGGTTGGCCTCGGCGATCTCCTGCGCGCGGATGTGCTTCTTCACGGTCATCGGGAAGTAGGTCCCGCCCTTGACCGTCGCATCGTTGGCGAAGACCATGCACTGGCGGCCGGCGACGCGGCCGATGCCCGCGATCAGGCCCGCGCCGGGGACCTCGTCGCCATAGAGGCCGTTGGCGGCGAGCTGGCCGATCTCGAGGAACGGCGAGCCCGCGTCGAGCAACCGCTCCACGCGGTCGCGGGGGAGCAGCTTGCCGCGCGCGAGGTGCCGCTCGCGCGACCGCGCGTCGCCGCCGAGAGCCGCCTTGGCCACCCGCTCGCGCAGCTCTGCGGCGAGCGCGCGGTTGTGGGCATCGCGCGCCTTTGCCTCCGGGCTGTCGAGGTTGACGTTGCTCTGCAGGACCGGCGCGCTCATCCCTCTTCCTTCGTCTGTCGGGCAGCGCTTGTGGCCGGCCTCGATTTGCGGTGTCTATGTAGACAACCCCGAACGACAGCGGAAATTGAAAGTTTCCGCACTTCGCCATAGACGGCATCTATGATCGACCAGTATCTCCTGCGCTACTTCCTCGCCGTGGCCGAGACCGGCAACTTCAGCCGCGCCGCCAAGCGGGTAAGCGTCACGCAGCCCACGCTCTCCGCCGGCATCGCCAAGCTGGAGCGCGAGCTGGGGGCGCGGCTGTTCGACCGCGACCGGCAGGGGGTGGCGCTGACGCCCGCGGGCAGCCGCTTCCTGGTGCGTGCGCGGCGGATCGCGGCGGAGTACGAGCACGCGCTGGTCGAGCTGGGCGAGGTGACCGACCCCACGCTGCTGCGGGTGGGCGTGCTCAACACCATCCCCACGCGGCTGGTCGAAGTCTGGCTGGAGCGCCACCGCGCGCTCGGCTCGGGCGAGGCGCTTGAGATCCTCGACGGCAGCGAGCGCGACATCGCCGAACGGCTGGAGCGCGGGCGGATCGACATGGCGCTCACCGTGGTGCGCCCGCACCATGCGCGCTTCGCGCCCGAAATCCTCGCGCGCGAGCGCTACATGATGGTGCTGCCTCCCGATCATCCGCTCGCCAGCGAGAGCGAGGTCCACGCCGAGCAGCTCGCACGCGATCGCATGGCGCTGCGCCGCCACTGCGAGGCGCTGCCCGAGATCAACCGCTTCTTCGTGGACCGCGGCGTGCGCCCACGCTTCGTGCTCAAGACCACGAGCGACGAGCGGGTCCTGGCGGTGATCCGCAGCGGCGCGGGCATCGGCATGATGCCCGAATGCTTCGCCGCCGGTCCCGAGCGCTTCGTGCCGGTGCGCGACTTCGAACTGGTGCGCGAGGTGGGGCTGCTCCATGCCGGCGAGCCGCAGCTGGCGCAGGGCCGCGCCAGTCCCTTCGCCGGCCTGGTGCGCGCGCACTACCGGGCGGCCTGAGCGCGCGGCCCAAGCACGCGGCCGCGCCCTCACGCGAGGCGGGGATCGACCACCGTGCGGACCGGCGCCTCCGGTCCCGAGAGCCCGGCGATGGCGCCGGCCACGCCGCCCAGGCCGATCCGCCCGCCCAGCCAGGGCGCAACGTCGATCCGGCCCTCGGCGATGCTGCGCAGCGCCAGGTCCATGTCCTGCGGCTCCTCGCCGCCGGCGAACTGGATGTTGAGCCGCTTGTTCTGGGCCGCGAAGACGTAGAGCGGCTCGGGCTCCATGCAGTAGCCGCCGACGACGATCCGGCCGTCGAAGGGAATGCCCTCGACGATCCGCTGCAGCATGCCGGGCACGCCGACGTTCTCGTAGACCAGGTTGACGCGCCGGCCGCCAAGCTGCGCATGCGGGCCGTAGGGGTCGGTGTCGCGCGGGTCGATGGCGAGGTGGGCGCCCAGGCGCAGCGCCAGTTCGCGCCGCTCCGCGTGGAAGTCGGCGGCAATGATCGGCGCCACCCCTGCCAGCGCCAGCCCCGCCACGACGCCGAGCCCGATCGCGCCGCAGCCGAGCACCAGCGCCACGTCGCCGCTTCCCGGCCGCCCGCGCCGCGCGTGCTCGAGCCCGACCGCGAGCGGCTCGATCATCGCGGCGTGATCGTCGGGCAGCCCGTCGGGGATCTCGAGCAGGAAGTCCTCGTCGAGCAGCATCAACTCGCCGCAGCCGCCCGGGCAGGCGTGGCTGAAGCCGACCACGGCGTGGCTCCCGCCCTGCCGCATGATCGGCACCGAGGTGACGCGGCGGCCGGGCGCGACCGTCCGGCGGCTGCCCCGGCCGTAGTCCAGCACCTCGCCGACGAACTCGTGCCCGGGAACGAAGGCGCGGGCATAGTCGAGCGCGGCATAGGGCCCGCCCATCCGGCGCGAGAGGTCGATGATGTTCTGCCCGCCCGAAAGGAAATGCGCGTCCGACGCGCAGAGCCCGCAGGAATGCGTCCGCACCAGCGCCTGGCCCGGGCCCGGCTCCGGATCGGGCAGCTCGCGCACGAGGACCTGCCCGTTCTCGATGCAGGCGGCCTTCACCCCGCGATCGCCGCGCGCAGTGCCGGCATCGTCGCTTCCAGCAGGCGGAGGCTCTTCCATCCCTCCTCGGGCGAAAGGCCGCCCAGCAGGGGCTGGAACCCGATGTTGCCGCCCTCCAACGCCTGCACCTTGTCGAGCAGCATCTGCGGCGTCCAGGCCGCGAACATGCCGGCGTGGCGCAGCACCGCCGGGTCGGTCAGCCCCTTGAACGGCGAATTGGAGCCATCTCCCTCCTGCTCGGCCCACTTGGCGTATTCGGTGATGACGTGGACGGCGTGGGGGGCGATGGCCTCCCAGCCCTGGTTCGGATCCTCGCAAAGGTGGACCGCCAGCGGCATGCCCGGGCGCGGGCGGAAGTGGGTGC
Source organism: Novosphingobium soli (assembly GCF_042432915.1). NCBI lineage: Bacteria > Pseudomonadati > Pseudomonadota > Alphaproteobacteria > Sphingomonadales > Sphingomonadaceae > Novosphingobium > Novosphingobium soli. The sequence goes on from NZ_JBHLWK010000023.1 coordinate 37,599, forward strand.
GGGGACGATGGCCGAGGCGCTCGCATTCGGCCAGGTAGATGTCGACGAGGTCCCCCTTCATCGGCCCGAAGCCGACGCCGAACTTCGCCGCCCGCTTGGCCGAGGCCGGCACCCCGCCGCCGACGAGCACGATGTCCTCGGGCTCCTGCACCGGCAGCGGGCGGACGAAGATCGGCCGGCCATCGGCCTCGAACCGCTCGCCCCGCAGCGCGCGCAGGATGATGTCGAGCCCTTCGTCCATGAGCTTCGCCCGGTCCTTGAGCGACTTGCGGAACATCGCGAATTCCAGCGGCACGTAGCCCGCGCCGAAGATCACGCCGAGGCGGCCGTTCGACATGTTGTCGACCACCGCGATCTGCTCGGCCAATTCCAGCGGATCGTGCAGCGGCAGGATCACCGCGCCCAGCAGGAAGCGGATGCGGCTGGTGACCGCTGCCATGCCGCCCGCCAGCGCGAACGGCTGGGGCAGGTAGCCGTCGTCCGAGCCGTGGTGCTGCATGAGGCCGATCTGGTCGGCGCCGATCCGGTCGACGAAGGCCGCCATCTCGATCGCGGCGCGGTAGAGCTCGGGCGTCGGCGTCGCCCATTCGGGCGAGCGCATGTCGAACGAGACGGAAATCTTGAAGTCCTTCACGGTTAGGCTCCCAGGGCTTTGTAGGACGGGTCCTCGCGATCGCGCCGGGCCCACTGGTGGCGGTGCATGGGCGTGACCTCGCGGATGGAATCGTAGTCGATCACGGTGTCGCGATGGTCGATCCGCCAGGCACCCTCGCGGCGGGACCAGCGGTCGCAGTAGCGCGCCCAGATCTCCATGTGCATCAGCGCGCCCGCGCGCTCCATGCGCAGGGTGGCGGTGACGTAGGCCTCGCTCCCGGCGCGGTCTGCGTCGAGCACGATGTTGACGTTGGTGACCTGGTGCGAATGGGCCAGGAGGCCGCGGTGCGCTTCGCAGATCCAGTCGATGGCGCCGCGCCCGGTGCCGCGGTAGCCGGTGGGGCCATAGTCGGCGGTCGCATCCTCGTGGAACACCGCGTGGCCGAGCGGCACGTCGAGCCGGTCGACACTGCGGCAGTAGCGGTGGATCTGCTCGGTGATGGCCTGCTTGTCGGCCAGCTGGGCGAGGACATCGTTCGGCGCGTCCGTCATCGGGTCATCCCTTGGCATAGGCGGCGGAAAGGGCGGCAAACTGCTGCACGCGGGCGCGGCGCTGCGCGGCCGAGGTGGCGGACATCGCCGCCTCGTCGTCGGCCTCGCCCCAGTTGCACACGGGACCGAAGGGCAGCCGCTCCAGACCCAGGCGCGCCACGTCGTCGGGATCCGCCAGCCCCTCCGGCAGCGGCATGCCCCGCGCCGCCATCAGGTCGCGGTGCGCGGGCGTGTCGGTGCGGCCGATGACGTAGCTGAGGACATCGACGCCGTACGGCGCCAGCTCGGCCCACAGCGCCTCGCACAGCACGAGGTCGAAGGCCTTGCTCGCGGCATAGACGCCGATGCCCGGCAGGCCGCCGTAGCAGGCGCCCGAGCCGACCACCATCATGCCGCCGCGCCCGCGCGCCTTCATCGCCGCGCCGAACAGGTGCAGCGCGCGCATGGTGGTCATCACGTTGCGCGCGGCGAGCGTGTCCCAGTCCGCCAGCGCCCCGTCGAGGAACAGCGCCCCGTTAGGGTCGGCGCCGGCGTTGAGGATCAGCAGGCCCACCTCCCGGCCTTGCGCCAGGGTGAGCAATTGCTGCGCAGCATCGTCCTGCGCCAGGTCGATCGTGGCGGTCGTGCAGGCGATCCCGTGCGCGGCGTGAAGGTCCTGCGCCAGCGCCGTCAGGGGCGCCTCGCGCCGGGCGACCAGCAGCAGGTTCAGCCCCTGGGCGGCGAGCTGGCGCGCGAAGGACGCGCCGGTCCCTTCCGAGGCGCCCGCCACGAGGGCCCAGGGGCCGTAGCGGCGCTGGAACTCCTGCTCGTCCATGGTCCTGGCTCTCCCGACCGGCGGCGCCATTTGCACTGGCATCCCGCAAGCAAATTCATTAAATCCAGAATATGCCGAATATCAAGCTTTCCGAGCAGGACGAGGCTTTCCTCGACGCCATGGCGATGTTGATGGCCCCGTGGGGCTGGCCGCGGCCGGTGGGGCGCATCTACGCCTACCTCCTGCTGCGCGCGCAACCCGCCACGCTGGACGAGATCGCCGCCGCGCTGGGCATGAGCAAGAGCAATGCCAGCGTCGCCGCGCGTACCCTGGAGCACTGCGGCAACGCCCGCAGGCAGGGCGAGCCGGGCAGTCGGCGCATCTACTACTCGGTGCCGGACGACTTCAGCGGGCCCTTCGCGGCCAAGGCGGAGCTGCTGGAGCGCCAGGTGCGGCTGTTCGCCGGCCAGCGCGAGCGGGACATCCCCGGCCTGGTGGCCGATCGCCTGGACCGGATCTCCGCCTTCTACACCGCCATGCGCGGGGCGATCGAGGGCGTGATCGCCGATCAGGCGGGCTCGGCGACCCGCGCGGCGGCGACCGGGGCGGAGCCGGAGTCGATGCGGGCGAGCAGCTCCGCCACCCGCGCCCGGTAGGCGGTCACCCCCGCTTCCTTGACCGGCCCGTACCCGGTCGCGAGCTCGGCCGATGCGGCCAGCTCCGCCGCCAGATCGAGCGTCGCCGGGGTGACCCGGGCGGCGACAGCCTCGATCAGCGCGCGGTACTCGCCCACCAGCGCGCGCTCCATGCGCCGCTCGGCCGTGTGGCCGAAGGGGTCGAAGGCGGTGCCGCGCAGGCCCTTGAGTTTCGCCAGCACCGAAAAGACCGGGAAGATCCAGCCGCCGAACGCGATCTTGCGCGGCCGGCCGGTGCGCGCGTCCTTGCGGAAGGCGAGCAGCGGCGGGGCGAGGTGGAGCTTGAGCTTCGGCTTGCCCGCGAAGGTATCCGCGAGGCCCGCCCGGAACGCCGGCGCGGAATAGAGGCGGGCAACCTCGTACTCGTCCTTGTAGGCCATGAGCTTGGCCAGCCCGCGCGCGACCTGCGTCATGAACGCGTCACGGCCGGCGATCCCGCGCGCGTCCAGCTTCGCCTCCACCGCGTCCAGAAAGCTGCGATACTGCGCAGCATAGCCCGCGTCCTGGTAGTCGGCCAGCAGCCGGGAACGGTGCTCGACGAGCGCGGTGTAGCCCTGCAGCGCGGGGGCCGGCCCGGCGCCGGTGTCGGCAAGGGCGAAGAGATCGTCCGCCCCCGCGGCCGCCAGCCTGCCGAGCGCCAGCGCGGCGAGGTTCGCGCGCACCGCGACGCCGTTCAGCCGCACCGCCTCCTCGATCGAGGCGAGCGCGACCGGCAGCAGCCCCTTCTGCGCGGCGAAGCCCACCATCATCAGGTTGGTGAAGATCGTGTCGCCCAGCAAGCGGCTCGCCAGGGCGCCAGCGCGCAGCGAGGCGATGTTCGCGGGATCGACGCGCCGGCCGATGGCGGAAAGGAACCGGCTGGCGGCGAGGTCGAGGTTGCGGTTGCGCTGGAACTCGCCGGTGGGAACGACGTCCTCGTTCGCCAGCACGCAGGTGTCGGGGCGGGCCAGCGCCAGCACCTCCGGGCCCGAGGCGACGACAAGGTCGCAGGCGATCAGCACGTCCGCCTGCCCCGCCCCCAGCCGCGCCGAGGGTATCGCGTCGACGTCGGCGCCGATGCGGATGTGGCTGGTGACGGCGCCGCCCTTCTGCGCCATGCCGGTCTGGTCCAGCACCTTGGCGGCCTTGCCTTCCAGGTGCGCGGCCATGGCGAGGATCGCGCCGACCGTAAGCACGCCGGTGCCGCCGATGCCGGCGACCGCCAGCGCGCAGCTCTCCGCATCCAGTACCGGCGGGACCGGCAGCAGCGCGACTTTCGCCGCCAGCGCCGCATCGTCCATGCCGCGCTTCGCCAGCGCGGCGCCGGACACCTCGACGAAGCTGGGGCAGAAGCCCTTGATGCAGGAATAGTCCTTGTTGCAGGTCGACTGGTCGATGGCGCGCTTGCGGCCGAGATCGGTCTCGATCGGCACCACCGAGAGGCAGTTGGACTGCACCGAGCAGTCGCCGCAGGCTTCGCACACCGCCGGGTTGATCCACAGCCGCTTGTCGGGGTCGGGATAGCCGCCCTTCTTGCGGCGGCGGCGCTTCTCGTTGGCGCAGGTCTGCTCGTAGACGATGGCGGAGGTGCCGGTCGTCTCCCGCAGCTCGCGCTGCACCGCATCGAGGTGGTCGCGGTGCAGGACCCGCGTGCCGGGCGGCAGGTCCGCAGCCTTGAACCGCGCCGGATCCTCGCTCACCAGCACCACCGGCGCGACGCCTTCGGTGACGAGTTCGCGCACGATCTGCTCGGGCGTCAGCGCGCCTTCGGCCGGCTGGCCCCCGGTCATCGCGACGGCATCGTTGTAGAGGATCTTGAACGTCACCCGGCTCTTGGCAGCCACCGCCGCGCGGATCGTCAGCAGGCCGGAGTGCGTGTAGGTGCCGTCGCCCAGGTTCTGGAACATGTGCGGCGTGTCGACGTAGCTCTGCGCGCCGACCCAGGGCATGCCCTCCTGCCCCATCGACACCGTCTGCATCGTGTTGCGCTCGGGCATGTAGTGCGCCAGGCCGTGGCACCCCGTCGCCCCCATCGCCGCGCTGCCTCCGGGCACCAGCGTGGAGGTGTTGTGCGGGCAGCCCGAGCAGAAGTAGGCGGGCCGGATCGCCGTGCCCTGGAGCCGCAGCGCGCCATCCTCGATCGCGCGCAGGGCCGCGTCCCGGGCGCGGGTCTCCTCGTCCAGCATGCCGAGCGCCTCCAGCCGAGCGACCAGAGCGCGGCGGACGGTGGCGGGATCGAGCACGCCGGTCTCGCGCAGGAGCGGCGTGCCGTCCGGCAGGGTCTTGCCGGTGAGCACGGGCGCGTCGGCGCGGCCGTAGAACACGCGGGCGAGCTGCTCCTCGATGAAGGCGCGCTTCTCCTCCACCACCAGCACTTCGGCGCTGCCGCCGCAGGCGGCGCGCGCGAAGGCGGCGTCCATCGGCCAGACGAGGCCCAGCTTCACCACCCTGAGCCCCAGCGCGCGGCGGCGTTCGTTGGCGAGGCCGAGGTCGGCGAGCGCCTGGCACACGTCGAGCCAGGCCTTGCCCGCGCTCACCACGGTCAGACGGCGCGAAGGCGCCTCGTGGCTCACCCGGTCGAGCGCGTTGAGCGCGGCGAAGCGCGGGACGATCGGCAGGCGCTGCTCGATCACCGCCGCTTCCTGCTCCAGCGCCGACATCGCCAGGCGCAGGTGGGGCGAGCCGGTGACCTCGGGCATAAGGATGGGGAAGGTGTGCCCCGGCAGCGTGACGGTGGTGGTGAGGTCGAGCGTGTCGGTCACCGCCTTCAGCCCGACGTAGAGCCCGCTCGCGCGCGAGAGCGCCCAGCCGAGCTGGCCCATCGTCAGGATCTCGTCGGTGGTCGCGGGATAGAGCACCGGCGCCATCGCGGTGACCAGCACGTGCTCGCTCTGGTGCGCGGTGAGCGAGGACTTGGCGGCATGGTCGTCGCCGCAGAGCAGCAGGGCTCCGCCCTTGGCGTGGGTGCCCTCGAAGTTCGCCGCCTTGATCGCCTCGCCCGCGCGCTCGACGCCGACGCCCTTGGCGTACCACAGCGCGAAGACGCCATCGACGCGGGGGCGGCCGTACCAGCCGAGCTGCTGGGTGCCGCGCACCGAAGTGGCGGCGAGCTCCTCGTTGAGGCCCGGCTCGAAGCGGATGTCGTGCGCGGTCAGCAACTTCTCGCTGGCCCAGAGCTGGGCGTCGAGCGTGGTGATCGGCGAGCCGCGGTAGCCGGTGACGTATCCGGCGGTGTTCAGCCCCGCGGCCTTGTCCCGCCGCGCCTGGTCGAGCAGCAGGCGCACCACCCCCTGCAGCGCCGAGAGCATGACCTGCCCTTCGCCTTGCACGTACTTGTCATCGAGCGTGACGACCGACTTGGTCACTCGGGTCCCCGGGGTCATGGTTGATGGCCCGGCCTTCCAGATGGCGCGAAAGCGCGCAAGCGAGGCGCAGGCATTGCGCCGCGGCGGTCAAGCGCGGTTGCGGTGAAGGTCGGCCGGAAGGATGCCGGCCTATCCCCCGATCTGGCGCACCAGCGCCGGCACGTCGGCCAGCGCGCGCAGGGCGTCGTTGAGGTGGGTGCAGCCTTCCGGCCCGCGCAGCTGGGCCAGCACCTCCTCGCGGATCGCGCCAAGCTTTCGGCCGACGAGGCGCTGGGTGTTGGCGACCGCGCCGGGGCATTCGGAGAACGGCAGGATCCGCGCCTCCGGGACGATCGAGAGCACTTCGAGCGTGGCGATGTCCGCGGTGGCGCGCAGGAGGTATTCGTGGATCGCGACGCGGCCGCCGTCAACCTTGGCGGCGCTGTCCTGGAACGCCGAGTCGATACGGATCACGCCGGCCGCGGCGTCGCAGGTCACGTCGATGCGGCGCACGCGGCGAAATCCGGCGCCCGCGTGGTCGGAGAGCGCGTGCCAGCCCTGCGGGTCGGACGGGTTGCGCACGTCGCCCGCGTCGGCGCTGGCGACGTCTTCGGGCACGCCGCCGGGTCGCACGCCGCTGTTGCCCTCCTGGAGACCCCAGCACACGTTGACGCGCTGCGCCATGAGCGCGGCGTGCTGCTCCTCGCCGAGCCGCTGGCGCAGACGCTCGGCCCAGTCGGGGTACCACTGCGACCAGGCGAAGGCGCTGACCAGCGCGGTGCCCGAGAGATCGTCGAGCACGAGGTAGAGCGGGTCGGCCCGCGCCACCAGGTCGGGCAGCGCCTCGCGCAGCAGCATGCGCAAATGGCCGCCGGCGCGCGCCCCGACCAGCTGCTCGATCCCCGCCGGGGCGGGATCGGCGGCGATCGCGGTGATCGTCTTGTCCTCCGTCATGCGCGCCTCGAAGCGCCCCTGCGCGAGGGTCAGGCCCTCCGCGCCGGCGGCCGGGGTCCACAGGTCGCGCGCAGCCCCCACGAAGAGGCGCTGTCCCTCGACGCCATCCGGCCAAGAGACGTCGATGCTGCTGGTCCGACGCACCGAGCCGGCGACCCGGACGGGCGCCGGATTGGCGGTGCTGCGCGGCGGGGGCGGAAGGGTCATGCTGTCCATGTGCGCCACGCTGAACCGCACACGGCCGCGGATCAAGCCTCGGCCGCGACGCGCACCAGCAGCTTGCCGACGTGGTCATGGCCCGAAAACACGCTGGAAAAGGCCTCCGGCGCGGCTTCGATGCCCTCCACGAAGGATTCGGCGAAGCGGATCTGGCCGGCCTTCATCCACCCGGCGATGTCCTCCAGCCCCTTCTGCCCGGCGAAGATCCCGGCGAATCCCTTGATCTCGAGCGCCTTGTTCATGATCTGGCGGTAGAAGCCGGGCAGGCGATCGGGCCCCGGGCCCTCCATGCCCACGCCGTAGTAGGCGATGAAGCCGCACATCGGCATGCGCGCGTTGCGCTTGAGGTGCGGCAGCACCGCCATGGTCACGTCACCGCCGACGTTGTCGAGGTAGACCTCCGCGCCCTGCGGCAGCGCCGCGGCGAGCTGCGCGGCGAAGTCGGGCGCCTTGTAGTCCGCCACCGCATCGAAGCCGAGCTCGAGCAACGCCGCGCACTTGGCCGCGCCGCCGGCGATGCCGACGGCGCGGCCGCCCAGCACCTTGACGATCTGCCCGGCGATCGAGCCCACCGCCCCGCCCGCAGCGGAGATCACCACCGTCTCGCCCGCCTGGACGCGGCCGACCTTGACGATGCCTTCGTAGGCGGTCTGCCCCGGCCCGCCGAGTGTGCCGAGCGCCGTCGAGACCGGCGCCAGCGCCGGGTCGAGCTTGCGCGGCGGCCCGCGATAATCGCTGCGGTCGGGCGCGAGCACGCAGTACTCCTGCCAGCCCGAGCGGCCCTCGACCACGTCGCCGGGCGCGTAGTCCGGGTGGTTGGATGCGACGACCTCGCTCACCGCGGGGCCGACCATGACGGTGCCGAGTTCCATGCGGCTCGCGCCGGTCAGCGTCGTCTCGTCGACCGAGAAGCGCAGCAGCGGATCGACCGCGAGGTAGAGCGTGCGCAGCAGGATCTCGCGCGCGCCGGGCCGGGGCACCGGCACCTCCTCGATGCGGAAGTCGGAGGCCTGCGGGTTGCCCCGGGCATAGGCGGCAAGCACGACCTGCTTCATCGCCGCGCTCACTTCAGTCTCACCGGCACCGCCGTCATGCCGCGGTGCTCGAGCCCGCGATACTCCGGCTTCGGCTTGGCGGGGTCGAGCGCCATGTTCGGGAAGCGGTCGAGCAGCCCGTTGACGGCGACGATCATCTCCTGGCGCGCCACCTCGATTCCCAGGCAGCGGTGCGGGCCGTAGCCAAAGCCCATGTTGGCCTGCTTCTTGCGGAAGATGTCGTATTCGAGCGGGTTCTCGAACACGGCGGGATCGTGGTTCGCGGCGCCGAAGCACAGGAAGACGCGGGTGCCGGCCGGCACGGCCACGCCTTCCACCTCGGTGTCCTCCATGCACAGGCGCGGCATCATCGGGTCGGTGCAGCGCCAGCGCAGCGATTCCTCCACCGCCAGCTCGACCAGCGCGCGGTCGTCGCGGCAGGCCTCCCAGAAGTGGCGGTGGGTCATCAGCGCGTCGATGGTGATGCCCAGCTGCCGCCAGGTGGTGCCGCCGCCGGCGAAGATCGCCAGCTTGCAGTAGCCGAAGATCTCGTCCTCCGTCAGCTTGCGCTTGAAGCCGTCCTCCTCGTCGACGATCTCGCTGGCGATGAGGCCGGTGATGAGGTTGTCGCCGGGGTTGCGGGTGTTCTCGGCGATGAGATCGCGCAGCGTCTGGTCGACCCACGCGCGCGAGGCGGCCGCCTCCTCCGGGCTCAGCTTGGCCGCCCCGAAGGTGGCGCGGTTGAGCTGGTATCGGAACTCGATCACGTCCTCGCCCTCCAGCCCGATGGCGCGGGTGACGGTGGCCATCGGCAGGCGGGCGCAGAGCTGCGTGTTGAGGTCGGTGGTCTCCTCGTCCAGCAGCCGGTCGAGCAGGGCGTCCACCGTCTCCTCGATCCAGCGGCGGTTCCACCAGTCGATCACCTTGGGCCGCTTGAACAGCGGCTGCGCGGCGGAGCGCAGGCGCTTGTGCGGCTTGCCCACCATCGACAGGATCGTCGGCCCGATGGTGCGCACGCCGGGGCTCTCGTTGTAGCCCTCGGAGGAGAACAGCAGGTTCTCGCGGAAGCCGATCTCGCAGGCGCGCCACGAGAAGAACGTCATCGCCTCGCGCGGCGGCCCCATCGCGTGCGCCATCTCCGGCACGCCGAGCAGTTCGCGCAAGCTGCCCTTGTGGACCGGCCCCGCCTCGCGCAGCGCGTTCATGTCGTCGGTGTAGTCGCGGTTGCCGTCGACGCCGGCGTTGGCGCTTTCCTTGTTGACGTCGAACATCTCGGCGTAGCGCGGATTGTCGCTCATCAGCGAGGCGAGCGCGGCCGAGTTGCCGCCGCGCATGGGACAGGTCGCCATGGTCAGCCTCCCACCTTGCGGCCGGCGTAGAGCCCGCCGTCGACCGGCAGGTTCACGCCGGTGATGTTGCGCGCCAGGTCCGAGCACAGGAACATCGCCGCCGAGGCGGTGTCGCGCGGGTCGATGGCCTGGCCCAGCGGGTGCGCCTTGCCCATGCCCTCCAGGATGCGGTCGCGGTGCTCGCTGTCGGGGTCCATGCCGGCGTAGTGGGTGAGCATGCCCGCCGGGCACACCGCGTTGACGCGGATGCCCTTGTCGGCCACCTCGATCGCCAGCGCGCGGGTGAGCTGGACGACGGCGCCCTTGGTGGTGCCGTAGAGGACGCCGCCATAGCCCATCAGCCCCGCTACCGAGGCGGTGGAGACGATGGCGCCGCCTCCGCCCTGTCCGTTCCGGGCCTGCGCCTCGAACTGCCGGATCGCCGCCTGGCAGCCGTAGACGACGCCGTTGATGTTGACGTCCTCGACCCGCTTCATCTCCTCGGGATCGCACTCGACCAGGCTGCGCAGGCCCTTGCCGGGGACGGGGCTGATGGTGATGCCGGCGTTGTTGTAGATCACGTCGAGCCGCCCGAAGCTCTCCACCGCCTGCGCCACCGCGGCATCGACGCTGGCCGGATCGGCGACGTTGCAGGTGACCGCCACCGCCTCGCCGCCGGCCGCCCTGGCCATGGCGGCGGTCTCCTCGGCATTGGCGCCGTTGATGTCGGCGGCGACGACCTTGGCGCCATGCTCGCAGAACAGCAGCACCGCCGCGCGCCCCACGCCCGAGCCGGCGCCGGTGATGAGCGCCACCTTGCCTTGAACCAGTCCGTCCATCCGTCCCTCTCCTCTCGTGCTTTCCCGGGTCCGGCCCTGCCGGCCAGGATCGTTCCGGGTCCCCTCACCCTCCGATGTTGAACGTCGTCATCATCTGGAACTCGCGCAGGCCCTCGACCCCGCGCTCGCGGCCGAGGCCGCTCATCTTGATGCCGCCGCCGCTGGCGTAGCTCGACATCACCGCGCCGTTGACGTTGACCGCGCCGCTGCGGATCCGCAGCCCCACCTCGAGCGCCTTCACCTTGTCCGCCCCGTGGACCCAGCCCGAGAGGCCGAAGCGCGAATCGTTGGCCATCTCGACTGCGTGGTCGAGGTCGCGGTAGCCGATGACGCCCACCACCGGGCCGAAGATCTCCTCCTGCGCCGCCGGATTGGCATTGTCCGGCAGGTCGAGCACCGTCGGCTCCCAGTAGAACCCCTTGTCGAAGCCTTCGGGCCGCTTGCCGCCGCAGACCACGCGGCCGCCCGCCGCCACCGCCGCCTGCGTGAAATGCTCGCAGCGATCGCGCTGGGCGGCGCTGATGACGGGGCCGAGCTGGGTGGCGGGGTCGCTCGCCGGGCCGATCTTCACCGCCGCCAACGCCTTGGCCATGCCGTCCAGCACTTCGGCCTTGCTCTCCTCCGGCACGAAGACGCGGGTGCCCAGCACGCAGCCCTGCCCCGCGTGCGAGGTGCAGACCGAGTGGGCGGCGGAGGCCGCCCGGCCCACCGCGTCGGGCAGGTAGATCTGCGCCGACTTGCCGCCCAGCTCGAGCACCAGCCGCTTCAGCGTGGGCGCGGCCTGCTCGGCCACCTTGGCGCCGACGGTGCAGGATCCGGTGAACGAGACCATGTCGACGCGCGGGTCGGTGGTCATCGCCAGGCCGCCCTCCAGCCCCGGCTCGGCGATGACGTTCATCACCCCGGGCGGCAGCCCCGCCTCCTGCGCCGCCTCGGCGAAGATCATCGCGGAGATCGGGGTCAGCGGGTTGGGCCGCAGGATCACCGTGTCGCCCGCCATCAGCGCGGGGACCACCTTCCAGAAGGCGGTGTAGAACGGCACGTTGTAAGCCGAGATCGCCGAGACCACGCCCAGCGGCGACCAGCGCTTGAGGCTCTGCACGGTGAAGTAGGGATTCACCCGCTCGTGGATCGGGAGCGGGTTCTCCTCGTGCTCGGGCAGGCGCAGGAACAGGTCGATGATCTCGTCGGTCATGCGCAGCGGGGCATGAACCTGCGCGCCCATCACGGTGGAGGAGACCGGGCAGCCGGCCTCGTTCACCGCGCATTCGCGGAGCCAGTCGGCCCGCTTGCGCATCGCCTCGCCGAAGCGCGTCATCGCGGCGGCGCGGGCCTTCATCGAGAGACCGGACCAGGCGCCGGAATCGAACGCCTGCCGCGCCGCGCCGATCGCCGCGTCGGCCTGCGCGGCGGAGACGCCGACCACCTCTGCCACGGTCGATTCGTCGGACGGGTTCTGCACCGTGAAGCGCTCGCCCTCCCCCTTGACGAAGGCGCCGCCGATGTACCCTGCGTAGTCCAAGCCGGCCTCTCCCGATCTGTTCGTATTTGTGAATTATTATTCGTCAGCAAGACTAGCCGACGACCTTCGGGGCGTCAATCAGCCCCGCGCCGGCCCAACTCTCGATTGTGCGAGGGGGCCGCGGCGCCTTGTCACGTCTAGGGCGGATGCCTAGACCATGCCCGAAACCCGCGGGCGCTCCTTCGGGAGACGCCGCTCTCGGCAAAGCACATGAGGAACCGCGCGAAATGGCCTACACCGACTTCCTGAAGCAGCAGTGCTACATCGACGGCGCGTGGGTCGACGCGGATTCGGGCGCGACGTTCGAGGTCACCGACCCCGGCTCGGGCGCGGTGATCGGCACGGTGCCGAAGATGGGCGCCGGCGAAACCGCCCGCGCGATCGACGCGGCCGAGGCCGCGCTTCCCGCCTGGCGCGCGAAGACCGCGGGCGAGCGGGCGAAGCTGATGCGCCGCCTCTACGACCTGATGATGGAGCACCAGGCCGACCTGGGCGAGCTGCTCAGCCGCGAGCAGGGCAAGCCGCTGGCCGAGGGACGGGGCGAGATCGCCTATGGCGCCGGCTTCATCGAGTGGTTCGCCGAGGAGGGCAAGCGCGCCTACGGCGACGTGATCCCCGGCCACGCCGCGGACCGCCGGATCGTCGTCATCAAGCAGGGCGTCGGCGTCGTCGCCGCGATCACGCCGTGGAACTTCCCCAATGCGATGATCACCCGCAAGCTCGGCCCGGCACTGGCAGCGGGCTGCACCATCGTCATCAAGCCGGCCTCGGCCACCCCCTATTCGGCGCTGGCGATCGCGCGGCTGTGCGAGATGGCGGGCATTCCCAAGGGCGTCGTCAACGTCGTCACCGGCAGCGCGGGCCAGATCGGCTCGGCACTCACCACCAGCCCCAAGGTCGCCAAGCTGACCTTCACCGGCTCGACCGAGATCGGCCGCGACCTGCTGCGCGAGTGCGCCGACACGATCAAGAAGTGCTCGATGGAGCTGGGCGGCAACGCGCCGTTCCTGGTCTTCGACGACGCCGACGTCGACGCCGCGATCGAGGGCGCGATGATCTCCAAGTTCCGCAACGGCGGCCAGACCTGCGTGTGCACCAACCGCTTCTACGTCCAGGACGGCGTCTACGACGAGTTCGTCGAGAAGCTGGCGGCGCGCGTCTCCGCCATGAAGGTCGGCTACGGCCTCGACGAGGGCACCGAGGTCGGCCCGCTGATCGACGAAAAGGCGGTCGAGAAGGTGGAGGAGCACCTCAAGGACGCGGTCGACGGCGGCGCCCGGGTGCTGGCCGGCGGCCAGCGCAACGCGCGCGGCGGCAGCTTCTTCAACCCCACCGTCATTGCCGGGGTGAAGCCCGACATGAAGCTCGCGCGCGAGGAGACCTTCGGCCCGCTGGCCGGCGTGATCCGCTTCACCGACGAGGCCGAGGCGATCCGCATGGCCAACGACACCGAGTTCGGCCTCGCCAGCTACTTCTACGCCCGCGACATCTCGCGCGTGTGGCGCGTGGCCGAGGGGCTGGAGGCGGGAATGGTCGGCATCAACACCGGCCTCATCTCCACCGAAGTCGCGCCCTTCGGCGGCGTCAAGCAGTCGGGCCTCGGCCGCGAAGGCTCGCACTACGGCCTCGATGACTACATGGAGGTGAAGTACCTCTGCATGGGCATCAAGCCGGCCTGAGGCGACAGCCCCGCGCCGCGCCGTGGACGGCCGGACAAGCGCGCTGGACTCGCGGTGCTTGCCCGGCCGGAGCCGCCGCGCCTAGCCTCTCCCGACGACGAGGGAGAGGAGCCGCCATGAAGATCTGCCGCTACCGGACCGGGGCCGGGGAGCCCGTGCGCGTGGGGCTGGTGCGCGGCGAGCACGTCCATGACGTCACCGCCGTCACCGACACGCTGCCCGACGTGCGGTGGCCCTACCCGCCGGGCGACCAGTTCATCGCCCACCTCGACCGGCTGCGGCCGCTGATGGAGGACCTCGCCGACCGCACGCCGGGCCTTCCCCTCGGCGCGGTGCTGCTGGCGAACCCCGTCGCCAACCCCGGCAAGTTCGTCTGCGGCGCCGGCAACTTCGAGGAGGTCCTCGCCGCCGGCGGCCATCCGCGCCGGCTCGGCCTGCTGTTCAAGATGACCAGTGCCGCCGCCGGCTCGTCCGACGGCGTGACGCTGCGCTGGCCCGAGCGCACCACCTTCCACGAGATGGAGATCGCCATCGTGATCGGCAGGACCGGCACGGAGATCCCCGCGGCGTGCGCGCTGGACCATGTGGCGGGTTACTGCATCGGGCTCGACATGACCATGCAGGGGCCGGAGTTTCCGAGCTTCGGCAAGAGCTTCGACAGCTACGGCGTGATGGGCCCGTGGCTCACCACGCGCGACGAGATCGCCGATCCGGACGCCCTCGCCTTCCGCCTCGCCGTCAACGGCGAGGACCGGCAGGTCGACAGCACCCGCCGCCTCGTCCTCGGCATCGCGGACCTGGTCGAGCACGCCGCCTCGGTCATGACGCTGCACCCGGGCGACGTGATCTTCTCCGGCACGCCGCCGCGCTCGGTCGGGCCGGTGGTGCCGGGCGACGTCATGGATGCGTGGATGGAAGGGCTCGGCGCGATGCGCGTCCAGGTCGTCGCCGGCCCCGGCCGCAAGACGCCGCTTGACGGCATGGAGCCGGCCGCCTTGACATCTTGAACCAGATGGGTTATACGCCGCAGCATCTCGAGCGAGCGGTGTACAACCTCGTGCGGGTGTATCGGGTCGGCGTCGTGGGCCGTGCGCGGGTTGAAAGCCGTGGACCACGCCACGAGCGTCCTCCCGGAAGCGGTTCACGGACGGGGCGGCTTGCGGCCCCCTCCACCCCCGCTCCCGCGCACCGGTCGCTGGCGCTCGTCGTCCAGGTCCACGCCGCGGGAGAGGACCGGCCCCTGTCTGCGAGCCCGCAGCGCCGGTCCGGACCGTTTCCGCCAGGGCCGAACCGGGCTGCGGCGATGGCTACCCGGTCGTTCGCGACGCGACCGTCGCACCGTCCCCGCGCGCCTGCAGGGACGCCCCGACGCCGGCCCGATGTTCGCCAGCGACTTTCCCCAGGCGTTACCCNCTCGCCAGCGGACGACGGGCCGTGCCCGCAAGGGACCCCTCCGTCAGCGCTGACGCGCTGCCACCTCCCCATCGCTTCGCGACAGGGAGGATCGCCCGCGCAGCGGGGGGTGGAGGCGGGAGCCGCAAACGCGCCCTCACCCGAATACCGTGTAGACGCGTGCGCGGAACAGCCAGCGGCCGTCCCGTCGCTCGAAGCTGTCCTGGTACGCGCCGGCCACCGTGCGGTCGGTGCCGGTGATCGTCGCCGTCATGAGCGCTTCGGCCTGCGCCGTCTCGCCGTCGACGGTGACCATGAGGTTGTGGATGAGCGGCACCGGATGCGGCCCGCCCTTGCCCTGGAGCAGGAAGGCGACGAGCGCGGCGGGGCTGTCGAAGCGCTGCCGGAGCGTCGAATCGGCCCCGTCCGGCCGGCCGGAGCGCACCTCGAACGTGCCTTCGGGCACGAACAGCGCGGCGATCGCCTCGTAGGCCTCGCTCCGAACCGCGCGGGCATAGCCGTGGACGAGGTCGGCGATCGCCGTGCGCGCCTCGATGCGGTCCAGCCGCGCCGCCAGAGCCTCGCTCATGCGGCGTCGCGCCGCTCGCAGGCGGCGCGGATCGTGGCGAAGCGAGGTTCGACGCTGCGCCAGGCGCCGGCGTGGGTGACGATCACCGGCTCGTCCGCCGCGATTCCCGCCAGCACCATCGCACCGACGTCCGCCGCGCTCACCGCGGAGGGCGGCATGGCGCCGGCATGGTCGCGGATCTCGCCGCCGACCTTGCGCGTGTTCTCGGCCAGGTTGGTGGCGACGTAGCCGGGGCACAGCAGCGAGACGCCGACGCCGTGCGGCGCCAGCTCCTGCCGCAGCGCCTCGGTCAGCGCGGTGACGCCGAACTTGGCCACGGCATAGGCGCCCACGCCCGGCACGCTCGCCACCAGCCCCGCCTGCGACGAGGTGTTGACGATGTGCCCGCGCCCGCGGCCGCGCATGTCCGCGGCGAAGGCGAAGACGCCGTTGGCGACGCCGGTGAGATTGATCGCGAGGATGCGGTCGAAGCTCTCCGGGTCCATGTCGGCGAACGCGCGGCCATTAGGGGCGATCCCGGCATTGTTGACAAGCACGTCGACCGGGCCGAGCGCGGCCTCCGCCTCGGCCTTGGCGCGGGCCCAGCCGGCGCGGTCGCGGGTGTCGAGCACGACGCCGCGCACCGTCGCAGCGGCGCCGCCGCGCTCCCCCACCACCTGCTCCAGCGTCGCCGCGTCGATGTCGGCGATGGTGACGGCGATGCCGCGGGCGGCCATCGCATCGACGATACCCAGCCCGATCCCGCTTGCGCCGCCGGTCACGAAGGCATGCTTCGCTTCGCCCAAGTCCATGGTTTGTGCGCTCCTCTCCCGTGGCGCGGCGGTCCGGCCGCGCCTTGGCGCGAAGATTGAAGCAGCGCCCACTATCTTGCAATCGCCTGCGCCCCTGCCCATCACCGCCGTGACGATAACGACGGGACGAGGGAGCGGCAGGCATGATTGTCGAAGGCGTCTTCGCAGCAGGGCGCGACCGGTCGGGGCCGCAACCATGACTCACCTCGGCCCGCGCTACGGCGCGCTCGTGCAGATGAGCTACGTCACCCGCGACATGGACGCGGCCATCGCCCATGCCGAGACCCAGCTCGGCATCACCGGCTTCGTGCGCAGCCGGCCGGAGGTGGAGGTCCTGTCCTACGGCGTGCCGCGCCGCTTGGCGGTAGAGGCCGCGATTGCCAACCTCGGCACGCCCGGTGCGGTGCGCCAGTTCGAGATCATCGCGCCGGTGGCGGGCGCGATCGAGGTCTACGAAGGCACCGCGAGCCGCGATGCGCTTCTCGCCTTCCACCACGTCGGCATCGCCGTGCCCGGCCCTTACGCCGCCTGGGAGGCGCTGCTGGCGGACGTGCGTGCGAGCGGCGACCCGCTGGCGCTGCTGTTCCCGGCCGCCCCCTCGCCCGGAACCAAGCTGTGCTTCTGCTACGTGGACACGCGGGCGCGGCTGGGACACGTCACCGAGTACCTCTGGGCCGACCCCTCGCTGGCGGGGATCGCCGCGGCGCCCTGGCTCGGCCCGCCGCGGAGCTGATCCCGAACGCGCGGGGCGCGCGCCTCAGGTGCCGTCGGCGTTGACGCTGACGATGCCGGGGCGTTCCGCCCCCATGCCGGAGAAGCCGATCGAGTAGCCGCCGTCCACGGGCAGGATCACGCCGGTGATGTAGGCGGCCTCGTCGCTGGCGAGGAACAGCGCGGCGGTGGCGATGTCCTCGGCCCGGCCCCAGCGGCCCATCGGGATGCCGGCCAGCGTGGGGAAGCCCTCGGGCGGAGCGTCGTGCGTCTTCGAAGCCTCGACCAGCCCGGTCCACATCGTCCCCGGCGCCACCGCGTTGACGCGGATGTTGCGGTCCGAATAGTCGAGCGCGGCCACCTTGGTCAGCTGGTGGACGCCCGCCTTGGCCGAGCTGTAGACGCCGTGGTGCTTCCACCCGACCACCGCCGAGGCGGAGCTGGTGTTGACGATCGCGCCGCCGCCGGTCTTGAGCATGGATGCGATCCCGTACTTCATGCCCAGGAACACGCCGCGGATGTTGGTGGCGTGGACCTTGTCCCACAGCGCGCTCGACTGTTCGTGCAGCGGCGCCATGCCGCCGCCGAAGCCGGCGTTGTTGCACAGCACGTCGAGCCGGCCGAAGCTGTCCTCCGCCCGCGCGATCAGCGCCTGCACCTGCGCCTCGTCCGAGACGTCGCAGTGGACGGTGACAACGTCGGCATCGAGCGCCGCCGCCACCTCGTCCTGCTGGCCCGAGATGTCGGCGAGCACCAGCTTGGCGCCTTGCGCATGGAACAGCTGCGCCATGGCCCGGCCCATGCCGGAGCCCGCGCCGGTGATGATGCAGACCTTGTCCTGAAGCCTTCCGGCCATCGTCTTCTTCTCCCTTGTCAGTCCCGCATCACGCCGAAGTGTCGATGGTCGGCCGGATTGAAATCTCCGAGATGTTGGTGCGCCGCGGCATCGCCAGGATGAAGACGATGGCCTCGCCGATGTCGCGCGGCTTGACCGCGCCCTCCTTGGCGACGTGGGCCTGGATCGCCGCGCGCCAGTTGGGGTCGGAGATGTTGTCGCCCACCTCGGTCTCGGTGGCGCCAGGCATCAGCGTGGTGACGCGCACGTTGCGGCCGCCCAGCTCCTGGCGCATGCCGTCGGTCATGAAGTTGACCGCGTGCTTGCTGGCCGAATAGGCGCTGGTCATCGGGCCGCCCTTGCGCCCCGCGAGCGAGGAGATGGTGATGATGTCGCCCTCCCCCTGCTCCAGCATGTGCGGCACCGCCGCCGCGCAGGTGTAGACCGTGCCCATCAGGTTGATGTCGATGACGCGGCGGTAGATCGCGGTGTCGCAGTTCTCGATCCCGCCCGCTTCCATGATCCCGGCGGAGTTGATGAGGATGTCGATGCGGCCGAGCCGCTCCACCGTCTCGGCGACGGCGCGGCGGGCGTCGTCCTCCACCGTCATGTCGCCCGGGATGGCAAGCGCGGTGCCGCCCTCCGCCTCGATCCGCGCGACCAGTCCCGCGAGCCGCTCGGCCCGGCGGGCGGACATGGCGACCTTCGCCCCGGCCTCGGCCAGGCACAGCGCCGCAGCCTCGCCGATGCCCGAGGAGGCTCCGGTGACGAGCGCGACTTTTCCTTCGAGGGGCTTGGACATCGGCGGCATTCTCCCGGTTGTTCGTGCGTGGCCCAGACGAGCCGATCGTATGCATTGGCTGGCCCGCGCGCCGCGCATCGTCAACCGGAAATGCTGAACACCTGTTCTAAATCGCTCGGGCGCAATGCGGATTGTATCCGATCAGCGGGTCGCCTCACGCGATCACCAGCACGCTGCGATGAATGAAGCGGACCAGGTCGGCCTGCCCGCGCGCGCCGGTCTTGGCGTAGATGCGCTTGGAATACGTGCGCGCCGATTCCACCGTCAGCCCCAGTTCGGGCGCCGCCTCGCTGATCGACATGCCGCGGCTGAGCGCCAGCGCCAGCCGCGCCTCGCTGGGGGCGAGGTCGAACAGCTGGGCGAGCTGGTCGCAGCGGTCCGCCGAGGACCAGTTGTCGGCGTGCAAGTAGCCGACGATCGCCGGGGCCGCCTGCGTCGTGCCCATGCGCTGCCCGGACGGGACCAGCAGCAGGTCGAGCCAGGGCTCGCGGCCGAGCACGAGCGCGCGCGGCCGCGCCTGCGGGTCGATCGCGAGCTCGCGGATCGCGGCGACGAGCTGCCGGCGCAGCGCCGGGTCGCGCGCGGTGAGCCGCCCGTCCTTGGCCCGCGCGATCGGCCCGGCCGAGGCCAGCATCTGCGCGCCCAGCGGATCGGCGTCGAGCACCCGCCCCTCGCCGTCGAGCGTGAGCCAGCCGAAGTTCAGCCGCCGCACCGCCTCGCGCGCGACCGCGGCGGTCATCCGCTCCCGCTCCAGCGCCACGAAGCTGCCCAGCGCCGCGCGCGCGTAAGGGGCGATCGCTTCGAGCAGGCCATCGACCGCGGGCGCGAACTCGCCTTCGGTGCGGGTCACCGTGATCCAGCCGCTGAGCCCCCCCTTCTCGGCCAGCCGGATCATCCGCAGGTGGTTCATGCCCGAGGGGACCAGCAGCTGTGCAAGGTAGGCGTCGTGCGCGGGTTCGCCGAACTGCAGCAGCTCGTCCAGCCGGTAGGACCGCCCCTCCGCCATGTCGTGGTAGGGCATTGGATCGCGCAAGTAGAGGTTCTCGCGGTAGTGGCGCGTGACCGGCGGCGGCGAGGGCTGGCCGGAATAGAGGTGGATCACCCGCGCCTCGGGCGTGCCCAGCGGCAGCGGGCGGAACACCAGGCTGGCGTAGTCGGCGGCGACCGCCGTGCGCAGCGCGTCGAGGAAGCGGCCCCAGGGCGGATCCTCCACCAGGCCTTCGATCAGCGGCGCGACGAGCGCGGCCAGGTTCTCTCCCGTCATGTTCTGATCCCCAGATGGGAATTTGCTTGGACGGGTGCCTAGACCACCAGAATGGCCTGGACAACGAGGCGCGCATCACCCCGGCGATGCACCGGCGCCCGCAAGAGGATGACCCGATGACCGTGCAGCCCGCCGCCTTCCTGCGCACCACCCTGCCGCTCGGCATCGACATGGTGGGCGAGTACGATTCGGGCCGCTACCATTCGATCTGGCTGCC
The DNA here is from genome assembly GCF_042432915.1 of Novosphingobium soli. Classification (NCBI taxonomy): domain Bacteria; kingdom Pseudomonadati; phylum Pseudomonadota; class Alphaproteobacteria; order Sphingomonadales; family Sphingomonadaceae; genus Novosphingobium; species Novosphingobium soli. The sequence continues at coordinate 57,693 of NZ_JBHLWK010000023.1, forward strand.
CGACCACATGGTCAGCTTCTGGCCCGATTCGATCTGGACGCCCGAGTTCACCGATCTCGCCAGGGCCTCGCCCAGCCCGCACCGCCACCTCGACGGCATGGCGGTGAGCGCGGCGGCCGCGGTGCTGACGAAGAACACCCCGCTCGCCACCACGGTGGTGGACACCGTGCGCCGCCACCCCTCGCTGCTGGCGCAGAGCGCGCTGACCATCAGCCACCTGTCGAAGGGGCGCTTCATCCTCGGCCTCGGTTCGGGCGAGCTGGAGAACACCGTCCCCTACGGCTTCGACTTCGCCAAGCCGGTCGGCCGGCTGGAGGAGGCGATCAAGGTCATCAAGCTGCTGTGGCACGCGGACGGCCCGATCGACTTCGAAGGCGCCTTCTTCCGCCTCGAGCATGCGCGCATGGACACCGAGTTCTACGCCGGCAAGGCGCCGCCGATCTGGCTGGGCGCGGCGGGCCCGCGCATGCTGGGGATCACCGGGCGCGAGGCGGACGGCTGGTGGCCGGCCGGCTCCTACACGCCCGAGGACTATGCCGCGAAGCTCAAGGTAATCCTCGACGCCGGCGATGCGGCGGGCCGCGACATGAGCCACTTCACCCCCGCGCTCACGCAGATCTGCCTGATCGGCGAGCCGGGCGAGATCGACGAGATGCTGGACGCGCCGATGGTGAAGTCGATCATCCTCATGCTCACCGCGAAGGACCTCGCGCAGTTCGGCTACCAGCACCCTATGGGCCCCGACTGGCGCGGCATCATGGACTTCGATCCGGTCAAGCTCAGCCGCGAGGCGATGCTGCGCTTCTGCGCCGAAATGGACCCCCAGGCGATCCGCGACATCTTCCCGGTCGGCACCCCCCGCGAGGTCGCGGCGAAGATCAAGGGCTTCGCCGATGCCGGCATGCGCGTGTACAAGCTGATGGAATACGGCGGCATGGGCGGCATGAAGTTCTCCGCCACCTCGGCCGCCAAGGTGCGCGAGACCGAGGACGAGATCCAGAAGCTGGTGGAGGGCTGAGCCATGGCCCACGACCTCGATCCTCAGGCGCTGCTCGCGCGCGCGACCGCCGAGACCGGCCTCTCCGACTGGGCCGACGACTCCTTCCCGGAGCGGTTCGCGCTGGCCGTCGCCCATGTCAACACGATCGCCATGGACACCGCCGGGCGGCAGGCGGCGGCAGACAACATCCACTGGCTGCTCACCGACCGGCTGCGCTTCTTCCAGGACCGCAAGCACTTCCCCCTGGCCGACGAGGTGATCGCGCGCCCCATGTTCGCGAGCGGCGAGCCGCGCTCGGGGACCACGCTGATGCATGCGCTGATGTCGGTCGATCCCGATGCGCGGGCACTGCGGTTCTGGGAGGTGATGCACCCCTCCCCGCCACCCGGCTCTGTGACCGGGCCGGACCCGCGCCAGGCGCGCGCCGACGCCGAGTGGCGCGAGATCAACACCAAGATGGCGAAGTGGCTGCACTGCCACCCCTACAACGACATGCTGGGCGACGGCCTGCCCGAGGACGAGCGCACCTGGGCCTTCGACTTCCGGGTGATGACGCCCACCGCCTGGTGGCGGGTGCCGATGCAGAACCTGTCGATGGGCCTGCCCACCGACCCGCCCGCGCAGTACCGCATCCACAAGGCGATGCTCCAGGCGTTCCAGTACGGCCGCGAACCGAAGTACTGGGTGCTGAAGGGCTTCCACACCACGCGCCTGGAGGCGTTCTTCGACACCTATCCCGACGCCACGCTGGTCTGGCTGCACCGCGACCCGGTGATGGTGGCGGCCAGCTCGACGATGATGATGGCGGACATCATGGAGGGGATCGTCGGCCCGATCGACCTCGTGAAGGAAGCGCGGATGCACCTCGAACGTGTGCGTGGGTCGATCGGCAACACGATGTCGAACCCGCTGGTCGACGACCCGCGCATCCACCACGTTCTGTACCGCGACTTCGTGGCCAACCCGATCGCCACGATCCGGGGCTACTACGCGTTCGCCGGCCGCGCGTTCGGCCCGCGGCAGGAGGCGGCGATGCGCGACTACCTGGCCAACAACAAGGGCGACCGCCACGGCAAGTTCCATTATTCGACCCAGGTGCTCGTCGACGCGGGCTACGACATCGACGCGCTGAACGCCGAGTTCGCGCCGTTCCGCGCGCGTTTCGGGGTGCCGATCGAGGTGCGCGGGTAAGCCGATGCACCCCCGGGTCAGCCTCCACCAGGTCGCCCTGATCGACGCGCCCACCGGGGACTTCGCGGCCTTCTGCGCCGAACTCGGGCTGCGCCACTGCACGCTCGCCACCCCGCGCCTCCTGCGCGACGAGGGAGAGCTGGCGGCGGCCTGCGCGGCGGTGGAGGCCGGGCGGCTCGCGGTCGGCTGCATCAACCATCCCTTCGCGCTGCATCCCGACCTGGAGCGCGACCGCGGGCAGGCCGCCGAGGGGCTGCTCCGGGCGATCGCCATGGCGGGGCGGCTCGGCGCGCCCGCGATCTACCTGCTGACCGGCGGGCGCGGCGGGCTCTCGTGGGACGCGGCGGCGGAGCGCTTCGCGCACCTCCTGGCGCCCTGCCGCGCGGCGGCGACCGAGGCCGGCGTGGCGCTGCTGGTGGAGAACGCATCGCCGCTCAACGCCGACATCCACATCGCCCACACCCTGCCCGACGCCACGCGCCTGGCCCGGATCGCCGGCACCGGGGTGTGCATCGAGCTCCACGCCTGCTGGACCGAGGCGGGGCTGCGCGACAACCTGGCCGACGCCATGCCGCTGGCCGGGCTGGTGCAGGTCAGCGACTACGTGCTCGGCGACCGCACCAGCCCCTGCCGCGCGGTGCCGGGCGACGGCGCCATCCCGCTCGAGGCGATCCTGCGCGACGTGCTCGACCTCGGCTACACCGGCCTGTTCGACCTCGAGCTGGTCGGCCCGCGCATTGCCGACGAAGGCCCCCGCGCCGCCTGCACGCGCGCCGCCCGCGTTCTCTCCGACATGCTCGACCGACTGGGAGCCTGACGATGGCCTATGGTGATGCCCCCGAAGATCCTGCCCTGCGCGCGGCCTGGGACGCCTTCTGCGACCGGCTGCGGAGCGCGGGCGCCCAGGCCTTCAAGGAGGCCAGCCCCGCCAACCCGCTCCAGCGCGCCGACGCCTTCCGGTTCCTGACGCAGAACCTGGGCCAGGCGTTCGAGCTGGCGCTGGAGACGAAGGATCCCGCCTTCCCGCAGATCCACGCCTTCACCACGCCGACGATGAAGCTGGGCGGCGACGTGGCGGACTTCACCTATCGCCAGGCCTGGATCGACGGCGCCCACGCCTACCGCATCAGCGGCCGCAAGGGCACCGCGCGCTGGCTCAACGTCACCGTGCAGGGACCCCGGCCCGAGACGATCCCGGGCACCGACTGGCCCTCGCTGCACGAGCCCTTCGGCGATATCCCGGAGTGCAACATCCTCGGCAGCCAGATCGAGGCCGCGCCCGACGGCACCTTCGAGCTGTTCGTGGGCGGCGAGCCGCGCGCGCGCAACTGGCTCCCGACCACGCCCGGCAGCCGCAAGCTGTTCATCCGCGAGGCCTTCGACGGCTGGGACGAGACGCCGACCACGCTTACCATCGAGCGGATCGGCATGGACGCCCCGCGCCCGCTGCCCACGCCCGACCGCATGATCGAGGCGATGGCCTGGGCCGGGGACTTCGTCGCCGGGCTAATGCGCGACTGGCCGGAGCATTCCTGGGCCACCTCGCGCGGGGTCTGCGACCCGCAGGCGCGCAACGCCTTCCCTGCCGACAAGACCGCCAACGACGCGGCCGACGCCCGGCGGGGGCGCATGGCCGCGCACATGGTCTGGCGGCTGGCACCCGACGAGGCGCTGATCGTCGAGATGGACATGCACCCCGGCTTCTGGATCTTCGGCATGGGCGGGGCCTTCGTCGGCTCGATGGACTTCCTCTACCGCCCGGTCAGCTACACCCCCGCCCGCACCGCGGTGGACCCGGACGGCGTGGTCCGGCTCGTCCTCTCCCACGACGATCCAGGGCTGCACAACTGGCTCGACACCCAGGGCTTCAGCGACGGCAACCTGACCTATCGCAACCTGCTGACGCAGGACCCGGCGACGTTCCGCACCCGGCTGGTCCCGCGCGCGGCGCTGATGGACCACCTGCCCGCCGGCACCGCCACCGTGACGCCGGAGCAGCGCACGGCGATGCGCCTCGAGCGCTACCGCGCGGTGAAGCGCCGCTACGGCCTGTAACCCGGCCGCAGCGGTCGGCGCGCGGCGACTTCGCCCCGGAGCACCTCCCGCATCACTTGATCGCGCGCCTGCCCGGCGTCGGGAACGCCGCGCCTTCGGCTCGTGTTGACCTGTCCTATACGCAGGAGAGGCCGATCCATGACGCAGCAGTTCCACAAGGGCGACAAGGTCGAATGGGACACCAGCCAGGGCAAGACCCAGGGCACCATCGAGCGTAAGCAGACCTCGCAGACGCACATCAAGGGCCACAAGGTCGCCGCCACCAAGGACGACCCGCAGTACATCGTCAAAAGCGAGAAGTCGGGCAAGGAGGCCGCGCACAAGCCCGAGGCGCTGCACAAGCGGTCCTGAGCCGGGCGAGCGGCAGCCCGGCACCCGGTGGCCTCAGTCCGCGGCCGCCCAGGCCCGCAGGCGCTCGGGGAACCCGGCGGGCATCGGCTCGGGCAGCGCGTCGAGCGGGAAGAAGCCGGCTTCCACGATCTCCCGCCGGTCGATCCGGAGCGGCCCCTCGGCCCTGCCGCGCACGACGCTGACGATGTTCGCGCTGCCGTGCAGCGCCTCCTCGCAGACCGCGAGCAGGCGGGCGTCGGCCAGGGCGCAGCCGGTCTCCTCCTGCAGCTCGCGCACACCCGCATCCAGCGGATCCTCGCCGCGGCGCATGCCGCCCCCGGGCGGCATCCACTTGGGGGAGCCGTAGGAATGCCGGAGCAGCAGCAGCCGACCCTGCGCGTCGAGCGCCACCACGCGCACACCATGGTGGCGCGGCTTCCACCACCGCCAGACCAGGACCCGCGCCGCGTGCGCCACGCGGTAGAGCGCCCGGTGGAGCGCGGCCGGAAGCAGCCTCAGCAGAAGCAGGTGACCTTGCGGTGCGCCGCGCGCAGCAGCCGCGCCACCGGCAGGTCGGTCTCGCCCCTGGCGGCGGCTTCGAACAGCTTGCGCTTGTCGGCGCCGCGGATCACGAAGACGATCTCGTCGCTGTCCACCAGCGCCGGGATGGTCAGGCTGAGCCGGTCGAACGGCGCCTCCGGCGGCAGCGGATCGGGCGTGAGGCGCCGGACCGGGCGCGGATCGTCGGCGCGCGGATCGGTGTTGGGAAACAGCGACGCGACGTGGCCGTCGGCTCCCATGCCGAGCCAGGCGACGGCGAAGTGCGGTGGCTGCGCGTCCTCGGTGAGCGGGACGATGCGGGCGCCGGCAGGCTCCAGCCGCGCGCGGATCTTTCCCACGTTGCTGGCGGGGTGATCCTCCGGAACCAGGCGGTCGTCGCCCGGCCAGACCGCCACGCGTGCCCAGGCGATGTCCTCACCGGCCAGGCGATCGAAGATCGGGAAGGGGGTGGAGCCGCCGGGAACGGTCACCGCGATCTCGGCCGAGACCGCCAGCGCGGCCCGAAGCCGGCCGGCAAGCCATTGCGCGACGCGATCGTCGCCGGCGTCCTCGATCAGGTCGAATGCGGGGGCGGAAGCAGGCATGGGGAGGTTCCTAGCACCTCCCTGCCCGTTCCGGAACGCCTCAGGCGATGATCTCGCGCAGGAACCAGGCGCGCTGCTCGGCCTGGTCGGTCCAGTCGTCGATGATGCCGTCGGTGGCGTTGTCGCCGGCTTCGTCCGCCAGCTCCTTGGTCGCCTTGAGCGATTCCACAAAGGCCGAGTTGTCCTCGAACAGCTCCTTGACCATGGCCATGGCGTCGAGGCTGGTGTCGTCCTGGTTCTTGATCGAGGACTTCGCGGCGATCGCGCCGATCGAGGTCAGCGTGGTGCCGCCCAGCTTGCGCACGCGCTCGGCGATCAGGTCGGTGATGCCGAAGATCTCGGTGGCGTGGGTGTCGAACAGCAGGTGCAGGTCGTGGAACTGCGGCCCGCGGACGTGCCAGTGGAAGTTCTTGGTCTTGATGTAGAGCGCGAAGGTATCGGCCAGCAGCCCGTTGAGGCTGTCGATCAGCGCGGCCTTGGAGTTGTCCTTGGAAGTCATGATCTGTCCTCTTTGCGGTTCCTTGTGAACGGTTCTAGAAATTGGCAACGCGGTTGAAAAGGGTGGGTTCGAACGCAAATCCCGATCAGAGTACCCCGAAACGCCGCAGGAACACTACCAGCCCCGCCAGGAGCAGCAGCGTTCCCGTTCCCCGCCGCATCGCGCGCAAGGCGCTTGTGCCCGGCAGCTCGGGGCGGGCCCAGGCGAACGTCGCCAGCACCGCGCCGCCCAGCACGCCCGCCGCCCCGGCGGCCAGCGGCGCCGCCAGCCCGACCGCCATCGCGAAGACCAGGAAGCGCGCACCGTCGGCGACCTGCTGCGCCAGCAGCACCAGCGCCAGGGCGCCGAGCGAGTTCGTCGGCTCGCGCAGCTCGCGGCGCGGGGCCAGGACCAGCGATTCCAGCCCCGCGAGCCCCAACGCGATGCCTGCGAACACCCCGCGCGCCGGGGGCGGCAGCTCGCGCAGCATCAGCGCCGCCGCGTAGGCGGCCAGCGCCGCGGTCGCCGCGGAGGTCGCGAGCGCGACGATCAGCACCGCGGGGCGCCGGCCCTGCCGCCGCGCCAGCGCGGCCACCGTCGCCTGGTCGCGCGCGCCGAGCCCGGCCAGCACCACCGCGAGCAAGGTGAGATAGAAGGCGGGCACCGCGCGCCGTGGCGTCCGGCGGGGCTCAGGCGCCCTTCTGGCAGGCGACGATGGCGGTGATGACGTTCGCGGTGTCGGCCGGATCGCGCACGCAGACGGTATCGAGTCCCATGGCCTTGGCCGGGTAGTCGTTGCCGCCCGGGAAGATGGCGTCGCCGATGAACAGCATGTCGGCCTCGGCGATGCCGCTGTGCTCGGCCAGGCGCTTGAGGCCCCAGGCCTTGTCGACCCCGGGCTGCGTCACGTCGACCGAGGTGGCGCCGCCGAGGTTGATCGAGACGCCCGGCAGGCGCTGGATGAGGTCGGCCTGGATCACCTTGCGCTTGGCGAAGTCCGGGTCCCAGACCTCCTTCGCTTCCAGCGGGGCCTGCTGGCCCAGCGCCGAGAAGGTGATCTGGCTGCCGCGATCCTCGATCCGCTCGCCCCAGGTCTCCTCGGGGGTGAAGCCGGTGGCGGCGAGCGAGGCGTCGAACGCCTCCAGGATCTCGCGCTTCTGCTCGTCGGTGAACAGCTCGGCGTAGATCGCCTGCCACGCGCTGCCGTCGTGGCGGTAGAGCTTGGCGCCGCTGGTCGGCATCATCCACAGGCGCGAGGTGTCGGCATGGGCGGGCAGGCGGCTGGCGACCTGCTTGTCGAACTGCGGCCAGTCGCCGCCCGAGATCACCGCCACTTGCGCCACGGTCAGGAGCTGCGCCATGAGCTCGGCCATCTCGTCCGTCAGCGGCTGCTTGCTGAGCGCCAGGGTCCCGTCGAGATCGAACGCCACGATTTTCTTCATTCCATGCCTTTCGCGATAGTTCCGGCCAAGCGCCCCTCGCTGCTGGTCGCGCGGCATCAAAAGCGCGCCGCACGCCCGCAGGCAAGAGGCAAAACCGAAAGGGGGTCGAGCTTCGTGCGATTTATCTCGCAGATGCAAAAACGGTTCCTCTCCGGGAGGGATGCGCGCGCTTGATGGCACCGGTGTTGCAGCGCGGCAGGAGGGAACAAGCCGCGCCGCCGATTGTTCGGGTCTTGGCCCGGATGGCGGGACGAAGCGCCCCGGGCCCTCTTGCTGTGCGCCTTCGCGCGGCGTCTCTTTGCGATCCGGGGGCGGGACAGACACGACGATGACAGATACCCACACCAGCCTCGGCTCCGCGGGACGCGCCATGGCCCCGCCGGACGGGCCCGACCACCTTCCGCCGCCCCCGCCGCTTAACGTGCGCGGGCAGGCGGCGCTGTTCCTCGACTTCGACGGGACCCTGGTGGAGATTGCCGAGCATCCCGACGCGGTCGTCGTCGCCCCGCACTTGCCCGAATTGCTGACCGCCCTCTCCCGCCGGCTTCAAGGCCGCATGGCGCTCGTCACCGGACGCTCGATCGCGGCGCTGGAGGGGCTGCTCGGCCGCGTCGAGGTGGCGGTGGCGGGATCGCATGGCGGCGAGTTCCGGCCCGCGGCGCATGCCGGGATCGAAGCGCTCGCCGCACCCCTCCCCCTGGATGTGGTGGCGGCGCTCCAGGACTTCGCGGCGGCGCACGGCGGCCTGCTGGTCGAGCCCAAGCCGTTCAGCGCCGCGATCCACTATCGCGGCCGCCCCGAGGTGCTGGAAGCGCTGCTGACCTGCACGCAGGGCCTGGCCTCGGCGAAGGGCCTCGGCCTCAAGCACGGCAAGCAGGTGATCGAGCTGACGATGCCCGGGTCCGACAAGGGCAGCGCCGTGGCCCGGTTCCTGACGCTTCCGGCCTTCGCGGGCGCCACGCCCGTGTTCCTGGGAGACGACGTCACCGACGAAGACGCGTTCCATGCGGTGCGAGCCGCGGGGGGCCACGGCGTGCTCGTCGGCGCCATGCGGCCGACCGCCGCCGCCTTCCGCCTGCCGGATGTCGCCGCCGTCCACGCGTGGCTCGAAGAAGGGCTGGGCGCCATGGCCGCACCGGCCGAAACCGATAGGGAGAACCGCGCATGACCTCGTTGCAGCCCCAGCCCTCCAGCCTCGAGCTCTGGCCGATCGGCAACTGCCAGGTGAGCGCGCTGATCGACCAGGCGGGGGCGATCGTCTGGGGCTGCGTGCCCCGCGTCGATGGCGACCCGACCTTCTGCGCCCTGCTGCGCGGCGGCGGGCAGGACGCGGGCACCTGGCGCTTCGAGCTGGAAAACCAGGTCTCCGCCCAGCAGCACTACTTGCGCAACACTCCGATCCTGGTCACCCGACTGGAGGACGAGGCGGGCGGCGCGGTGGAAGTCTACGACTTCTGCCCGCGGTTCGAGCGCTCGGGCCGCATGTACCGCCCGGTCGCCTTCGCCCGGATCGTGCGCCCGGTGGCGGGAGCGCCGCGGATCCGCACCATCCTCACCCCGATGAGCGGCTACGGCGCGCAGCTGGCGCCCACCACCCAGGGGTCCAACCATATCCGCTACCTGGTCGAGCGCAACGCCCTGCGCCTCACCACCGACGCGCCGGTCGGCTACGTGCTCGACGAAAGATACTTCCGGCTGGAGAAGGCGCTGCACTTCTTCCTGGGTCCCGACGAGCCTTTCGCCGGCAACGTCGAGCACGACATCGAGACCATGCTGCAGCGCACGGGCGACTACTGGCGGCTGTGGGTGCGCGGGCTGGCCACGCCGCTCGACTGGCAGGACGCGGTGATCCGCGCCGCGATCACGCTCAAGCTGTGCCAGCACGAGGAGACCGGCGCGATCGTCGCCGCGCTCACCACCTCCATCCCCGAGGCGCCCGGCAGCCAGCGCAACTGGGACTACCGCTACTGCTGGATCCGCGACGCCTACTACACCGTGCAGGCGCTCAACCACCTCGGCGCGCTGGACGTGCTGGAGAAGTACCTCGCCTACTTGCGCAACATCGTCGCGGATGCCCCCGACGGCGTCGTCCAGCCGCTCTATGCGGTGAGCGGGGCCAAGGAGATCATCGAGTGGGATGCGCCCGATCTGGCGGGCTATCGCGGGATGGGGCCGGTGCGCGTGGGCAACGCCGCCTATTACCAGGTCCAGAACGACTGCTACGGCCAGATCGTCCTGCCCTCGATCCAGGCCTTCTCCGACCAGCGCCTGCTGCGCATCGCCGACGAGGAGGACTTCCGCAGCCTCGAGCAGGTGGGCGAGATGGCCTGGAAGACCCACGACAAGCCCGACGCGGGCCTGTGGGAGCTGCGCACACGCACCGCGGTCCACACCTATTCCAGCGTGATGAGCTGGGCCGCCTGCGACCGCCTGGCCAACGCCGCCGAGCACCTCGGCCTGCCCGATCGCGCGGCGTTCTGGCGCGAGCGGGCCGACACCGTGCGCGCCAACATCGACGGCGGCGCCTGGCACGCGGTCGACGGGCACGATGCGGGCGGGCACTACGCGGCGAGCTTCGGCGGCAGCCAGCTCGATGCCAGCCTGCTGCAGATGGTGGAGCTGCGCTTCGTGCAGCCGGACGACCCGCGCTTCCGCGCCACCCTGAAGGCGGTGCAGAAGGCGCTGCGCCGCGGCGAGCACATGCTGCGCTACGACAGCGAGGACGATTTCGGCCTGCCCGAGACCGCCTTCAACATCTGCACCTTCTGGCTGATCGAGGCGCTCCACCGCAGCGGCGAGGACGAGGAGGCGCGCCGCCTGTTCGACGCGATGCTCTCACACCGCACCCGCTCGGGCCTGCTGTCGGAGGACATGGATTTCGAAACTGGGGAACTCTGGGGGAACTTCCCGCAGACCTATTCGCTTGTGGGTATCATCAACTGTGCCGGGCAGCTGTCCCGGTCGTGGCGGGACTGGCGCTAGCGCGCCGGTCGGTCCGCCCTTTCGCGCGTGCTGCATGCCGCGCCTAACCAGCCTCCGCCCGCCTGGGCGCGACGAAGGAACTGTCATGAGCCGATTGATCGTCATCTCCAACCGGGTGAGCGTTCCCAACGCCGCCGGCGCCGCCGGGGCGCAGGGCGGCCTTGCGGTGGCGCTCAACTCGGCGCTGCGGGAGCATCGCGGCATCTGGTTCGGCTGGTCGGGGCAGGAGACGGCGGAGTTCACCGGCCACCTCGACATGCAGCGCAACGACGGCGTGACGACCGCGACGATCGACCTCGAGCCCCAGGACATCGAGGAATACTACAACGGCTACGCCAATCGCACGCTGTGGCCCTTGTTCCACTACCGCATCGACCTGACCGAGTATGACCGCAACTTCGGCGAGGGCTACGAGCGGGTGAACGAGCGCTTCGCCGATTCGGTGCTGCCGCTGATCGAGCCGGAGGACCTCGTCTGGGTCCACGACTACCACCTGCTGCCGCTCGGCTCGATCCTGCGCGGCAAGGGCGTGAAGAACCGCATGGGCCTGTTCCTGCACACGCCCTGGCCGCCCACCCGGCTGCTCGCCTCGCTGCCCTTCCACGAGCGGCTGGTGGCCTCGATGCTGGAATACGACGTGCTCGGGTTCCAGACCACCGAATGGCTGGAGAGCTTCCTGCACTACGTGCAGAAGGAGATGGGCCTCAAGGTCAACCTCGACAACTCGATCGACTACAAGGGCCGCCGCGTGATCGCCCGCGCCTTCCCCATCGGCATCGACTACGCCGAGTTCAGCGAGGCGGCCGCCAGCAGCGAGGCCAGCGAGGCGCACCACCGGCTCAAGTCCAGCGTGCGCGGCCGCAAGATCCTGATCGGCGTCGATCGCCTCGATTACTCGAAGGGTCTCGGCGAGCGCTTCGAGAGCTTCAGCCGGTTCCTGGCCGACCATCCCGACATGGCGGGCAAGGCCGTGCTCCTGCAGATCGCGCCGCCGAGCCGGGGCGACGTCGCCAGCTACCAGCAGATCCGCGAGGACCTGGAACGCAAGACCGGCCACATCAACGGCGCCCATGCCGAAGTGGACTTCGTGCCCATCCGCTACGTCAACCGCGGCTATCCGCGCGCCCAGCTCGCCGGGTTCTACCGCGCCGCCGAAGTCGGGCTGGTGACGCCGCTGCGCGACGGCATGAACCTGGTCGCCAAGGAATACGTCGCGGCGCAGGATCCGGAGGATCCCGGCGTGCTGATCCTGTCGCAGTTCGCCGGCGCCGCGCTGCAGCTCAAGGACGCGCTGCTGGTCAACCCCCATTCGATCGAGCACGTGGCCGAGACCATCAAGCGCGCCATCGACATGCCGCTGGCCGAGCGCAAGCGGCGCCACGCCCGGCTCCTCGCCTCGATCCGCGACGAGGACGTGATCCACTGGCGCGAGCAGTTCGTGAAGGCGCTGGCCGGCAAGGATCGCGAGGGCGCGAACGCCTCGCACGAGGCGACGGCCTGACGGCAGGAGCCCGGTCCCGTTCCGTCGCAGCGTTCCGGCCTCTCGTCACATTTTCGGTGCCCCTGCAACCATAGTGACCTTAGCTGCGATTATGCCGGCATGGACGCGGCGCCCTGCCTCGCACCGGATGCCCCTGGCCCCGTCACATCGGGGCAAAGGCGCCGGGACCTGGTTGTTGAACGGATTTGAGCACAATGATCTACGGTGAATGCGTTGGCCCGGCCGAGTCGGCGCGCGTGCGGATCCGCGACCTCGCGAACGAGGGCTGCGCGCTGGAGACCGACGCCCCGGCGGCGGTCTTCGACGCCGACTTCTCACTCTGGATCGGCGCTGTCGGGCCCTTTGCGGCGACGGCGACGCACCGCCAGGCGCGTGAGGTCTCGGTACGCTTCAAGGAACCCCTCGACGCCCGCATCCTCCAGCACTTCAACACCTAGGCGGCGTGAACAAATTCGACGTCTGCTAAATAGCAGCAACGGGTGGTTACCGGACCGTCCAAAGATCTAACATTGCCATCGCCTGTGCTTTCATTCCCTGCAGCCGATTGACTTCACTTTCATTGAAACTGAACTGAAGCAGCATCCCTTTGTACCCCCAGACAGTTGTGCAAAGGTTATGAGGTTCAGGTTGTACCGGATTGGGCTCAAATAGCTGACAGTATGCAACCTTTTGGCTTAGACTGGCTCCGTTCCGGGCATTGCGTTGAACTATAAATAAGTCTGATGACCATGAGCCGAGTTCATTCGATCGCCGTTCGTATTCCGGGTTCGCGACTATCAATTGGCGTTCTGAACCGCAGGCGACGCGCATCAACTCAGAAGGCTGATTAACACATCGATCTGCCAATGATTCAACCAACACCCTATGTTCGGGAATCTGTCCCGGATTGCGGTTTGGTTCAAAAAGGAAGGTGAAGCTCTCACTTTCAGGAGCAGGAAGCCACGCAATCTTCGCGTCGAACAAGTAATCCTTCGGAACATCAAACTGGTGCCCAGCAACACTTTGATGTGTCGTTTCAGCAAATGCGCCTGCAACGGCCCATAGCGCTGCTGCTGTCCCGATGGTCAAGGTAACGGCTTTCATCATAGCTGCCTTGCTGCACCACACTAGGCTTTGTCACAAGCGTCCGCTTTTGGGCGTGACCGGACTGTCTGAATTTGTCCACGCGCCCAGGCCCGCGCGCACGCCGCGAGGCTCAGCGGCGCTTCCGGAGCACCAGGTAGACCGCGCCCTGCCCGCCGTGCCGGCGATGGGCGCCCCGCACGGCGACGATGTCGGACGCGTGCTCGCTGGCGGCCAGCCAGTCCGCGATCTTGGCGCGGATGGCACCGCGCGCGGTGCCGCGATCGGCCGCATCGACCGGGCGCGGCTTGCCGGTGACCACCAGCACCACCCGCGCCCCCATCGACTTGGCCTGCGTCAGCCCGTGCATGAGGCGCGCATAGGCCTGGTCGAGGTTGGCGCCGTGCAGGTCCAGGCTGAAGTCCGGCGCCAGCGTGCCCTTGGCGATCCGCCGCTCCCAGGAGCCGTCGAGGTGCAGCCGCTCTTGCCCGAGCGGCGGCGGCGCCGGCGGCGTCTGGTGCAGCGGCGATGCGGGGCGCGGCGCGGCGAGGGGCGGCAGCACGCGGCCCTTCACCTTCCGCACGGGCTCCGGAGCGGGAGCGGCAGGGACGGGCGCGTCGTCCACCGCCTTGGCGTCCGGCCGCGGGCGCGACGGCTCGAGCGGCGTCACCGTCCGGGCCACCTGCGCCCAGATCGCCTTCTCCTCGGCCGAGAGCCTGCGGCCCGGTCGCCTCATCGCACGCCGAGCCGCGCCAGCGTGCCCTTGGGCAGCAGCAGCAGCGCCGTGCCCCGCCCGCTCATGCCCCCTGCGGTGGCGCGCGCCTGCGTGCCCGCACCCCAGAAGGTGTCGAAGCGGTTGGCGCCCTTGATGGCACCGCCGGTATCCTGCGCGATCCACAGGCCGGTGGCTTCCCGCCGGTCGAGCTGGAGCCACACGGGCGCGCCCAGCGGGACGTAGCGCGGATCGGCCGCCGCCGAACTGCCGGCGCGCACCGGCACGTTGAACGCGCCGAGCGGCCCGTCGCCGCCGCCGAGGACCTTGAAGAACACCCACGAGCGATTGGCCTGCATCAGCGCGCGACCTTCCACGGGATGCTCGCGAATGTACTGCATGATGCCCTGCATCGAGCCCGGATACTGCCCCGGCCCGGTCCCGATCAGCCCCTGCGCGCGCATCACGCTGCCGATCCCGGTATAGGCATGCCCGTTCTGCCCGGCGTAGCCGATCCGCGTCACCGTCCCGTCGGGCGCGACCAGGCGGCCCGAGCCTTGGACCTGGAGGAAGAAGAACTCGATCGGGTCCGCGGCCCAGGCGATCTCCAGCCCCCGGTTGGCGAGCGCGCCGGCCTCGATCTGCGCGCGATCGTAGTACGCGGTGAAGGTGCCGTCGGGGGCATAGCGGCCCAGCGGCATGCGCCCGTCCTGCAGCGGCGGGGCATCGCCGGGCCGCGCGCGCACGAGATCGGCAGGCAGGCCATAGACCGGCACCGCGTATCCCGGCAGCGGCCGGCGCGAACCGGCGATCTCGGGCTCGTAGTACCCGGTGGCGTAGGCCGCGCCGTCCCCCACCCGGGCCGCCTCGAAATAGCTGGCGAAGAACAGCGTCGGCGAGCCGCCGGCCCAGCGGGCGGCGGCGGTGCAGGCCTGGCGCCAGTCCTCCGGACGGGTGAGGCCGCTGGCGTCCGCCCGCGCGGTGAGGCGTGGGCAGCTCTCGCGGAACGAGGCCAGCGCCCCTGCCGCATCGGCGGCGGTCATGGGCAGCGAGGACAAGGCCGGCCCGGCGCGCACGCCCGCCGCGAGAGCGTTCTGCGGCGGCGGCAGCGTCGGGGCAGGCGGGATGGCGGGCGGCGGCGTCGCGGCAGGGGGACGCGTCGGCTGCGGACCGCCGGAGGGCACGAGACCGCCGCAGGCGGCCAGGGCCGAAAGCACGGCCGCCATGAGCACGCCGCGCACGCCGTGCACGCCGCGGCCGCCGCCTCCGCAGCGGCGCACGAGCCGCTGCGTCAGTCCCCCTCGATGCAAACGGCCCCTCCCTCGAACGCGCAAGCCCCGCGCGGACGGGCGCGGGGCGGGTCAGGCCTTAGCGGATAACAGCCCGCAGGCGCGGATCAACCTTCGTCGGTCTCTTCGAGAAGCCAGTCGGGATCAGCCGAGTTGACGGCGCGACCGAAGGTCCACACATCCACCGCCTCGATCGCGTCGTCGAGCGAGCCGGCGACGACCTGTCCCTGGGCATCGCGCGTCACCGCGGCGATGTCCGAGCGGAAGCGCAGGGTGATGCGGGCGAACCCGTTCTCGATCCCGGCCGACGCGAAGGCGACCTCCTCGATCCGCACGAGGCGGTTGTCGAGCGTCTCGCCGGCGGCGGCGCGGGCGTCGATGGCCTGGGCGAAGCCTTCGTAGACATCGTCGTCGCACAAGCTGCGCAGCTCGGCCTTGTCGCCGCGCCAGAACGCCTCGAGGATCATGCGGTAGGCACCGCGGGCGCCTTCGACGAAGGCGGCGGGATCGAAGCGGCGATCGACCTGCGCGATCTCGGCCAGGCCCCGCTCGACCGCGGGGGGGGCGAGCGGAACGGTGCGCGGGCGCGGCTGTTCGGCCCGTGCGCGCTCGTCACCGCGCTGGTCGGCCCGCGGAGGTGCTTGAACGCGCGGCGCGCCGGGCTGGCCCTGGCGCCCCTCGAAGCGCCCCTGGATCGGCTCTTCCTCATGCTCGGCACGGCGACCGAGCACGGAATAGAGCCGCAGGCCCAGGAAGGCTGCGATCATGGCCAGGATCACTATTTCCGGTGTCACGTCCCTAAATCCATCCTTCTGTGCACGGGCCCGGTGGTCTGCGGCGCCCGCGGAAGGGCGTGGCGACTGGCAGGCGCGGCATGCTCCGGCCGGTGCGGCCCGAGACTCAAAGCGCGGTCGGCTTAGCGCTCCAACATAGCCCCAGATAGGTAGGCATTACAAATGAACAACGCGTGAGGAGGTCGTCCGGGGCATTTTTTAGCCGGATCGACCGGCCCTGCCCGACCTTTCGCGCGCCGCTGCGCACCTTCGGGACACACTCCCTACAATTTTCCGGACGCTCGGGTGTTCCACGCAGCGGCAAAATGTTTTACGCGCCGCGGCTGAACTTCCAGACTTCATTGCGGGACACACAGCCGATGGCCGACGAAGGCAACATCATCTCCGACCTCAACCTCGACAACGGCGAGGACACCGCTCCGGCGGCCGGGATCATCTCGCAGTACGTGAAGGATCTCTCGGTCGAGAACCCGAACGCGCCGCAGAGCTTCGCCTGGCAGGAAGCGCCGCAGATCGACGTGCAGTTCAACATCGGCGCGCGCGCGATCGAGGGCGAGGTCCACGAAGTCGAGCTGAAGATCACCTGCTCCTCCAAGACCAGCGAAGGCACCGCCTTCGTCGTCGAGCTCAGCTATTGCGCGCTGGTCGGCATGCGGAACCTCGAAGACCAGCAGGCGCACGCCTTCCTCTTCGCCGAGGCCCCGCGCATCCTGTTCCCGTTCGCCCGCCGGGTGGTGTCGGACGCGGTGCGCGACGCCGGCTTCGCGCCGCTGATGCTGGAGCCGATCGACTTCAACGGCCTCTACGTCCAGCAGCTCCAGGCGCAGCAGGCCGAGGCCGGCATCGGCGAGCCCGCGGGCCACGCCTGAGCGACCGGGCGCCGGGGGGCTCCGCGCGGGTGCTGCGACAAGCTCGGCATGAGCGGGTGAGGACTTCGAACCGCCAGGTTCGCCCCGCCTCCTCCGCCGCCACCCCCGCCTCCCCCGGCGCGACACCGCGGGGACGCATCCGATGAACCTCGCGAGAGCCCTCGCCAGCGTCGGCGGCCTGACGCTCGCCAGCCGGGTCCTGGGGCTCGTGCGCGACAGCCTCTTCGCGCGCTTCGTGGGGGCCGGCTTCGCGTCCGACGCCTTCCTGGTGGCCTTCCGCCTGCCCAACATGTTCCGCGCGCTCTTCGCGGAAGGCGCCTTCGCTTCGGCCTTCATCCCGATGTTCAACAAGAAGGTCGGCGACAAGGACGGCGCCGGCCTCGCCGCGGGGCTGGTCTTCGCGGAGCAGGCGCTCTCGGTGCTGCTGCCGGTGCTCATCGTCATGACGCTGGTGCTGGAAGTGTTCGCCTGGCCGGTGACCTTCCTGCTGTCCGGCGAGTTCAACGGCGTCACCGACGCGCAGTTCGCCTACGCCGTGTCGCTGAGCCGGATGACCATCCCCTACCTGGCGCTCATCAGCCTGGTCTCGCTGCTGGGCGGCATCCTCAATTCGCTGGGCAAGTTCTGGGTCAATGCCGCGGCGCCGATCCTGCTCAACCTGACCCTGATCGTCGCGCTGCTGGGGTTCCACTCGGACGATCCGCTGGTGACCGCCCGCAACCAGGCGATCGGCGTCTCGGTCTCGGGCGCGCTGCAGCTGGCGTGGCTGGTCTGGGCCTGCCGCGCCAACGGCGTGTCGATGCGGCTGCGCATGCCCGTGTGGAACGCCGACGTGCGCCAGCTCCTCAAGCTGATCCTGCCGGCCGCCGCCGGCGCCGGGGCGGTGCAGATCAACCTGGTGATCTCGACCGCGCTGGCCGCCTCGCTGCTGGCCCACGGCTCGGTGACCTACATCTACATGGCGGACCGGCTGAACCAGCTTCCGCTCGGCCTCATCGGCATCGGGCTGGGCACCGTGCTGCTGCCCACGATCTCGCGCCAGCTCGGCGCCGGCCAGCATGCGGAGGCGATGGAGACGCAGAACCGCGGGCTGGAACTGGCGCTGCTGCTCACCCTTCCCGCCGCCGTGGCGCTGGTGGTCTGCGGGCAGCCGATCGCGGCGGCGCTGTTCGGCTACGGCAAATTCGACGCGAACGACGTCGCCCGCACCGCCGAGGCGCTCGCCGCCTTCTCGATCGGGCTGCCCAGCTACATCCTGGTCAAGGTGCTGACGCCCGGGTTCTACGCGCGGCAGGACACCAGGACGCCGGTGCGCTACGCGATGATCTCGATGGCGGCGAACCTCGTCGGCAACCTCGTGCTGATCGTGCCGCTGCAGCACATGGGCCCGCCGCTGGCGACGGCCCTCGCATCCACCCTCAACGTGGCGCTCCTCTACCGCACGCTGGTCCGCAGAGGGCACTTCACGGTCGATGCGCGGCTGAAGCGGCGCGCGCCGCGGCTGGCCATCGCCGCGGTGGCGATGGGGGTGGCGCTGTGGTTCGGGCAAGGCCTGATGGCGCCATATGTCCACGCTACCTGGCTGCTACGGGGGCTCGCGCTGGCGGTGCTCGTGGCGGCCGGATGCGCCGTCTACGGGGCCGCCACGCTCGCATCCGGCGCCTTCACCCGCGCCGACCTCGCGCTGCTGCGGCGCCGGCGCAAGGCCTAATGCGCCCGCCCCCGACCGGCCCGGTCCGTGGCGCCAAGGCCTTCCATCCCCCCGCGAACATGCTATGAGCCGGCGCGATGCAGGAGATGTCCTTCCTTCCCCGCCGCAGCTGGCGATGGCGGACTTCCGCGCTCCCCGCGCGCTGACCTCCTGCATTAGCGCCACCGGCGCTCCTCTCCTGCACTCCACAACTCGATAAGGACGCGGCCATGCGTATCGTCTCCGGCATCCAGCCCACCGGCAACCTGCACCTCGGCAACTATCTGGGCGCGATCCGCAACTGGGTGGCGATGCAGGACCAGGTCTCGGCGCAAGGGGGCGAGTGCCTCTACTTCCTCGCCGACCTCCACGCGATCTCGATGCCGCACACCCCGGCCGACCTCGGCGCCAACACGCGCGAGATGGTGGCGGCGCTGGTGGCCTGCGGCATCGACCCCGACCGCTCGATCCTGTTCAACCAGGCCCAGGTGCCCCAGCACGCGGAGCTGCAGTGGCTGCTCAACGGCACCGCGCGCATGGGCTGGCTCAACCGCATGACGCAGTGGAAGGACAAGGCCGGCAAGAACCGCGAGGGCGCCAGCGTCGCGCTGTTCACCTACCCGGTGCTCCAGGCCGCCGACGTGCTGCTCTACCAGGCCACCCACGTGCCCGTGGGCGAGGACCAGAAGCAGCACCTGGAGCTCGCCCGCGACATCGCGCAGAAGTTCAACAACGATTTCTGCGGCGAAGAGGTGCCGCTGTTCACCCTGCCCGCGCCGTTCATCCCGCCCGAGGCGGCGCGCATCATGAGCCTGCGCGACGGCTCGGCGAAGATGAGCAAGTCGGACCCCTCCGACATGAGCCGCATCAACATGACCGACACGGCCGACACCATCATGCAGAAGGTCAAGAAGGCCAAGACCGACCCGGAGCCCCTGCCTTCGGACAAGGACGGCCTGGAGGGCCGGCCCGAGGCCAAGAACCTGGTGGCGATCTACGCGGTGATGGCGGGCACCACCGTCGAGGCCGTGCTGGGCACCTTCGGCGGCGAGGGCTTCGGCAAGTTCAAGCCGGCGCTGGGCGAACTGCTGGTGGAGAAGCTCGCCCCCATCAACGCGCGCTTCCTGGAGCTGCGCGAGGACCGCGCCGCGCTCGACGCGATCCTGCGACAGGGCGCGGAGAAGGCACGCGCACTGGCGATCCCGACGCTGGAGAAGACCTACGAGGCGCTCGGCCTCGTCCGGAACTGACGGGGCCGGACAGGCGCCGGCCGGAGCCTGCTCCGGCCGGGCGCGGGTCCCGCGTCAGCCGGCGAGCAGCTTGGCCCGGCGCCGCGCCCACGATTCTGCCAGCGGCGTGACTTCGCCCAACGCTTCCAGGCTGGCGCGATCGCTCTTGTGGTCGCCCGCGATGAGCAGGCCGAAGACGCGGAGCACGGTCCATGACGGGAACGGCCGGTCGAGCAGCTCCATGACCTCTCCCGACTGGGCCACGCCCTCCTGGATGACGCGATAGTACCAGCCGGACCGGCGCGAGCGGACGCACAGCGCGTTCACCCGCGCGCCGCCGAACCGGTGATCGAGCTTCCAGCACGGTTGGCGCCCCTGGCTGACCTCTACCACCGCCGTCCCGAGTCGCCAGCGGTCGCCGATGCAGACCATGTCCTCGACGACGCCCCGGGTGGAGACGTTCTCCCCGAAGGCGCCATTGCCGGCGAGCAGCGGATGGTCACCGATCGCCTCGCGCCACCAGGCGTAGTGGTCGTGCGGATAGTGATGGATGGCCTTGTCGGGACCGCCGTGGACCGTCAGATCGGCCTGCGTATCGCCTTCGAGGCCGGAGCGACGAACGCGCACTTCGCCGAGGACCGGGCGCTTGTCGATCGCGCTCGGCTCTGCGGGGCCGCGGAAAGGCGCGACTTTGCCGCACAGAAGTGAAAGGAGGGGAACCGGACTCGTCATTGGGGCGATCCCTTCCTACATGTGGAGCATACGATCAAGTCGCGACGAAAACGCCTGGCGGGTGGATGGATCCTGAACACGCGGCACGCCCTGCCTCGTACAGGCCCCATTCAACCGCTATTCATGGCATTGATTCTACGGCAGGATCACAGAGGTTCGAGGGCCGCGCCGGAATGGGCGACATGGGCCTTTCGGGTTCGTGGAGCAAAATGATGATGAAACACCCTTCCGGATCTCAGCTCGGCAGGATGCGGCTCGCCGCCGCTGCCTTGCTGCTCATGGCGCTCGCGGCCTGCGCGGCGCCTTTCAAGGCCGACGTCTCGCGCTTCCAGTCCCAGCTGCCGGCGCCCTCGGGTCAGTCGTTCGCCATCGTCGCGGATGATCCCAAGCTCTCTGGCGGCCTCGAGTTCGCGCAGTATGCGACGATCGTGCGTGATCGCATGGCCCGCGTCGGCTATGCCCCGGTGGAGGACCCGGCCCGCGCGACCCTGATCGTGCGCTTCGACTACGGCGTCGACGGCGGCCGCGAGCGCGTGCGCAGCACCGGTGTCGGCGTCGGCGGCGCCGGCTATTGGGGCCCGTGGTACGGTCCCTATGGCTTCTACGGCCGCAGCCGGTTCGGTGGTTGGGGCGGCCCCTGGCGCTATGGCTGGTACGACCCGTTCTTCGACAACGGCGTTCAGTCGTACACCGTCTACACCAGCGGCGTCAGCCTGAAGATCGACCGTGCGGCCGACGGCCAGCGCCTGTTCGAAGGCAAGGCCGAAGCCGTCTCCAGCTCCAACCGCCTGCAGTACCTGGTGCCCAACCTCGTGGAAGCCCTGTTCACCGATTTCCCGGGGAACTCGGGCGAGACGGTGCGCATTACTGTCGCGCCGGAGAAGAAGTGACCACAGGTTATTGACGGACTCCCCCCTGCATAGAGTGGGAGACACCGAGGAGCGGGTCCGCTGAAACATTGCGGGCCCGCTTCATTTGCCTCCGGGACGTCCCTTGGGTCGGCCGCGATGGTCGCCGGAACCCTGAGGGGAGCTGCGGAACGATGAACACCTTCATGGCCATCATGTCGCAGCTCTTCTGGGGCGTGACCGTGGGCGCGCTGAGCACCGCCTTCGGGACGCTGGCCAAGGGTGCGGCGATGATCGGGGGGCTCGGCGGGGCGGGCTGGTACGGGCTCAAGTGGCATCGCGGGCGCCGGGACCGCAGCCGACGCCGCATCGAGGCCGACGATCCGGAATGACGCGGGCGCGGCCGCAAGCCGCGTTGCGCTCAGTTCCCCAGCGCGACGACCCCGCCGGTAGAGCCGAACCCGCCCTCTCCGCGCGCGGTGGCCTCCAGCTCTTCCACCTTCAGCCAGGTCGCGCGCGTCACCGGCGCCAGCACCAGCTGCGCGATGCGGTCGCCGCGGCGAATGGCGAAGGGCTCGGCGCCGTGGTTGATGAGGATCACCTTCAGCTCTCCCCGATAGTCCGAATCGATCGTGCCCGGCGTGTTCGGCACCGTGATGCCGTGCTTGAGCGCGAGGCCCGAACGCGGGCGGACCTGAATCTCGAAGCCCGGGGGGATGGCGACGGCAAGCCCCGTCGCCACCGCCTGGCGCGCACCGGGCGCAAGCGTCACGTCCTCGGCGGAGACCGCATCCATGCCCGCAGCGCCGTCCGTGGCATAGGCCGGCAGATCCAGCCCTTCCCCGTGCGGCAGGATCTTGACCAGGACGGGTACTTCAGCGGGGGAATGCATCGGCGAACCTTTCGACGAGGGCGCGCGCGACGTCCTCCTTGGGCATTTCGGGGAGGGAGATCACGTCGTCGGCACGCACGATGTGGACGGCGTTGAGGTCGCCCCCCATGACGTCGCCGGAGACGTCGTTCGCCACGATCCAGTCGGCATGCTTGCGCAGGCGCTTTTCCTGGGCGTAGCGGATCACGTCCTGCGTCTCCGCGGCGAAGCCGACCACCAGCTGGGGGCGACGCGGGCCCGAGGCGAGCCCCGCCAGGATGTCGGGGTTCTCCGCCAGCGCCAGCGCGGGCACGCCGCCGCCCTGCTTCTTGAGCTTCTGGCCGGCCGCGTCCGCCACGCGCCAGTCGGCGACGGCCGCGACCATCACCGCGATGTCGGCAGGCAAGGCGGCCTCCACCGCCGCGGCCATCTCGCGCGCCGTCTCGACGTCGACGCGCTCGACGCCCGCGGGGGTGGCAAGGTGGACCGGACCGGCCACGAGGGTCACGCGGGCGCCCGCCTGGGCCGCCGCCGCCGCGATCGCGAAGCCCTGCTTGCCGGACGAGCGATTGGCGATGTAGCGAACCGGGTCGATCGGCTCGTGGGTCGGCCCGGCGGTCACCAGCACATGGCGGCCGCGAAGCGAGCCCGCCGGGGGCATGCCGGAACCAGCCCCCGTGTCGGGCTTGACGGCATGCGGCGGGTGGCCGAGCTTGGCGGCGATGTGGCGCCAGATCGCCGCGGGTTCGGGCAAGCGGCCGGGGCCGTACTCGCCGCAGGCCATCGGGCCCTCGTCGGGTTCCAGCACGTCGATGCCGGAGTCCCGCAGCAGCCGGACGTTGCGCCCGGTGGCGGCGTGCTGCCACATGCGCACGTTCATCGCCGGGACCGCGAGCACCGGCTTGTCGGTCGCCAGCAGCAGCGTGGTGGCCAGATCGTCCGCCATGCCCGCCGCCATCTTCGCCAGCAGGTCCGCGGTCGCGGGGCAGACGACCACGAGGTCCGCCTCGCGGCTCAGCTGGATGTGGCCCATCTCGGCCTCGTTCCTGAGGTCCCACAGCGTGGTGTGGACCGGGTTCTCCGAGAGCGCGGCCAGGGTCATCGGCGTCACGAAGCGCGCCCCACCCTCGGTCAGCACGCAAGTGACCGAGCCGCCCTCCTTGCGGATGGTGCGGACGAGTTCGCAGGACTTGTACGCGGCGATGCCGCCGCCCACGACCAGCAGGATCCGGGGTCCGTTCATGACCGGGCTTGTGCAACAGCGCGGAGGCGGGCGCAATCAGTTTGCAGGGCGCGCGCCGGCCACTCCCGGGATGCGCGCCGCGGCCACCAGCTGCCCCACCGCACGCGGGGCGAAGACGATCCCGGGGAACAGGGCCGGCGCGATCATCGCGCCCCAGTAGAAGTTGTCCCAACGCCCCGCGATCATGAATGCCACGCCGTAGCCGGCGCAGAGCAGGAACCCGAACAGGCCCGAGCGGCTCCGCCAGCCGAGCCAGCCGAAGGTCATCAGCACCACGGCAGGACCGGCCAGGAAGTGCGGCAGCCAGCGCAGGTTGCTCGACTGGACGACGTTGGCCAGCCAGCCGGCCATCCCCCGCAGGACCAGCCAGGGGGGCCCGTGCGGATCGCCGGGCAGCACGTCGCGCGCGATCAGCGCGAGGTGCCAGCCGAGGCCGGCGGCGAACAGCACCGCCAGCACGAGCCACGCCGCGGCCTCGCGCCGGTTGCGGTGCCACAGCGCGAAGGTGGCCATCAGCAGCACGTAGGGCAGCGCGAGCTCGCGGATCGCCAGCGCCAGCGCTGCCACCAGGAAGGACGCCCGCCAGCGGCCGCCGTGCCCGTCCTGCCCGATGCGATGGAGGCCGAAGGACCAGGCGATCAGCCCCCCGGCCCAGAGTTCGTGGAGCGGGAAGTAGTGCCGGTTGAGCCCCAGCGAGGCGCCGACGAAGACCAGCGCCGTCCCGACGCGCCGGAGCCGGCCGCGGTCTTCCGGCCATTCGCCCAGCCGCTGCCACCAGGTGGCGATGATCGCCAGCATGAGCGCGATGGCGGCGACGAGCTGCCCCGTCTCGCCCAGCCGGGCGTCGATCCAGGCCAGGGTCGGCAGGCGCACCGCGATCCCGGGGTTCACCGGGTAGTCGCTCGCCCGCTGCTCGGCGACGATGAAGTCGTAGTAGTGCTCGCCCCGGGCGATGCGCGCGATCGCCGCCTCGTAGAGCGCGATGTCCTCGTCATGCGGCTGGCCCGGGGCGGCGACGGCGCGGCCGGCGGCGTCGACCGGCCCCTCCACCGCACCAGACCAGGGCGAGCGGCTCCCGGGCTTGCCGGTCGGCACGATCATGGCGGCGACGAGCAGCGCCGCCAGCATCCCCAGCACCAGGCGCGCGCGCCAGGGCGACCAGCGGGCGAAGCGCCCGTCGCCGCGGGCGCTCGACGCCGTCGCTCGGGCGGGCCCGCTCAGCCCAGGATCGTCCAGTAGGTCAAGGCCCACGCCGCAGCACCCCCGAGGATCGCGGCGGCCACATAGCCCCCCCACGGGTTACCGCGGCGTTTACGCGCGCGCCGGCGCGCCCATACCAGCTCCACTTCGGGGAGCGGCGCCTGCTCGGGCGCGCCGCCCTTGGGCGGGAAGCGCTCCTCGATCCGGCGCACCAGCGCCGGCAGGCGCAGCAGCGTGTCCACGTCCTGCCGCACGCGATCGACGATGACCGCCTCGGGCCCCAGCTCGTCGCGGATCCAGCCCCTCACGAACGGGGCGGAGACGTCCCACATGTTGATCTGCGGGTCGAGTGCGGTCGCCAGCCCCTCGACCATGACCATGGTCTTCTGCAGCAGCAGCAGGTGCGGCTGCACCGCCATGTCGAAGTCGCGCGTGATCGCGAACAGGCCGTCGAGCATCTGCCCGACCGAGAGTTCGGACACCGGCTTGCCGCGCATCGGCTCGCCCACCGCGCGCAGCGCCGTGGCGAACTCCTCCACCGTGTGATAGCTGGGGACGTACTGCGCTTCGAAGTGGATCTCGGCCACCCGGCGGTAATTGCCGGTGGTGAGCCCGTAGAGGATCTCCGCCAGCCACAGCCGCGCCTGCCGGTTGATGCGGCCCATGATGCCGAAGTCGATGGCAACGATGGTGCTCTCGCGCCCCGGCCCGCCCTGCACGAACAGGTTGCCCTGGTGCATGTCGGCATGGAAGAAGCCGCAGGAGATCGCTTGGGTGAGGAACGTCAGCACCAGCCGTCGCGCCAGCGCCGGCAGGTCGTGCCCGGCTTCGCGCAAGGCCGCCAGATTGCTCATCTTGATGCCGTCGATCCACTCGACGGTGAGCACCGAGCCGCTGGTGCGGTCCCAGTCGATGTCGGGGACGCGGTAGTCGTCGACCCCCTTCATGGCATCGGCGAGCTCGGAGGCGGAGGCCGCTTCGCGCCGCAGGTCGAACTCGCGCACGGTCCAGCGCTTGAGGTTGGCGATCACCGCCCGCGGGCGCAGGCGCGTCGCCTCCCCGCCCAGGGCTTCCAGATGCGCGGCGGCCCACTCGTAAGTCTCGACGTCGCGGTTGAACTGTTCGCGGATGCCGGGGCGCAGCACCTTGACCGCCACGGTGCGCCCATCCTGGGTGACCGCCCGGTGGACCTGCGCGATCGAAGCCGCGCCGACCGGCTCCTCCTCGATCGAGGCGAACAACGCCTCCACCGGGCGGCCGAAGCTGTCCTCGATGAACGTGCGGATCTGCGCGAAGGGCACCGGCGGCAGGCTGTCCTGCAGCGTCAGGAGATTGCGCGCGGGGCCTTCGCCCACGAGATCCGGGCGCGTGGCGAGCGCCTGGCCCAGCTTGATGGCGGCCGGACCGATCTCCTGGAAGGCCCCTGCGTAGTCCGGCTCGGCTGGCTGGCGCGCGCCGAAACGGGCGATGCGGCACAGGCGCTTGACCGGTGCCGGGGCGTTGCGGTCGCTCTCGATCCCGCGCAGGGCTCCGTGGCGCGCGAGGACGCGGCCCCACTTGAGCAGGCGCGCGATGTGCGTGGCGGTCGACGTCACCTTGGCGTCAGACCTTCCAGCCCGAGTGGATCGCCACCAGCCCACCCATGATCGGCTCGACCCGGGTGTGCCGGAACCCGGCCGTGCGGATCATCGCCTCGAACTCCGGCATCGGCGGGAAGCGACGGATCGATTCGACGAGATAGCGGTACGACTCCGCGTCCCCGGCAATCATCGAGCCGATCTTCGGGACGAGCTTGTGTGAATAGGCGTCGTAGATGTCCTTGAAGCCCGGCCATTCGGTGGTGGAGAATTCCAGGCAGTAGAAGCGGCCGCCGTACTTGAGCACGCGGTGCGCCTCGGCAAGCGCCTTGTCGATATGCGTCACGTTGCGGATGCCGAAGGCGATGGTGTAGGCATCGAAGAAGCGATCGGGGAAGGTCAGCTCCTCGGCATTCTGGCGCGACCAGACGAGGGTGTCGATGCCGCGTTCCATCGCGCGCTCGATCCCGACGTCGAGCATGTCCTGGTTGATGTCCGAGACGGTAATGCGGGCGCCGGCGCGCTCCATGCGGAAGGCGATGTCCCCCGTGCCGCCGGCCATGTCGAGGATCTGCTCGCCCTCGCGCGGCTTCACCCGACGCACGAACTTGTCCTTCCACAGCCGATGCATGCCGCCGGACATGGCGTCGTTCATGATGTCGTACTTGCGCGCGACGGACGAGAAGACGGCGCCGACGCGGCCCTCCTTCTCCTCGGGGGCCACGTCCTCGTAGCCGAAGGAAACGGTATCGCTCATGGCCCAGTCCTCTAACCGCCCGCGGGCGGGCGCGCCACCGAAGTTTTGCCCGGCGCCCCGGCGCGGACCTCAGCGCAGAAGCCAGGCCACGCCGGCGATTGCCGCCGCCTACACCGCTGCGATGGCGTGCAGCCGCGCCGCGAAGGGCTGCTTGCGCGTCTTGTGCCGGAAGGCTCTCCGCCCGGCATAGGCACCCGCGGTGCCGCCAGCCAGCGCCAGCAGCAGCAGGCGCGACTCGGCGATGCGCGCGCCGCGGCTTCGGGCGCGTGCCTTGTCGATGCCGAATGCGGCGAAGGCGACCAGGTTGACGGACGCCAGCGCCAGCAGCCCGCCGGTGGCGGGGCTCACACCCGTGCGAAGATCGAGATGGCGAGGTTGAGCCACAGCGCCAGCATGAAGACGATGCCGAGCACGAAGGCGCCGCCGCGGTGCGCGGGGTTGTTGTAGGTCATGTGGACGAGGCTCTGCACCACCCGCGCCGCCACGTACCCCCACGCGAAGATCAGCGTCCAGCGGCCGACCGCCGCCAGCGAGAAGGCCGTGATGCAGGCAGCGTAGAACAGCGTCGGCAGCTCGAACAGGTTGTCGTAGTGCCGCACCGCCGCGCGGGCGCCTTCGGGCTCGGGCTCCCCCAGGTGCGCGCGGTAGTAGGCGGGGTCGTGCCCGGCCTTCACCGCCGCGCCGCGCGCCGCCGCCATCCGCAGGAAGGCGACGAAGGTCAGCGCGACCACGGCCAGCATCGGCAGGAAGATCAAGGTCGGGTTGGTGGACATCGTGGCTCTCCCCTATCAATCGGACACGACCATGCCCGGGCGGTGCGCGCCGGGCAAGCCGTCCGCCTCAGTACCCCGTGCGCGCCTTCTTCTTGCGCGGGCGCATGGGCTTGAGCTTCGCCTTGGGCAAGCGGCTGGCGTAGTGATCGGCGCCGTCCTTGCTGAAGGCGTAGATCTGGGTGAACGGGATGCGGTACTCGGAGGTGCCGTCGCCGACGATCACGTCGTTGCCCGCAAGCCGCTCCACCGTGCCGACCGGCTTTCCGTCATCATCGACGATGGCGATTCCGTAGACGAGTTCGGGCCGGGTGACGTTGCGCACCGTGACGACGTCTTCCTCCAGCAGCGCGCGCTTGCCCGCCGTGCTGTCCGCAGCGACGGGCGCGGATGCGGTCTCCTGCGCGAAGGCGGGCGTGGCGAATGCGACGGTGGCAAGGGTCAGGAGGATGCGCGTGCGAGGCATGGCCTGTTCTCCGGAAGCGGCAATGCTGGAGAAATGCGCGTGCGAGCATGCGGTTTCATGTCAAACAGCGAGTTGCGAACTGGCTCGCGAACTTCAATCAGACGCGAAAGATCATAAGCGGGCTATTCACTGGTAAACGAGTGAAGCATTTCCGCCAAATCAAACTCTAGCCGACCTTCCGCTACCGTAACATTCTCCACTCGCCACACTGCGCAATATCCGCTCCTCCGTCGAAAATCACTGCCTGGCAACTTTGGATGGCTAGTCGTCTCAATGACCTTCTTGCCATCCTGAATTGCTGCGATGAACTTAGGCCATTTGCCACGATCGTCCACCTTAGGGTCTAAATAGTGTCGGCCATCGAGAGCGTGACGGTGGATGCACGGAAGGCGCTCACCGTTCCAATCGGCAAACCAGGAGCCAGCATATCCCTTGGGTCGCATAGAACGCCGTCCTCGATCTTAGCTATGATACTCGGCTTGATGTTCGACAGGAGAATGCCCTCTTCAGACGGCAGATCCGAAAAGATCAACTCAGCACCGAAATGCTTACTCCGCGGCGACATCCCCGAACAGCCCCGGCTCGCTGCCGTCGTCGGTGACGCCCTCGTCGTTGGCCTTGACCTTGCGGCGCGCGTCGAAGTTGGCCCAGACGGTGTTCCAGTCGCCGCGGGTCGCGCCCTTGGAGTACTCGGTGGCGCGGGTCTCGAAGAAGTTGGCATGCTCCACGCCGTTGAGCAGCGGCTGGAGCCACGGCAGCGGGTGGTCCTCGATGAGGTAGATCGGCTTGAGGCCGAGCTGGCCCAGGCGCCAGTCGGCGATGTAGCGGATGTAGCGCTTGATGTCCTTGGCCGTCATGCCGGGGACCGGCCCCATCTCGAAGGCGAGGTCGATGAAGGCGTCTTCCAGGCGGACCGTGGTCTGGCACTGGTCGGCGATGTCGTCCTTCACCGCCTTCGTGAGGCAGCCGCGCTCGTGCACGAAGGCGTGGAACAGGCGGGTGATGCCTTCGCAGTGAAGCGATTCGTCGCGCACCGACCAGCTGACGATCTGGCCCATGCCCTTCATCTTGTTGAAGCGCGGGAAATTCATCAGCATCGCGAAGCTGGCGAAGAGCTGCACACCCTCGGTGAAGCCGCCGAACATGGCGAGCGTGCGCGCGATGTCCTCGTCGTTGTCGACGCCGAACTTCTGCAGGTAGTCGTGCTTGGCCTTCAGTTCCTCGTACTCGAGGAACATGCCGTATTCGCTTTCCGGCATGCCGATGGTGTCGAGCAGGTGCGAGTAGGCCGCGATGTGCACCGTCTCCATGTTGGAGAAGGCGGTGAGCATCATCTTGATCTCGGTCGGCTTGAAGACGCGCGCGTACTTCTCGTGGTAGCAGTCCTGCACTTCCACGTCGGCCTGGGTGAAGAAGCGGAAGATCTGGGTGAGCAGGTTGCGCTCATGCTCCGAGATGTTCTGCGCCCAGTCGCGGCAGTCCTCGCCCAGCGGCACTTCCTCGGGCAGCCAGTGGATCTGCTGCTGCGTCTTCCAGAAGTCGTAGGCCCAGGGATATTCGAAGGGCTTGTAGGTCTTGCGGGCTTCGAGAAGGGGCATGGGGGCGGCTCCGGTGCACAGCTGAATCGGGTGTCGCCGGCGCCTCCATCACTGGCGCGCGCTCAGGCGGAGACACCAGAGATAGTGAAGACGGCGTCTGAATCGAGGGCGAGAATCAAACTTTGCACAGGTACATATAGGGGCAAGCGAAATGCGCAGCCCCAAGCGGTGGTGTCGCGCCGGCGACTCAGGCGTCCACCTCGGCGTAGTGGCTGGGCGGCTGGATCACCTCCATCCGCTCGCTCAGCAGCGGCCGGAACGAAGGGCGCGACTTCATCACCAGGTACCAGGCGCGCGCCTGCTCGTGCGTCGACCAGTCGAGCCCGCCGAGGTAGTCCGCCACCGAAAGCTGCGCGGCGGCGGCAAGGTCGGCCAGCGTCATCGTCGCACCGGCCAACCACGGCCGGTTGTCGATCAGGTAGTCGATGTAGTCGAGATAGTCGTGCGCCAGCTTCATCGATTCGCGCAGCGCCTTGGCGTCGGGCGACTGGCGCAGCACCAGCCGCTTCTTCATGCGCTCCAGCAGCAGCGGGCCGGAGACGTCGTGGAAGAAGTTCTCGTCGAACATCGCGATCAGGCGGCGGATCTCGGCGCGCTGCTGGGCGGTGCCGCTGATCAGCGGATTGCGGTCCACCGTCTCTTCGAGGAACTCGCAAATGGCACGGCTGTCGGACAGCACGACGCCCTTTTCGGTTTCGCGGATGACCGGGGTGCGCCCCGCCGGGTTCATCGCGAAGAGGCGATCCTCCCCTTCCCACGGGCGGGCGGTCTGCAGTTCATAGGCGATGCCCTTCTCGGCCATGAGCAGCCGGACCTTGCGGCTGAAGGGGCAGAGCGGGAACTGGTAGATGTGCCACATGGGCAATCCGCATGCCAAAGCCGCGGGGCAGCGTCCATTTCGCCGCCGCGGGATTCGCGTGGATAAGTCGGCACCCTGTCCGTCCGCGCACATATCGCGGCTGCGCGCCTCTGGTGATTGACCCTCCCCGCCCGCCTCGACAGTCTGCCGCCGCAAAGGGAAGAGGGAGAGGAAACCATGCTGCTCAAGTCCATCCGCCTGGGGTCGAACGACCTTGCACGGACCCGCGCCTTCTACGACGCCACCTTCGGTACGCTGGGTGTCGCGGGCAGCACGACGCCGGAGGGCTATCCGATCGTGATGTGGGACCTGGGCGGGGTGAAGTTCCTGCTCGGCCCCGCACGCGACGGGCAGCCGACGACGCACGCGAACGGGGGGACCATCATCTTCGAGGCGTCCAGCCAGGATGCGGTCGACGCCTGGCATGCAGCGGGGCTGGCCAACGGGGGCTCGAGCGAGGGCGATCCGGAGCCCAAGCCCCAGGCCCGGGGTGCCTATGGGGCCTACTTGCGCGATCCCGACGGCAACAAGATTGCCGTCTACCACGGCCTTGCCATGGGCTGACGCGGCGCTACCGTCGCGTTAGGGGCGCGCTAACGCCGCGCTAAGGGCGTGCTAGCGGTGGCTTCCGAGCATGTTGGCATGGGTGATCGCCACCGCCAGCGCGTCGGCCGCATCCTCGCCGGCGAGCCGCACGCCCGGCAGCAGCACCTGGAGCATGGCCTGGACCTGCGCCTTCGCCGCCCCGCCGGTTCCGACCACCGCCTTCTTCACCACCTTGGTCGAATACTCGGCCACCGGCATCCCCGCCCGTGCCAGGCTGAGCATGGCGACACCGCGCGCCTGACCCAGCTTGAGCGTGGACTGCGGGTTCACGTTGACGAAGACCTCTTCCACCGCGCCGCTGTCCGGCCGGTGGTGGAGGATCACGTCGGTCAGCGCGGCATCGAGCTCCACCAGCCGCTCGGCCATGCCGGCCTTGGCGTCGGTGCGGATCTGCCCGTTGGCGACGTGGCTGAGCCGGCTGCCGCTCTTGGCGACCACGCCCCAGCCGGTGCAGGTCAGGCCGGGGTCGAGGCCGATGATGATCACGCCGTCCACCCCGCCGGGCGGGTATCGGACCCCGCCCCCGGGACGGAGAGGATCAGGAGAGCTTCTCCATGACCTCGTCCGAGATCTCGTAGTTTCCCCAGACGGTCTGCACGTCGTCGTCGTCGTCGAGCGTGTCGACCAGCTTGAGCAGCGTGCTGGCGGTGTCGGCATCGACATCGACCTTGAGGCTGGGCTTCCAGGCCAGCTTCACGCCCTCGGCCTCGCCCAGGACCTTCTCCAGCTCGCGCGCGACTTCGTGGAGGTTCTCTACCGAGGTCCACACCGAGTGGCTGTCCTCGTCGCTCTCGACGTCGTCGGCGCCGGCCTCGATGGCGGCTTCGAGGACCTTGTCCTCGTCACCGACCTTGCCCGGGTACTCGATGAGGCCCAGCCGCTCGAACCCGTGGGAGACCGCGCCCGAGGCGCCCAGGTTGCCGCCGTTCTTGGCGAAGGCGGTGCGCACGTTGGTGGCGGTGCGGTTGCGGTTGTCGGTCAGCGCCTCGACGATGATCGCGACGCCCCCCGGGCCGTAGCCCTCGTACCGCACTTCCTCGTAGTTCTCGGCGTCGCCCTTGCTGGCCTTGTCGATGGCGCGCTGGATGTTGTCCTTGGGCATCGACTGCGCCTTGGCCGCGTTGACGGCGGCGCGCAGGCGCGGGTTCATGTCCGGATCGGGCATGCCCATCTTGGCTGCGACGGTGATTTCGCGGCTGAGCTTGGAGAACATCGCCGAGCGCTTCTTATCCTGCGCGCCCTTGCGATGCATGATGTTCTTGAATTTGGAATGGCCTGCCATGATGCGCTCGCTGCCTGCCCGTCGCCGGTTCCGGCTGGGGAACGGGGCGGGTCCGATGAATGAGGTGGCGGGCCCTTACAACAGCCCCCCGCCCGAGGGCAACCTCTGCGGCCCGGCTCCGGCTCATGGCGGGCAAGGCCGCGTCTCCTCACCGCGGCCGCTGGACAACGAATTGGCAAGCGGTGCAGTCTAGCAGGCACGCATGCCGACCCAGGAATACCTGCCCCCGCCCGCCTCCAGGACCATACTTCGGGACCTGTCCTCGTTTCTGCGGCGGCCGGCCGTGCTCCGTCCCGCGGGCCTGCGCCGACCGGGAGGCTGGAGCGCGCTGGCTGTCATCACCGCGCTCCATGTCGGCGCGATGCTGCTGGTGATCCTGCCGCTCATCGCCTTCTGGCAGACGCTGTTCGCGCTGCCGCTGCCCGACGCATTCGGCAAGCTGCCCGCGGGCTGGCTCCTGCCGGTCACGCTGGTCGCCGCGCCGGTGCTGGAGGAGGTGATCTTCCGCGGCTGGCAGAGCGGGCGGCCGCGCGCCTTGTGGCTGCTCGCCTGCTTCGCCGCGTTCCTGGTCCTGGCGTGGCAGGCGAAGGCCGTGGCGCCGGTGGCGCTCCTGGGATTGCTGCTGGGGCTGGCGATCGCAGCGCTGGCAGGCTGGCTGTGGCTGCGAAAGCGCCGCGCGCCCTCGCCCGTCTTTGCCCGCACCTATCCGGCGCTGTTCTGGGCGGCGGCGCTGCTCTTCGCCGCGGTGCATCTGCTGAACTATCCGAGCACTTCGCTGCTGTCGCTGCCGATGGTGCTGCCGCAGCTGTGGGCGGGGCTGCTGCTCGGCTTCACCCGCCAGCGCCTGGGGCTGCCCGCCGCGATGCTGCAGCACGCCGTGGCCAACTGCGTGAGCATGGCCCTGGCGATGGCGGGCGGCTGACGCCCCATCCGCTCCGCAGCGGAAGCAACGGGGCCGCCCCGGGGCGTCGGTCAGTCGATGCCGAGCGCTGTCTTGTAGGTGTCGAGCAGCATGTCCATCTCGCGCCGGTCATCAGGCTTCATCTTCCGGATGCGGACGATCTGGCGCATGATCTTGACGTCGTAGCCCACGGCCTTGGCCTCGTTGTAGACATCGCGGATGTCGTCCGAGATGCCCTTCTTCTCCTCCTCGAGGCGCTCGACGCGCTCGATCAGCAGGCGCAGGCGATCGTCGGTGGTTTCGGCCATGGGGTCAGGTGCTCCGGTCAAATGCTGTGAATCAGGTTGGCGGCGGCTGATAGCGGGCGCCACGGATTCGGGCAAAGCGCAAGCCTGTGGAAATCGTCGAGGGTTGCCGCAGGCCACTGCCCTCCCTCATTCCTGCCGCTCCCCTGCCGCTCCGGTGCCGCCGCCCCGGGCACGCGCGATCAGTGCCCGGGAGCGTTCTTCTTCAGGCTCGCTTCCATGCGCGCGAGCTGCTCGGGCGTGGCCTCCGCCTGGTACTTGGCCTTCCACTCCTCGAACGGCATCCCGTGTATCACCGCGCGCGCCTGCGCCTTGTCGCCCGCGAAGCCGGCATCTCGGATCCAGTCGGCCAGGCAGTTGCGGCAGAAGCCCGCAAGCCCCATCAATTCG
Organism: Novosphingobium soli; assembly: GCF_042432915.1. Lineage (NCBI taxonomy): Bacteria > Pseudomonadati > Pseudomonadota > Alphaproteobacteria > Sphingomonadales > Sphingomonadaceae > Novosphingobium > Novosphingobium soli. Next base: position 91,867 of record NZ_JBHLWK010000023.1, read on the forward strand.
ATGTTCTCGGCATCGGAACGGTGCTGCAGGTGACGCACCAGCCGGCGGAAAGCCGCCGCCGCCACCGTGTCGTCCAGCGCATCGAGAGGGTCCATCTCGCTCATAATCTGCCAATCGTCCTTGGTTTGTCAGACGGCCTTTGCCATATGGGGCCCCGTTTCCGAAAGAGGCTCCACAATCTTGGTCAGCACCATTCCCACGGGCACGACGCCCTACCGCCGCTCGCCCCATCATCGCGGGATCAAGCGACAGCGCAAGGTCAAGATCCTGGCGACGCTCGGGCCGGCCAGCCGTGACCGGGACACGATCGCCAAGCTGCTCAAGGCCGGCGCCGATGCCTTCCGCGTCAACATGAGCCATGGCGACCACGACACCCACCGCGAAACCATCGCCAACATCCGCGCGGTGGAGAAGGACCTGGAGCGGCCGGTGGCGATCCTGTGCGACCTGCAGGGCCCCAAGCTGCGCGTCGGCACCTTCGAGGGGGGCAAGGCCTTCATCCGTCACGGCGCCCATTTCACGCTGGACCGCGATCCCGCGCCCGGCAGCGACGAGCGCGTCTGCCTGCCTCATCCCGAGCTCTTCGGCATCCTCCAGAAGGGCCAGCGCCTGCTGATCGACGACGGCAAGCTGCGCCTGGTGGTGATCCGCGCCGACCTCGATTCCATCCTGTGCAGCGCCGAAGTCGGCGGCCCGATCTCGGACCGCAAGGGCGTGAACATCCCCGATGCCATCGTCCCCGTGCCCGCGCTGACCGACAAGGACCGCCGCGACCTGGCCTTCGCGGTGGAGCAGAAGGCAGACTGGATCGGCCTGTCCTTCGTGCAGCGTCCCGAGGATGTCGCCGAGGCGCGGCGGCTGACCGGCGGCCACGGCGCGATCATGGCCAAGATCGAGAAGCCGGCGGCCGTGGAGAGCCTGGACGAGATCATCGAGCTTTCCGACGGCATCATGGTCGCCCGCGGCGACCTGGGGGTGGAACTGCTGCCCGAGGAAGTGCCGCCGATCCAGAAGCACATCGTCGAAAAGACGCGTCGCCTGGGCAAGCCGGTGGTGGTGGCGACGCAGATGCTGGAATCGATGATTACCAGCCCCTCGCCCACGCGCGCGGAAGTGTCCGACGTCGCCAACGCGGTCTACGACGGCGCCGACGCGGTGATGCTCTCGGCCGAGACGGCGGCGGGGCAGTGGCCGGTCGAGGCGGTGACGATCATGGACCGCATCGCCGTCCGGGTCGAAACCGATTCGACCTATCGCGAGCGCATCCACATCGCCCACACTCCGCCGGATGCCACCAGCGCCGACGCGCTCTCCGCGTCCTGCGCCACGATCGCCGACACGCTGACGATCGAGGGCATCATCGTCTTCACCGGATCGGGCATCTCGGCGCGGCGCGTCGCGCGCGAGCGACCGGCGGCGCCGATGCTGGTGCTCACCCCCTCGCAGATGACCGCGCGCCGCCTGGCGTTGCTGTGGGGCACCCATTGCGTCACCACCAAGGACATCGGCAGCTTCGAGGAGATGATCGGCAAGGGCAAGCGCATGGCCCTGCGCCACGGGTTCGGCGCCGCAGGATCGCGCCTGGTGACGCTGGCCGGCGTGCCGTTCGGGGTGCCGGGCTCGACCAACCTGCTGCACATCGTCACCCTGACCGGCAACGAACTCGACACGCCGAAGTAACCGGCCGGCCTGGAGAGCGCCCCGACCTGCCTGGCGCGGGCAGGGCGCCGTCCCTTCCGCCATCCCCGCCGCCGTCCGCCGCTGCGGCCGACCCTGCGATCGGCCACTGCCGGCCTCAGCGCACCCGCGCCGGATTGCCCATCACGGTCGCCCCGGCCGGCACGTCGCGCGTCACCACGCTGCCGGCCCCGACGATGGCGTCGTCGCCGATGCTGATGCCGGGCATGACCAGCGCGCCGGCCCCGATCCAGGCATTGCGGCCGATGCGGATCGGACGTCCCCATTCCAGGCCGCTGGCCCGCTCGAGAGGGTCTCGCGGGTGGTCGGCGGTCAGGATCTGCACGCCCGAGCCGATCTGCGTGCCATCCCCGATCACCACTTCCACCACGTCGAGCACGACGCAGTTGAAGTTCAGGAAGACGCCGCGGCCGAGGCGGATGTTGAAGCCGTAGTCGCAGTGGAACGGCGGCCGGATCGTGGCTCCGTCACCCACCGCCGCGAAGCGCTCGCGCAGCAGAGGCTCGCGCTCGGCGGGGTCGAGCGTGCGGTTGTAGCGCGCCATCCATTCGGCCGCGGCGCGCTGGTCGGCGACGATCTCGGGATCGGAGGCGAAGTAGGACTCGCCCGCCAGCATCCGCGCCTTCTGGCCGCCGCCGCTCATCGCGGTCTCGCCCTCAGCCCCGGGCGCCGAACAGCGCGCTGCCGACCCGCACGTGCGTCGCCCCCAGCATCACGGCCGTCTCGAAATCCTCGCTCATGCCCATGCTCAACCGATGGAGGCCGTGATCGGCGGCCAGCTTGGCAAGAAGGGCGAAGAACGGTGCGGCCTCGATGCCCGCGGGCGGCACGCACATCAGCCCGATGACCGGGATGCCCGCATCGGCGGCCGCCGCCAGCAGGGCGGGAAGCTCGGCCAGGCTGCAGCCACCCTTCTGCTCCTCCTCGCCGATGTTGACCTGGACGAAGCAGGGAACCCGGCGCCCCGCCTTCTCCATCGCCGCGCCCAGCGCCGTCACCAGCGAGGGGCGGTCGAGCGAATGGATGCAGTCGAACGTGGCGACGGCCTCCTGCGCCTTGTTCGACTGCAACTGACCCACCAGGTGGAGCTGCACCTCGGGATAGGCCTCGCGCAACGCGGGCCACTTGGACTGGGCTTCCTGCACGCGGTTCTCGCCGAAGACGCGGTGCCCGGCCGCCAGCAGCGGCGCGATCGCTTCGGCGGGGTGCGTCTTGGAAATGGCGACGAGTTCGACCGCCTCGGGCGCGCGGCCCGCGATGCGGGCGGCCTGCGCGATGCGGCCGCGGATGGTGTCGAGGGGAGAGGCTGGCTGATCCATGGGGCGCTGCTATAGCGTCCCGGTGAAGAACCGCCAGCCGTGCCTGCCCCGCCTGTGGCTCGTCAGCGATGCCCGCAACGACGCGGTGCTGGAGACCGTGCTGGCACGGCTGCCGCGCGGCTCGGGTCTGATCTACCGGCACTATCACCTTGCGCCCGGGGCCCGCCGCGCGCGCCTGCGGGCGCTGCTGCCTGTGGCCCGGCGATACGGGCACCGGGTCGTGCTGTCCGGCGATGCCCGGCAGGCGCGGCGCTGGCAGGCGCAGGGGTGCTACGGCGCCGCCGAGACGCTGGCGCGAGGGCCCCGCATGCTGCGACTGGCGACCGTCCACTCGCTGCGCGAGCTGGGCCGGGCCCATCGGTCTCGGGCGGACGCCGTGCTGGTCTCGCCGGTCTTCGCCACCGCCTCGCACCCCGGGGCGGAGGGTCTCGGGCCCGTCCGCTGGCGGCTGCTGGCGCAGCGCGCGCAGGTGCCGGCCATTGCCCTGGGCGGAATGACGGCGCGGCGTGCGCGCGGCTTCCCCCGGTGGGCGGCGATTGACGGGCTGTCCCCGAAGTCGCGACCTCCACAGCCATGTTCCCGGTCCATTCTTGACGCGGACTCCCGCCCCGCCGCATAATCGGGGCCACACCCAAGGGAATTCTCGCAATGGCCACCCGCCCCCTCGCGCCCGGCAGGCGAATCGCCAAGCCGGACTGGCGCGCCGTCCTCAAGCGCTCGCTGCGCCGCGCCGGCGAACTGTCCGGCGCCGTCGTGCTGTTCGGGGCCATGGTGTTCCTCGCCCTCGCGCTGGTGAGCTATCACCAGACCGACCCCTCCGCCTCTACCGCGGCGGGTGGCGACGTGCGGAACTGGATGGGCCCGCTCGGCGCCTGGGTGGCGGACAGCGCTCTCGTGATGTTCGGACCGGTCTCCGCGCTGTTCGTGCCGCTGCTCTATGTCCTCGGCCGCAAGATGTGGCTCCTCGCCGAAGAGGAGGACAGCGAGGTGGAGCATTCGCGGCAGCGCTGGTGGACGCCGTTCGGGGTGCTGGCGCTGGCGATGCTGCTGATCGCGACCGTGCTCTCGCTGTGGTTCACCAAGCCGGGCGGGACCCTGCCGGCCTCGATGGGCGGGATCTCCGGTCTCCTCGGGGCGAAGGCGGTGACGGGGCTGGCGGGCCTCTCGCCCGAGCCGGTCCGGAACTGGATCACGCTGGCCCTCGCCCTCGTCTGCCTTGGCGCAGGGGTGGTGCTCGCCGGCCGCGTCTTCGCGCTGGACTGGGCGCGCCTGCTCACGCTGCCGGGACGCATCGGCCGGCTGCCCGCCGCCCTGCCGGCGCCGGCGGACCTTCCCTTCACGCTCGGCAAGGGCAAGGGCGCCGACAGGGCTCCCGAACGGAACGGCGACGCGCCGGAGGCGAAGGCGCCGCCGCGCATCGCCGAAGCCCCGGCCGCCCCCACCGCCGCGCAGCCGCGCAAGGCGCCCGAGATCGTGGACCCGAAGGCGGCCCCCACGCCCGCCCAGTTCGGCACCGGCAGCCGGCAGAAGGACATGTTCGACAAGTACGAACTGCCTTCGCTCGACCTTCTCGCCGATCCGCCGCCCAACTCGCAGCCCAAGATCGACAAGCTCAGCCTGGAGCGCAACGCGCGCCTGCTGGAAACCGTGCTCGACGATTTCAACGTCAAGGGCGAGATTACCGCGGTGCGGACCGGGCCGGTGGTCACCATGTACGAATTGGAACCCGCGCCCGGCATCAAGGCCAGCCGCGTGATCGGCCTCGCCGACGACATCGCCCGCAACATGAGCGCGATCTCGGCGCGCGTGTCCTCGATCCCCGGCCGCACGGTGATGGGCATCGAACTGCCCAACGCCGACCGGCAGATGGTCTCCTTCAAGGAGATGGTCGCGTCCGAGGCCTTCGCGCACCACAAGGGCATGCTGCCGATCATCCTGGGCAAGGACATCGCGGGCGAACCCGTGGTCGCCGACCTCGCGACCATGCCGCACCTGCTGGTCGCGGGTACGACGGGCTCGGGCAAGTCGGTGGGCCTCAACGCGATCCTGCTGTCGCTGCTCTATCGCCTGACGCCGGCGCAGTGCCGCCTGATCCTCGTCGATCCCAAGGTGCTGGAACTCAAGAGCTACGACGACATCCCGCACCTGCTCTCGCCGGTGGTCACCGAACCCCCCAAGGCGATTCGCGCCCTCAAGTGGGCGGTCGAGGAGATGGAGCGTCGCTATCGCCAGATGAGCGAGATCTCCGTCCGCAACCTCGCCAGCTTCAACGAGAAGGTGCGCACCGCCGCCGCCAAGGGCAAGCCGCTGGGCCGCCGCATCCAGATCGGCTTCGATCCCGACACCGGCGAGGAACTCTACGAGGACCGTCAGCTCGACTACGAGGTGCTGCCCCAGATCGTCCTCATCGTCGACGAGCTGGCCGACCTCATGGTCACCGTCGGCAAGGAGATCGAGGTGCTCATCCAGCGCCTCTCGCAGAAGAGCCGCGCGGCGGGCATCCACCTCATCATGGCGACGCAGCGCCCTTCGGTCGACGTCATCACCGGCGTCATCAAGGCCAACCTGCCGACGCGCGTGTCCTTTGCCGTGACCAGCCGCATCGACAGCCGCACGATCCTGGGCGAACAGGGCGCCGAGCAGCTGCTGGGCAAGGGCGACATGCTCTACAAGCCCAGTTCCGACCCGATCAAGCGCGTCCACGGCCCCTTCGTCTCGGACGAGGAGGTGGAGCACGTCGCCACCTACTGGCGCTCGCAGGGCAAGCCCGACTACGTCGATGCCGTCACCAACGAGCCCGAGGAAGGCAGCTTCGGCTTCGACGACCTCGACGCCACCGCGTCCGACGCCCCGGACGAGCGCAAGTACCGGCAGGTGTGCCAGCTGGTGTTCGAGAACCAGAAGGTCTCGGTCTCGTGGCTGCAGCGCCAGATGGGCGTGGGCTACAACACGGCGGCCAAGTGGGTGGAGCGCATGGAGCAGGACGGCTTCGTCGGCCCCGCCAACCACGTCGGCCGCCGCGACATCTACCGCGACGAGAACGGCAACCCGCTGTGACGCGGCGCGCGGCGTGCCTCGGTGCGCTGGCTGTCTACTTGGTCGCTCCCGCCGCGGCGGGACCGGACACGCTGGCGACCACCCGCGGCCGCCGGCGCGATTTCGCGCGTCGCCTCGGAGACCAAGGACGGCAAGATCCTGCCCTATGTCTGCCGCGGGGTCCTGCCGCGCTGCGACTGAGGCTTCACCGCCCGCGCGAGAGCCAATGAAGGTTGGTCAACGCGGTCAGCGCCTCTAAGAAGCGCCTTGAGCCGCTACCGATTGCCTCTTTTCCGGAAGGTACCGATGGAAGAACATGCCCAAGCCTTCCTGCTGCGCGACGGATTCCTGTTGCTGGGCACGGCCCTGGGCTTCGTGCTGCTGTTCCGGCGCCTGGGCCTGGGCGCCACCCTTGGGTTCATCCTGACCGGAGCGGTCCTCGGTCCGTTCGCGCTCGACCTCGTCGGCGATCCCGAGAGCAAGATGGGCATCGCCGAGCTGGGGATCACGCTGCTGCTGTTCATCGTCGGGCTGGAGCTTGCGCCCACGCGGCTGTGGCGGATGCGTCACGAGATCTTCGGGCTGGGCCTGTTGCAGGTGACGCTGTGCGGCCTTGCGGTCACCGCGGTGATCTACCTGTTCACCGGCTTCAGCCTGGAGGCCTCGCTCGCGCTGGGGCTGCCGCTGGGCCTCTCCTCGACCGCGCAGGTGCTGCCGATGCTCCAGAGCGCCGGGCGCCTGCACACGCCCTTCGGCGAGCGGTCGTTCGCCGTCCTGCTGTTCCAGGATCTCTCGATCATCCCGCTGATCACCATCATCGCCGCCATGAACCGCAATCCTGCGGTGCCCTCCGGACCGCCGGGCTGGATCCTCGGCCTGGAGACGGTCGCCGCCATCGTCGGGCTCATCCTGGCGGGGCGCTTCGCCATTCGTCCGCTGTTCCGCCTGATCGGCAACCTGGGCGAGCGCGAGATGTTCGTCTTCGCCGCGCTGTTCACGGTGATGGCTTCCGGTGCGCTGATGCAGGCGCTCGGCCTCTCCACCGCGCTCGGCGCCTTCATCGCCGGCGTCATGCTGGCGGACAGCCCCTACCGCCACGAACTGGAAGCCGATGTCGAGCCGTTCCGTGCCGTGCTGCTCGGCCTGTTCTTCATGTCGGTGGGCATGCTGCTCGACCTCTCCGCCATTGCCGAGCGCCCGCTGTTCGTGATCGCGATGGCGCTGGCCCTGATCGCGGTGAAGTCCGGCATCATCTTCCTCCTCGGCCTTGCCTTCCGCATGGAATGGCGCAGCGCGCTGGCGCTGGGGCTGCTGCTGAGCCAGGGCGGCGAGTTCGCCTTCGTGCTCTTCGCGCAGGCGAGCAATGCGATGCTCGTCAGCACCGAGGCGGCCAGCCTGTTCAGCGCCATCGTCACGCTCTCGATGGTGACGACGCCGTTCCTGATGATGGCGACGCGCGGCATCCGCGAGCGCCCCGCCCGGCAGGAGGAGCGCGACGCGCCGCAGGACGACGGTGCCAACGCGATCATCGTGGGCTACGGCCGCTTCGGCCAGACGGTCGCGCAGATGCTGATCGCGGCCGACATCGAGGTGACGCTGATCGACACCGACATCGAGATGATCGATATCGCCGGGGACTTCGGCGCCAAGGTCTACTTCGGCGACGGCACCCGCATCGACCTGCTGCGGCAGGCGGGGGCGGCAGAGGCGGAGCTGATCGTCTTCTGCATCGACGGGGACCAGCTCACCGTCCCCTTCCTGGAAGCGGTGCATACCGCCTTCCCGGACGCGACCGTCCACGCGCGGGTGTTCGACCGCCGCGCGCTGCTGCGGCTCAAGGACGCGCCGGTCAGCTCGATGGCGCGCGAGGTGATGGAATCGGCCGTGGTGCTGGCCCGCCGGGCACTCAAGGGCCTTGGCGTTTCGCTGTCCGACATCGACCGGGCGGAGAGCCACTACCGCGGCCGCGACAAGGAGCGCCTTTCACTCCAGTACGAATCCGGCGACCTCAAGACCGCGCGCGACCGCATCATCACGCAGCGCCCCCGGGGCCGGCGCGAAACCTGACGGCGGAGCCGCCCTGAAACATCGCGGAGGCTGCTGACGGCAGACCCGCCCTGAAACATTGCGGAGGCTCGGCCGTATCTCCATCTTGGGCCCGTCAGGCCAAGGGAGAGGCAAGATGCGCGTCGGCACCGTCAAGGAAATCAAGAACCACGAATACCGCGTCGGCCTGACGCCCGAGAGTGCCCGCGAGCTCGTCGCCCACGGCCACAACGTGTGGGTCGAGGCGGGCGCCGGGCTCGGCATCGGCGCTTCGGACGAGGACTATGCGCGCGCCGGCGCAAGGCTGGTCGAGACCGCCGCCGAGGTCTTCGCGGGCTGCGAGATGGTTGTGAAGGTCAAGGAGCCGCAGGCCGCCGAGCGCGCGATGCTGCGCGAAGGCCAGATCCTCTACACCTACCTCCACCTGGCGCCCGATCCCGAGCAGACCGCCGACCTCGTGAAATCCGGCGTCACTGCCATCGCCTACGAGACCGTCACCGGGCCGGGCGGCTCGTTGCCGCTGCTCAAGCCGATGAGCCAGGTGGCGGGGCGGATGTCGATCCAGGCGGGCGCGACCGCGCTGGAGAAGGCGCACGGCGGGCGCGGCGTGCTGCTGGGCGGCGTTCCCGGCGTGCTGCCCGGCCGCGTGATGGTGCTCGGCGGCGGCGTCGTCGGCTTCAACGCGGCGCAGATGGCGGTGGGCCTCGGCGCCGACGTCACCATCCTCGACCGCAGCCCCGAAGTGCTCGAACGCCTCGGCATCCACTTCGAGAGCCGCGCCAAGACGCGCTTCGCCAACTCCAGCAACATCCGCCAGATGCTGTGCGAGGCCGAACTGGTGATTGGCGCGGTGCTGGTCCCCGGCGCCGCCGCACCCAAGCTCGTCACCCGCGAGATGCTCTCGTGCATGAAGCCTGGCGCGGTGCTGGTCGACGTCGCGATCGACCAGGGCGGCTGCTTCGAGACGAGCCGCCCGACCACACACGAGGAACCCACCTTCACCGTCGACGGCATCGTCCACTACTGCGTGGCGAACATGCCGGGCGCCGTCGCCCGCACCAGCACTTACGCACTCAACAACGTGACGCTGCCGCACGCGCTGGAGATCGCCAACAACGGCTGGCAGGCGGCGCTGAAGGCCGACCCTCACCTTGCCAACGGGCTGAACGTCCACGCCGGCCGGATCACCTACGAAGCCGTCGCCCGCGAACTGGGTTACGACTACGTGCCCGTGGCAGACGTGCTGGGCTGAGCAATCCGAGGACGCAAGGCTCCAGCAGCGCGCCACACCAGCAACGGGTGTGGTTGCGATCCCGTGCGGCTGGCTTGAGCGCTATCGCCCTATTGCGGTCGTAATGGTAATTTCGTGCTGCGCTTCAGCATTGTCAGCGCGGGTGTCCAGATTATAGTTCGGGCATGAACTTTGTGCGCCCGTTAGTGCCGCCCTGTGCGTCCGAACTGCTTTGTTTTGCAATGGGTGGTTTTGTCGCGGTTGGGTCGCTAGCGTATCTGATCTGGGCCGATTTCCGTGGTTTGGTTGAAACGACGGAAGTGCCATCAGTCTGGCTGCTTTTCCTGCTTGCAGAGTCGCCATTGGTCCTACTCGGCGTACTATTTCGCTATCATCGCATTCGGAAATTGGCGGCGTTGCGCGAGTACGAGCGCGTCTTGTTACAGCTTTCGAAAGGCGTAGACGACTGCTGACCACCAAAAGTCAGACCTTCCGAACCCGCTCAGCCTGAGCCTGTCGAAGGCCCAGAGGCGCGGCGCGCGGTTGCCGGCCGCCTAGTCGCCCACGAAAGGCGCGGCGACCTCGGGGGAGACGCGCACCAGGCGGCCCGTGGCGAGGTCGATCATCGCCCAGGTCGTCCGGGCCGAGACGATGACCTTGCCCGCGGCATTGCGGAAGTCCACGCGCCGGTCGAAGCGGGCTCCGGAAGGGCCTTCGGGGATGAAGGTCTCGCCCGTCACGCTCTCACCCTCGCGAATGTTGCCGCGGTAGTCGATCTCGTGGCGCGTGACGAGCCAGGCGTACTTCGCCTGGTGCTCGGCCGGGGCGACGGCTTCCCAGTGCGCCGTGGCTATCGCCTCCATCCACTGCACCCACACCGCGTTGTTGACATGGCCCATCACGTCGATGTGCTCGGGCAAGGCGGTGAAGGTGCGGGTGAAGGTCATGACGGGGTCTGCTCGCGACGGGGCTTCGACGGGCCGAGCGCGAGCGGGTTCGGGTCGGTCACCGCGTCCCCCCGCTCACCTTGCGCTTGGCGCCGGGTCGACGCCCAGCTGCCACAGGATGAACGCGAACTCCTCCGCGGTTTCCTTCAGGCTCTCGAAACGGCCGGACTTGCCACCGTGCCCTGCGCCCATGTTGGTCTTGAGGATCAGCTCGTTGCCGTCGGTCTTCAGCTCGCGCAGCCGGGCCACCCACTTGGCGGGTTCCCAGTAGGTCACGCGCGGGTCGTTGAGGCCGGCGGTGACCATCAGCGGGGGATAGGCCTGGCGCTTCACCTGGTCGTAGGGGCTGTAGCTCCGGATCAAGTCGAAGGCGGCCTTGTCCTCGATCGGGTTGCCCCATTCCGGCCACTCGCCGGGGGTGAGCGGCAGGCTGGCATCGAGCATCGTGTTGAGCACGTCGACGAAGGGCACGTGGGCCACCACCGCGCCGAACAGCTCGGGGTCGGAATTGATGACCGCGCCCATCAGCTCGCCGCCGGCCGAGCCGCCCGAGATGCTGATCTTGCCCGCTGCGGTGAAGCCGCGCTCGATCAGGCCCTTCGCCACGTCGACGAAGTCGTTGAAGGTATTGGTGCGCCGCTCCAGCTTACCGGCCTTGTACCACGCGCGGCCCATGTCGTCGCCGCCGCGGATATGCGCGATGGCATAAGCGAAGCCGCGGTCGACGAGGCTGAGGCGCGCGGTCGAGAAGCCGGGATCGATCGAGATGCCGTAGGCGCCATAGCCGTAGAGGTGGAGCGGGCCTGCCCCGGTGCGGTCCTTGCGATAGACGATCGAGACGGGAATTGCCGTGCCGTCGCGCGCGGTGATCTCCAGCCGCTCGGTGGCGTAGAGCGAGGCGTCGTAGCCCGAGGGGATTTCCTGGACCTTGAGCGTCTCCAGCGTGCGGCTCGCCACGTCGTAGTCGAGCACCGAGGACGGCGCGACCATCGATTCGTAGCTGAGCCGCAACGTCGTCATGTGCCACTCGGGATTGTTGGACAGCCCCGCCGAATAGCTCGCCTCGGGGAACACGATCGGCTCCACGCGCGCACGATCCCCGTAGTAGCGCACTTCGATCTGATCGAGGCCGGCGCGGCGCCCCTCGATCACGTAGAAGTCGCGGAATAGGTCCACCCCGGTGAGATAGAACGCGTCGCTGCCCTCGATCAGCGTGGTCCATTCGCCCGGGTTCTCCAGCGGCGCGGTGGCCAGGCGGAAGTTCTCGTGCGTGTCGTTGGTGTGGATGTAGAGCACGCCCTCGCGCTCATCCACGTCGTATTCCACGCCCTTGCTGCGGGGCTTCACCAGGATCTGCGCGCCCAGCGGATCGTCGGCGGACACCATGCGGCATTCGCTGGTCTCGTGGTCGCTCGAGCCGATCAGCAGCCACTTCTCGTTCGCGGACAGCGAGGAGCCGACGCGGAAGCCCTCGTCGTCCTCGTGGTAGAGCTCGACGTCCTTCTCGGTCGGCTCGCCCAGCCAGTGCAGCCGGGCGTTGTCGGTGCGCCACTGCTCGTTCGCGAGCGAATAGACGAGGCCCTTGTCCTGCGCCACCCAGACCAGCGCCGAGAGGGTGCCGGGAATCTCGTCGGGCAGCAGCTCGCCCGTCTCGAGGTCCTTGATGCGCGCCGTGAAGCGCTCGGAGCCGTTGTCGTCGTAGGCGTAGGCCAGGAGCTTGCCGTTGGCGCTGGTGGAGATCGCGCCCAGGCGGAAGTAGTCCTTGCCCGCGGCCAGCGCCACTTCGTCGAGGATCAGCTCGTCGGCCGAACCGTCGTCGCTGACGCCCACCGGACGACGCCACCACTTCTTGTACTCGGCGCCTTCCTCGAACTCGATCCAGTAGAGCCAGTCGCCGTCCTTCTGCGGCACCGAGCGGTCGGCTTCCTTGATGCGCGCACGCATTTCCTTGAACAGCGCGTCGATGCGGCCCTGGTGCGGCGCCATGCGCGCCTCGAACCAGCGGTTCTCCGCTTCCAGATGGTCCAGCACCGCCTTGTCCTTGACCTCCGGGTAGCCGGGATCGCGCAGCCAGGCATAGTCGTCGGTGACAGTGACGCCATGGTGGGTGGTGGAATGCGACGTCTTCGCCGCCTGCGGTGGCCCGATGAGGGTCTGGGTGGGTTCTGCCATGGCCACCATCTAGAGTTTGTCCTGGCCGAGTTGAAGCCGTTCGGGAAAAATCCCTGCCCGGGACGCCGGCGCCCCTGCCTCGCGCCGGGGTGGCTGCGGCTTCCCCTCGGGCGCCGGAGAGCCTATGTTCGGCGCGAACTGCCCCTGCGATCCGGATGCCTGCCATGTTGCTGAATACCCATGAAGCCCGCCTCGAAGCCTTGCGCCGGGAACTGAAGGCGCGCGGCCTGGACGGCTTCGTGATCCCGATCTCGGACGAGCACATGAGCGAATACGTGGGCGCCTATGCCCAGCGCCTCGCCTGGCTGACCGGCTTCGGCGGATCGGCCGGGACCGCCGTCGTGCTGACCGATGCGCGGCGCAGCCCCGCGGCCGCCATGCTGGTCGACGGCCGCTACACGCTGCAGGTGCGCGATCAGGTGGACGGCCGGTTCTACGCCTACGAGAACGTGCCCTCCACCAGCGTCGCGGTCTGGCTCGCCGACCATGCGCCGCAGGGCGCACGGATCGGCTACGACGCGTGGCTGCACGGATCGGGATGGGCGCAAGCGGTGGAGGCGGTGCTGGCGCGCAAGGGCGGCACTCTGGTCGCGGTGGAGAGCAACCCCGTCGACGCGGTATGGGACGACCGGCCGGCCCCCTCGCCCGCTCCCGCCCTCGTCCATCCCGACGCGCTGGCCGGCCAGTCCAGCGAGGCCAAGCGCGCCGCGGTCTCGGAATGGCTGACCGCCCGGGGCCTCGACGCGACCGTCGTCACTGCCCTGGATTCGATCGCGTGGCTGCTCAACATCCGCGGCTCCGATGTGGAGCGCACCCCGGTCGCGCTCTCCTACGTGATTGCCCGCGCCGATGGCACGGCCGACCTGTTCATCGCTGCCGAGAAGGTGACCGACGACTTGCGCCGTCACCTGGGCAATGCCGTCGCCATCCGCGAGCGCGACGCCTTCGTCGAAGGGCTGCGCCAGCTGGCCGGCAAGCGCGTCGCGGTCGATCCCGAGCGCGCGGTCAGCGCCATCTTCGCGGAACTGCGCGGCGCCGGCGCTACCTTGGTGGAGGCGCGGGACCCGACGGTGCTGCCCAAGGCGATCAAGAACCCCGTCGAGCAGGCCGGCCACCGCGCCGCGCAGGCGCGCGACGGCGCCGCAGTGTCGCGCTTCCTGCACTGGCTGTCCATCGAGGCGCCCCAAGGCGGCGTCACCGAGATCTCCGCGGCCGACCGGCTCCACGCCTGCCGCAAGGCGGGTGGCGACCTGCGGGACCTGTCGTTCGACACGATCTCGGGCGCAGGGCCGAACGGCGCGGTGGTCCACTACCGCGTGTCGGAAGAGACCAACCGGACGCTGGAGCCCAACTCGGTCTACCTCGTCGATTCGGGCGGGCAGTACCCGGACGGCACCACCGACATCACCCGCACCGTCTGGGTCGGCCCCGGTGCGCCCCCGGCGGAAGTGAAGGACCGCTTCACCCGCGTGCTCAAGGGGCACATCGCGCTCGCCACCGCGGTCTTCCCCAAGGGGACCGTCGGGAGCCAGCTCGACACCCTGGCACGCGCGGCGCTGTGGCAGGCAGGGCTCGACTACGCGCATGGCACCGGCCACGGCGTCGGCAGCTTCCTGTCGGTCCACGAAGGCCCGCAGCGCATCGCCAAGTCGGCCGGGGGGCAGGCGGGCACCGACCAGGTCCTGCTGCCCGGCATGTTCCTGTCGAACGAGCCCGGGTACTACAAGACCGGCGCTTACGGCATCCGCATCGAGAACCTGGTGCTGGTCGAGACGCGCGAGATCGCCGGCGGGGAAGGCGAATACTACGGGTTCGAGACGCTGACCCACGTCCCGATCGAGCGGCAGCTGGTCGACACCGCGCTGCTCACGCGGGCGGAGGTGCAATGGTGGAACGCCTACCATGCCCGCGTGCTGGAGATCGTCGGCCCGCAGCTGGAAGGCGAGGCGCAGGCCTGGCTCACGGCGCAGTGTGCGCCCTTTTAAGCGTCCCCTGGTGAGCCCCCTGGTGAGCCCCCTGGTGAGCCCGGCATGACGACGCAGGCGCGCGACATGCGGATGTTCCCCGTCCATCTCGGGCTCGGGGCACGGGCGTCGGCACAGCCCGCGTTCACCGGCATGGAGTGGTACGCGGATTACGCCCGCCGCAATGCCGCCGACGGCGCGGAGGGGCGGCTCGTCAGCCTCTACGACTTCACCTCGGACTGGGACACCTGGGAAATGCACCCGCAGGGAGACGAAGTCGTCGTGTGCCTGGCGGGCGAGATCACGCTGATCCAGGAGGGCCGTGACGGCAGCCTCCACTCCGAGACGATTGGCCCGGGTCAGTACCTGATCAACCCTGCGGGCGTGTGGCATACCGCCAACGTGCCGCAGGCCGCGACCGCGCTGTTCATCACCGCCGGGGAAGGTACGCAGGACCGTCCGCGCTGAATGGCGGTTCATCCAGTTTGCGCACCCATGAACGGGGTGGCGCACCTGTGACAATTGACGACAACAAACACGCGATGCGGCACACATGAGCGACAATGCGTTTCTATAACTGGCAGCAGAGAGCCGCGGGGCCCGAATCTTCCCCCTCCCTTCCGGCATCGCGGCTCTCAGCCAATTCTGTTCGGGACAAAGAGAAACGCTATGATGACCAAGATGAAGACTTTGACGCTCGGCCTCTCGGCCGCCGCGCTCGCCATCGGCGGTGTCGCCTGCGCCCAGGCGCCCGCTCCCCACGCCAAGAAGGATGCCGACGGCAACGGCGTCATCACCCGCGCCGAGGCCCAGGCCTCCGCGACGCAGATGTTCGCCCGGCTGGACGTCAACAAGGACGGCAAGCTGGACAAGGCCGACCACGAGCTCGGCCGCCAGCAGATGCGCGACAAGATGTTCGCCAAGCTCGACGCCAATGCCGACGGCTCGATCTCGAAGGCCGAGTTCGCGGCCGAAAAGGGGCCGGGCCGTGAACCCGGCGAAGGCCGACCGGGCGACCGCATGGGCAAGGATGGCCATCGCGGCCCGGGCAAGGGCTTCGGCGGTCGTCACCACGGCTTCGGCGGCCCGCGCGGCGGCGGCATGATGCACCAGGCCGACGCCGACAAGGACGGCGCGATCAGCCAGGCCGAGTTCGTCGCCGGCGCCATGAAGCGCTTCGATGCGCAGGACGCCAACCATGACGGCCAGGTCACCAAGGAAGAGCGCCAGGCCGCGCGCGAGGCCATGAAGGCCGAGTGGAAGGCGAAGGCTGACAAGAAGCCGGCGAACTGACAGGAAGGCGCGGTGCCACAGGACCGATTGATGAACGACACCGCGCCTCCCAAGCTGCTGCTCGTCGACGACGAGGCCTCCTTGCGCGAACCCCTGGGCGAGTACCTCTCGCGGCAGGGGTTCGCCGTGGTGCAGGCGTCGAGCGCGGCAGAGGCCCGCACCCGCCTGCGCGACAGCCAGGGTGACGGGCGCTTCGACCTGGTGCTGCTCGACATCATGATGCCGGGCGAGGACGGCCTGTCGCTGTGCCGCCACCTGGTGGAGGCGCAGGACGTGCCCGTCATCTTCCTGACCGCGCGCGGCGAAGCGACCGATCGCATCGTCGGCCTCGAAATCGGCGCGGACGACTACGTGGTGAAGCCGTTCGAGCCGCGCGAGCTGGTGGCCCGCATCCGCAGTGTGCTGCGCCGCGCCGCGCGGGTCGCCCTTCCCGCTTCGACCGAGAACGAAGCCTTCGTGTTCGAGGGCTGGACGCTCGACCCGCTCAAGCGCCGGCTGATGGATGCCGAAGGTGCGGTGGTGGCGATCTCCTCGGTCGAGTTCCGGCTGCTGATGGCCTTCCTCGAGCACCCGCGCCAGGTGCTCAACCGCGATCGCCTACTCGACATGGTCCAGGGCCGCGAGGCGCACCTCTTCGACCGCGCGGTGGACAACCAGGTCAGCCGCCTGCGCCGCAAGATCGAGGTCGACAGCCGCAATCCGCAACTCATCCAGACGGTGTGGGGCGGCGGCTACATGCTGGCGGCCGACGTGCGCCGCGTGCCGCTCGACGCCTGATGCGGCTGCCCCAGCCCCGCAGCCTGATGGGCCAGATGCTGCTGGCGGTGGCGGCGGCGCTGCTTCTCGTGCAGGGGATCGGCGCGCTCCTCGTCTATCGCGCCCAGCGCGAGGGGTACGAGGCCGGCATGGTCAATGCCGTCGCGTTCCGGCTCCTCGTCGAGACGCGTGGCCGCGACGCGCTCGGGCGCATGCTCCGCAACGACCGGACGCCGTTCAGCGGCCCGCCGCCGCGCGGCTTCCCGCTCGAGTTCAGCACCGGCACCCCCGCGGCCGTCGACGAGGCGCGCGACACGCGGGCGGAGGCGCGGCTGCGCCGGGTGCTCGAGGAGCAAGATTTCCAGGCCTCCGACGTGGTGGTCGTCCACCGCACCGTCCATGCCGACGCCTTCGCTCGCGCGCACGTGCGCCAGCGCGCGGCACACCGCCGCATGGACCGGCAGGAACTGGCCGACGCGCTCAACGACCACCTGCTCGTCGTCGGAGTGCGGCGAGACGGCGACGGCAACTGGATGGTCGCACGCGTGCGCTCGCCTCGCGCCGCCAACAAGTTGCTCCAGCCGCTGCTGGTGCAGACGGTGCTCATCTACGTCGTGCTCGTCGGCGCCGTCGCGCTGATCCTGCGGCGGATCACCCGCCCGCTCGCCGCGCTCACCCGCCGTGTCGAGCAGTTCGCCGTGGCTCCCGGCTCGGCCGGCCAGCTCGTCCCCGGCGGCCCGGAGGACATGCAACGGCTGATCGAGGCGCACAACGCCATGGAAGCGCGCATCGTCGCCATGCTCGACGAGAAGGACGTGATGCTGGGTGCCATCGGCCACGACCTCAAGACCCCGCTCGCCGCGCTGCGCGTGCGGATCGAATCGGTGGAGGACGACACCGAGCGCGCGCGCATGGCCACGACCATCGAGGACATCGTGCGCACGCTCGACGACATCCTTTCGCTCGCCCGCGTCGGCCGCCCGAGCGACCCGCGCGAGCGCACCGAGCTGTCCGCCCTCGTCGCCTCGGTGGTCGAGGAATACGAGGACATGGGCGACCCGGTCGAACTGGGCGACACCCAGCGCATCGTCGTCGAGCTGCGGCCGACCTGGATGCGCCGCGCGCTGCGCAACCTGATCGGCAACGCCTTGCGCTACGGCGAGCGCGCGCGCGTCACGCTGGAGCGCGACGGGGCGCGGGCGGTGATCGTGATCGACGACGATGGCCCGGGAATCCCCGCCGACCGGATCGAGGACATGATGAACCCGTTCACCCGCGGCGATCCCTCGCGCAACTCGACCACCGGGGGCGCGGGCCTGGGCCTCGCGCTCGCGCGCGCCATCGCCGACCAGAACGGCGGCGCCCTGGTCCTTTCCAACCGCCTCTCCGCCCAGGGCCGCGTCGAAGGGCTGCGCGCGCGGCTGGAGCTGCCGGTCGGCTGACCCTAGAGCGTGATCTTGTTTGAGTGAATCGTAAGGGGG
>NZ_JBHLWK010000024.1:0-2391 GCF_042432915.1 Novosphingobium soli
GCTTATCGCGAGGAAGCGGTAATGCGGAGGAACGCGGCGTAGTCCTGCAAAGCTGCGGAACATTTCGCCACGTCCTTCACATTATTCTATAGGGTGTCGAGCCATCCCATCAGATTGGCATCTCGCTTCCACGAAGGTGGCACGTTGCTCGCCGCCGGGGCGCCAACCTGTTCCAGCGCCTTTCGTTTGGTCTCCAGATTGGCCTGAGCATAGTGATTGGTCGTATCGAGACTGACGTGCCCGAGCCAACTGCGGATGACGGTGATATCGACCCCGGCGGCAACGAGGTGGACGGCGGTCGCGTGCCGGAAGCTGTGAGGCGTAACGTGTTTTGACTGGAGGGTCAGCGTCGATTTCGCGGCTTGTTCCACGTAGGCGTTGAGCTTGAACCGCACCCCTGACGCCCCTAGCGGTTCACCGTATCGATTGACGAAGATCCGCTCATCGGGCGCACGCGGCTGTCGCTCCAGTAGCTTCCTGAGCAATGCCACGGTTTCTGGCCAGAGCGGGCAGATGCGTTCCTTGCGCCCCTTGCCGTAAAGACGCACGAAGTTCGGTGCATCGAACCGGATTGCTTCGGGACAGAGGTCAAGCGCCTCTTGGATTCGCGCGCCACTGTTATAGAGGAACGAGAGCAGTACATGGTCGCGCAGCCCTTCGAGTGTCGATCGGTTGGGCTGGGCGAGGATGGCCTCGACCTCCTCGGGCTCGAGGTAGCACGGCGCGGAGGTGGGCTCCCGCTTCAACGGAACAGCCAGGACCTCTGAGCACTGCGCGATGTATTCCGGATTCTTGTCCGCCACGAAGCTGAAGAAGCTGCGGATGGCGGCCAGTCGGCAGTTCCGCGTGCCGATCGTGGTCTTGCGGCCATGCTCGGTATGATGAAGGAACGCGCGCACCTCGCCGGCCGAGACGTCGGTGAGCGTCAGCCGCGCGACCCCGCAGCCTTTTCGCTCCGCGACGAACCGAAGCAGCAGCCGCCAGGTGTCGCGATAAGAGCGGATCGTGTGGATTGACGCGCTGCGCTGCTCGGCCAGCCACTCCTGGAAGAACGCCCGCAACAACGCGGGCAATGGATTGCCTTTCCTCATGGCCGCGCCTCCGTGACAAGGCACGGGGCGCCGAGCGCGCGGAACCGTTCACTGGCTTCCTGCAACAGATCCTGCGTGACGGTGATGTAGACCAGCGTGGAGTGGAGATCCCGGTGCCCCATGTAGGTCGAGAGGAAGTGCAGTTTTTCCTGAGGGTTAATGCCGGACCGGTACCACTGGAGGATGCGGTTCACCACCATCGAGTGACGAAGGTCATGGACCCGCGGCCCGGTCCGGCCCGAAGCGGGCTTGAGCCCAGCACGGCGCATGACGTTGGTAATCATTGTCGTAACCGCCTCGGGCCTGTAGCGGTCATTTAAGTGGGCATGCCAGAACAGCCCTGATTTCGGGTTCTGTGGGCCGCCAGCGCGCCGCCTCGCATCGATGTACGCGCGCAGTTCGACCGCGACACTGTCGGATAGAGGCAAGATCCTGGTCTTGTAGAACTTCGTTTCCCGGATCGTGATCGTGCTTGATTGCAGGTCCACGTCACCAAGATCGAGCCATGCCAGCTCGCTTCGCCGTAGCCCGGCACAATAGGCCAGCATGATCATGGTGTAGAGGGTCAACGGCCGCAGCGGAGCGTCCGGCGACGGATAAGTCCGTGCGGTATCGAGCATACGCCGAACGTCAGCCGGGCTGAAGATATGCGGTTGCCGATGCTCCCGCGCTACTTCCCGCTCTGGCCGGGGATTGAAGCGCTTTGGCGGGATAGTCGGATCGAGGCGGAACCGCGCCTTGGTCAGGATGCGCGCCAGCTTCTGGCATTCAGCCGCGTGGTTGCGGGTCGGCTTGGCAGCCGCCCAGCTCGCAATCATTGCCTCAAGTGGTTGCTCCGCGAGGTCGGGACGGGCCTGAAGGAACCGATCGAACCGCAGCAGCCAGTGAGCCTGCGCTTCATATTGATATCCCCGGCTGCGCATCAGCATGACATGGTCTTGCATGAAGTCACCCAGCACGCTGCCGAAGGGCGCAGGCCGTCGTAACGCGGCCAAGGATTCGTCGGGATTCGGGGAAGCCAAGGCCCGCCAGATCGGCTTGCTTTGCTTGACGTTGTACCGACGGCGAAGTGCAGCAACAGGGTTGTCGGCGATCAGCCCGATTTCGACGAGGTGGTCGAGGAAGCGGTCGACAATGCAGACCTGATTGAGCAGCGTCGACAATCGCCAACGTTTTTGCATCTCCTTCAGCCAGGCGTCGAGCATCTGCCGGTCCACCGCCGGATGCCGGCGGGCAACATCTTCGAAGGTGCAAAGGAACCAGCGATATGTCGGTACGCTTCCCGGCCGGAACTGCGATT
>NZ_JBHLWK010000025.1:0-127106 GCF_042432915.1 Novosphingobium soli
TCCCCCTTACGATTCACTCAAACAAGATCACGCTCTAGCGACAGGCGCGGGTTGCCAGCCATACCCGCAGCGCGCCCGCCAGCCCAGGCGGCACGGGCGCTTCGAGCCGCTCCGCGTCGATCCGCGCCACCAGCGCGTTGATCGGAATTCCCTCACGCGCAGCCGCTTGCCGGAGCAGGTCCCAGAACACCGGCTCGAGGCTGATCGAGGTCTTGTGCCCGGCGATCTCCACCGAACGCTTCACCGGAGGATGGAACGGCGTCTCCATGCCGCCGGGATAGCGGGGCGAAGGGCGGGTGGAAAGCGGCACCGGACTGGGTCATGGCAAGGTATCTTGCGTCACCATGTACATTTCTTCACATGGTATCTTGCATCACATGGTAGCTGTCTATACATCGTCGTCATCCGCAGGAGATGATTCGATGTCCGAAATCGAAATCCAGTTGAAGAAGGGGGTGCTCGGCCTGTGCGTTCTTGCCCTGCTGTCGCGCGGCGACAGCTATGCCTACGAGATCGCGAGCCGCATGGCGGACGCGGTCGATATGGGCGAGGGCACGATCTACCCGCTGATGCGCCGCATGCAGTCCGAAGGCCTCGTCGCGACGTACCTGGAGGAATCGCCCTCCGGTCCCTCGCGCAAGTATTACCGCATCACCGAAACCGGCCGCTCTCGGCTGTCGGAGCAGGTGGGGGAGTGGCGCGGCTTCACCGCCGCCGTCGACACGCTGATCGCAGCCGCCACCATCGAGCCCAGCGCGCCCGTGCAGGAAGGGGAATCCAGCCATGAAGCGTAACGAGTTCATCAAGCGCCTGAAGGCCGGCCTGAAGGGCATGCCGCAGGACATCGTCGACGAGATCGTCGCCGACTACGAGGAGCACTTCGACGCCGGCCTGAGGGAAGGGCGCAGCGAGGAGGAGGTCGCCGCGGCGCTGGGTAACCCCGGCCGCCTGGCGCGCGAACTGCGGTTCGAGACGGGCATGCGCAACTGGAAGACCGAGCGGACGCCGTCCTCGGCGTGGTCGGCGATCCTGGCCTTCATGGGGCTGGCGACCATCGACATCCTGATCCTGCTGCCGATCGTGCTGCCGGTGCTGGGCGTGATGTTCGGGCTGTTCGTGGCGGTGGTGGCAACCTTCATCGGCGGCGGCTTCGTGCTGATCGCGGGGCCGTTCAGCGGCTTTCCGGGCGGCCCGCTGGTGGCGATCCTGGGCGGCCTCGGCCTGATGAGCGCGGCCGTCGCCGCCGGCGCGCTGCTGACCCTGGTCGGCATCTGGATCGTCAATGCCCTCATGTGGTTCGGCCGCCTGCACTACCGCGTGCTCGAGCCCGCCATCCATTCCGAAGACTGAAGCGAAGAAGGAGGAACCAAGAGATGCTCAGGAAACTGCTCATCGTATTCGCCAGCGGCGTGATCCTCTCGATCATCGCCTTCAGCGCGGCCTGGCTGGCCGGCGGCGACAAGCTGCGCGACGACGTGAACCGCAAGGGATGGGACTGGCACATCGGTCCCGATGACGACGATGACCATCACGGCCCGCGCAAGACCCGTGTCTTCGCCGTCCAGTCCGGCAGCCAGCTCGCCATGGAAGTGCCGGTGGACCTGGTGTTCACCCGAGGCGACAAGGCCGAGATGACCGTCGAAGGTCCGGCCGACGTGGTCGACCGCCTGGTCTGGGAAGGCGGACGCCTCTCGCTCAATGGCAGCGCCCGCATCCGCCACGGTCTCAAGGTCCGCATCACCGCGCCCGAGATCGCCGGGCTCGACCTCGACGCACCCGGCGCGGTGAAGCTCCACGGCCTCGACCAGGAGGCCCTGCGCATCGCGGCGCAAGGGGCGATCGACCTGGACGCCGACGGTCGCGTCAACCGGATGTCGGTGTCGTCCGACGGCGCCGGCAACCTCGACCTCGGGAAGGTTGCGGCGCGCGACGCGACGATCCGGATCGACGGCGTGGGCAGCGTCACCCTGGGCGCCACCGGCGTCGTCGACGTGGAGATCAACGGCGCCGGCAACGTGACGCTCGTTCGCAAGCCTGCGGTGCTGCGCAGCCAGATGAACGGCATCGGCGACATCGACCACGACTACTGAGTTCCACGTGAAACAGCAAAGAGGCCGCGTCGTCCTCAGACGGCGCGGCCTCTTTGCTGCCGGGACGGCTCACGCCCCGACCACGCGGAACGGTCGCGGACTCAATGCACCGGCGGATCGACCGGGGGCACCGTGGCGACCGGCGCGACCGGCTCCTGCGGCTGGCGCGGGGGTAGGGCGTTCTCCGGCACCGCATCGATCTGCATCGCGGGCGTCGGCACCTTTTCCAGGTTGCGCGCCTTCACCTGCACCGAATCCCCGGCGATGATGATTTCGTTGAAGCTCGGCGGGGTCGAGCGGATCCGCAGCGAGAGGGTGCCCGCCCCGATCATCCGCAGCGGTCCCGCGGGGGTCTGCTCGGTGAGGTCGAACGGATCGTGCACGTGCCCGCTGAGAATGCCGAGGACCTTGCGCCCGGCCAGGACTTCCATCGTTCGCGTGCCATTGATGGTCAGCAGCTTGCCATCCGCCCTGCGCTCGGTGAGCGGATGGTGCGCGGCCACCAGCACCCGGGTGCCGGCCGGAAGCGCGTCGATCGCGGCCAGCGTCTGGTCCAGGGCATGGTCGGTCACCCAGCCGTTGGACCAAGGGAAGCGCTGGTACTGCGCGCGCGTGGTGGTGCGCAGCGGCACGATCGCGAGGTTCGGCAGGTCCAGCTGCGATTCGACCAGACGCTCGATCGCCTTGAACCGCTTGTAGGGTGCGAAGAACCGCTCGTAGAGGTTGAAGTAGGGGATGTCGTGGTTCCCCACCTCCACCGTGACCGGGACGTCGAGCGCGGTGATCCACGCGCAGGCGGCGCGGAATTCCGGATGGCGCGCGCGCATCGTCAGGTCGCCGGTGATGGCGACGGCGTGGGGCTTTTCCCGCTCGATGCAGGCTTTCGCCCAATCGAGCGCGCGGCGATCCTCCAGCCCGAAGTGGATGTCGCTGAGGTGGAACAGCCGCAGCGGACCGTCGTGCAGGGAGGCGGCCTTACCGTGCATTATCCGTCGAACTCCTTCGTCGTCACCAGATCCACGTCACAAGTGCCGATCTCGAACTCTTCTTCCGCCGCGCCGTCGAACGGCTCACCGTCGATGAGCAGGCCCATCGGCTCGCCGGCCGGGCAGACCAGGCGCAGGCGCCGATGATGCCCGAGTTCATCGTGCGGGCCCTTACGAAAGTCCCGGTTGAGCAAGGCGATGCCCTGCCCGGCGTAGTCCGCCAGCGATTCGGCATAGTAGCCGTTCGCATAGAGCCCATCTTCTTCCGGCGTGATCGTGATCGCGGCATAGCCGTCCTCCCGCCCGCAGTCGACCTCCGCGCAGGTCACCTTGGGAGCGGTGGCGGAATGGGTGATCGCCTGCCCGGCGGTGGCGACGAACTCTAGGATTTTCGAAGCCCGCATCGCTTCGCGCACTTCGTTCCAGATCGTGCCGGGGCCGGCGAGCGCGCCCGTCAGGCCGACGCCGTGGCGGGAGCGGATCACCGTCGGGCGCTCGGTGCGCAGCGGCGCGCGGGGGAGCCGGGCGACGATCTCGGGCGCGGGCACGTCACCGTGCATGCGCTTGGCCAGGAGGTTCATGGTCCCGCCCGGCAGCACCAGGATCGGCCCCTCCCAGCCGCAGGCGGAGGTCACCACGGAATGGGTGGTGCCGTCGCCCCCGAACACCGACAGGAGGCCGACGCCCGCGGCATCCATGTCGTCCCGCCGGGGGGCGGGTTCGTCCGGGAAGCGGATCACCCGGTCGACCGCGAAACCCGCCTGCGCAAAGGCGGCGAGGAGTTCCTCCAGGGCTGCATCGTCATTGCTGCCGCTGGCCCGGTTGCAGACCAGCCAGACCTTTCCGCGGTGATCGATCGGAGCATGTGCCATGCGCCCAAAAGCCCCCGAACCGGCCCCCGGTTCCCGTCGTGCGCGGCCGCTCGCGTGGCGCGGAAGGGGAAGGGGCCTTTCGACAGAGCCGGGCCGAGCGACGTGGCGAAGTCTCGCCCCGGGCCGACTCGCGTGCCGCACCCATTCGCCCCCCGAACCGGCGCCCGGAACGTCGTTCGTCGGCCGCAAACGTCGTTCGTCCGGCGCCTGATGCCTTCGTCGAAGCGGCATGACGGGCAGTCGACCTCAGCGTGAATCGCGGCGCGGGACGGGGCACATCACACTCATCGAGCCGGACGGAAACATGCTTCCCCGCGGCTCACGTGAGGAGGAAAGTACCATGTTCAAGACCAACGCCATCGTCGCCGCCGCTCTCTGCACCGTCGGCCTGTTCTCCGCTCCGACCGCTTTCGCCGCGACCGCGCAGGTGCGCTACAGCGATCTCGATCTCACCACCGACGCCGGCCAGAAGACGCTGGAAAACCGCCTCCAGGCCGCTGCCCGCAGCGTCTGCCGCGCGCAGCGCCCCACCACCGGCACCCACCTCAGCGCCAGCGTCGACGCCGGTTGCTACAAGCAGGCGCTCGCCCAGGTTCGTGCGCAGGTCGCCACCGCCATCGACGGCGCCGGCGACACCCGCCTCGGCGGCTGAGCCCGCGCCGCGAAATCCGCCTCAACCAGGTCCCAAAAGAAGAAACCCGGAAAACAGACTGGCGGGCCCTAGCGGCCCGCCATTTTC
Organism: Novosphingobium soli; assembly: GCF_042432915.1. Classification (NCBI taxonomy): domain Bacteria; kingdom Pseudomonadati; phylum Pseudomonadota; class Alphaproteobacteria; order Sphingomonadales; family Sphingomonadaceae; genus Novosphingobium; species Novosphingobium soli. The sequence goes on from NZ_JBHLWK010000025.1 coordinate 4,688, forward strand.
TTTACGGCCGGAAGGTAAGTACGGCCAATCCGCAGCACCTGCCCGTCCGTCGTCTCGGCCGACCAGACGCCCAGCCCCTCGTGCCGCAGTCCCGAGACATGGCTGCGCTGCAGGATGCAGCTGCGGTGGATGCGGATGAAGCGCTCGGGGTCCAGCCGCTCCTCGAGACCGGTGATCGTCTGCAGGAGCAGGTAGCTCTGCCCCGCCACATGAAGCCGCACGTAGTCGCGCTCGGCGTCGATCCGCTGCACTTCCGCCGCGGCGATGCGCACGAGTTCGGAGCGGTGCGGGACCCAGAATTCGTCGAGCCAGCGGCTGGCCGGGGCCGCCGGCGCCGGCGCCCGCTCGCCCCGGCGCGAGATCACGCGCGCCACCGCCCTTTGCAGGCGATCGGGCGCCACGGGCTTGAGCACATAGTCCACCGCCTCCAGGTCGAAGGCCTCGACCGCAAACTCGTCGTGGGCGGTGACGAAGATGACCGCGGGGGCATCGTCCCGCTCGCCCAGCCGCCGGGCCACGGTCAGGCCGTCGGTCTCGGGCATTGTCAGGTCGAGCAGCACCAGATCGGGGCCGAGCGCGTCGATCAGGCGCAGCGCCGCCTGTCCATCGCTGGCGGTCCCGATCACCGAGACCCCGTCGATGCGCGCGCAGATGACCTGCAGGCGCTCGACCGCGAGCGGCTCGTCGTCGACGATGAGGGTCCGCAGCGCGGGCGGCACAGCGCCGCCGTCCTCAGCCATTGTCGACCTGCAGTGGCATGCGCAGGGTCGTGGCGAAACCGCCGTCGGCCTGCCGCCCGAACCGGATCGAGGCCGCCGTTCCGTAGCGGGCGCGCAACCGGTCGCGCACGTTGGCCAGGCCGATGCCGCAGCCTTCGGCCTTGCTGGACTGGGTGCCGGGCCCATCGTCGCGCACCACGACGACAAGCTGGTCGCCCTCGCGGTGGGCGTCGATGGAGATCGTCACCGGACGCTGGGTGGCGGCCACGGCATACTTCACGGAGTTCTCCACGAGCGGCTGCAGGATCATCCCGGGAACCTTCGCACCCAGAACGGCGTCGTCAACATCAATGTTCGTCAGCAGTCGATTGGGAAAGCGCACCGCCTCGATCGCGAAGTAGAGCCGCTGTAGCTCGATCTCGTCCACCAGCCGCAAGTCATTGGTGGGATCTCCCGAGAGGGTGCGGCGATAGAAGGTCGACAGCGTCTGGATCATTTCTTCGGCATCGTCCTGCCGCCCCGTCATCACCAGCGCCGATAAGGAGTTCAGCGTGTTGAAGAGGAAATGCGGATTGACCTGGTAGCGCAGCGAACGCAATTCCGCCGCTTCGGCCGCACGGCGGTACTCGCCCTCGCGCCGCTCGGCGGCACGGGCCTCCTCCACCTTGACCAGCGCGAAATAGAGCGCGACCCAGGCGAGGACCAGGAAGTAGCGGCCCGAGGCGGTGTCGGCGATGGCGGCCCAGCGGCCGAGGTCCTGCCCGAGCGCCTGGCCGGTGTGGATGGTGATGGCGGAGCCGTCATCCTCGTCCGCATCGGAGGGAGGCGAAGGCGGCGGCGGCGGGCTTTCGCTGGCCGTCGCACCGGGCGGCGGCGGTGCCGGCGGGGCGGGGGGCTGGGGCAGGTCCACCAGGATATTGCCCGCCTCGTCGCGCGAGATCCGCACGTTGCCTGCCGCGATCGCGGCGGCATCCTCCTCGTCGCCATAGATGGCGGTGGTCTGGATGTCGGCGAAGATGACGTCGTTGATGAGGCTGAGCAGCAGCGAAAGCGGGAGCGCTCCGATCAGCACGATGGCCAGCCGCGTCCCGCCCGACTTGCGGTCGAGCAGTTGCAGGAGCGGCCAGACGGCGACCATGATGAGCATCGAGAGGATGCAGCTGGTCAGCCGCCTCGAGATCATCGCCCAACCGGGGTCGAACCCCAGGAAGGCGCCGCGCAGCGACGCCACGATGAAGTAGCAGGCCCAGAGCGCGGCGAGCGAAAGCAGGACGATCCGCGCCGGTACGCGCGGTTGAGGAGCGACATCCGTCATGACAGACCGGCATAGCCCGGATCGGGGCGGCCACGCCAGCGCCGCCTGTCGGGCGCGGTCGATCGTTCGTCGAGCGCCGGCGCCGTCCCGGTGGCCAGTCCGGGACGGCGGGCGGCGAGGGCTGGCGGGTCAGGCCAGCAGCGCTTCGCGGGCGATCTTGTCCTTCCAGTGCTGCGGCGCCAGCGTGTGGACGTTGTTGCCTTCGGAATCGACCGCCACGGTCACCGGCATGTCCTGGACGGTGAACTCGTAGATCGCCTCCATGCCCAGGTCCTCGAACCCGACGACCCGGGCCTCCTTGATCGCGCGCGCGACGAGGTAGGCGGCGCCGCCCACCGCCATGAGATAGGCAGACTTGTGCTGGGCGATCGACTGCGTCGCCGCCGGGCCGCGCTCCGACTTGCCCACGCTGGCGAGAAGCCCGAGGTCGAGCATCGTGTCGGAGAACTTGTCCATGCGGGTGGCGGTAGTCGGGCCAGCCGGGCCGACGACCTCGTCGCGCACCGGATCGACGGGTCCCACGTAGTAGATCACGCGGCCCTTGAAATCGACCGGCAGCGCCTCGCCGCGGGCCAGCATGTCGGAGATGCGCTTGTGCGCCGCGTCGCGGCCGGTGAGCATCTTGCCGTTGAGCAGCAGGCGGTCGCCCTGCTTCCAGCTCTGGACCTCCTCGGCAGTGAGCGTGTCGAGATCGACCTTCTTCGCCTCGGCGCTGGGGGTCCAGTGGACCTGCGGCCATTCGTCCAGCTTGGGCGTCTCGAGGAAGCTCGGGCCCGAGCCGTCGAGCGTGAAGTGCGCGTGGCGCGTGGCGGCGCAGTTCGGGATCATGGCGACGGGCTTGCCGGCGGCATGGCACGGCCAGTCGAGGATCTTGACGTCGAGGATGGTGGCGAGGCCGCCGAGGCCCTGCGCGCCGATACCCAGCGCATTGACCTTGTCGAAGATCTCGATGCGCAGCGCCTCGATGTCGTTCTGCGGGCCGCGCGCCTTGAGCTGCGCCATGTCGATCGGCTCCATCAGGCTCTGCTTGGCGAGCTTGACGCAGTGCTCGGCGGTGCCGCCGATGCCGATGCCCAGCATGCCGGGCGGACACCAGCCGGCGCCCATCTGCGGCAGCATCTCGACCACCCAGTCGACGATGGAGTCGCTCGGGTTCATCATCTTGAACTTGGACTTGTTCTCCGAGCCGCCGCCCTTGGCCGCGACGTCGACCGAGATCTTCGAGCCCGGCACCATGGTCACCGACAGCACGCAAGGAGTGTTGTCCTTGGTGTTGCGGCGGGTGAAGGCGGGATCGGCGAGCACCGAGGCGCGCAGCTTGTTCTCGGGGTGGTTGTAGGCGCGGCGCACGCCGTCGTCGACCACGTCCTGGAGCGAGCGATCGGATTCGAGGCGGCAGTTCTGCCCCCACTCGATGAACACGTTGACGATGCCGGTGTCCTGGCAGATCGGGCGGTGACCCTCGGCGCACATGCGGCTGTTCGTCAGGATCTGCGCGATGGCGTCGCGCGCCGCCGGCCCCTGCTCGGCCTCGTAGGCCTCGCCGAGCGCGCGGATGTAGTCCATCGGGTGATAGTAGCTGATGTACTGGAGGGCGTCGGCGACGGACTCGATCAGGTCCTCTTCGCGAATGGTCACCATTTCGGTCATGGAAAATGCGCTCCCGTTCTGGCGGATAACGTCAAACTGCGGCCCCCATAGGGTGCAGGGGCGTGATCGTCAAAGCACTTGCGCGGATCGACAGGCGTCGATGCAAATGGCTTGGCCTGCCCGGCGGGTTCGCATAGAAGCGCCCCATAACTGCCGTATTCGCGGTCCGGTTGGCTTGTCCTCCGCATCGCCGCGAGCGAGTGAGGGAACTGCACCTGATGACCTTGACCGAGGATCGCTCGGCGCCCGGAAGCGCCGGTCTCGCCGATGCCCGCCACGCCATGATCTCCAGCCAGCTGCGCACCAGCGGCGTGAACGAGCCGTGGGTGCTTGAAGCCATGGCGAGCGTCGCTCGGGAGGACTACGTGCCCGCAGCGCTGCGCGATGCCGCTTATATCGACCGTGCGATCCCGCTCGGCGACGGCCGGTTCCTGGCCGCGCCGCTGGTCCAGGGCAAGATGCTGTCGGAAGCGGCACCCACGCAGCAGGACAAGGCGCTGCTCGTCGGCGATGGCGCGGGCTACCTGGCGGCGCTGCTGCGCCCGCTGGTCGCATCGCTCGACGCGGTCGCGCCCGCCGAGGGTGTCCAGGAGGGTGAGGGCGGCTATACGCTCATCGTCGTCGATGGGGCGATCGAGGCGCTTCCCGGCCAGCTGGCCGAGCGCCTGGTCGAAGGCGGGCGCCTGGTCACCGGGCTCGTGGTGCGCGGCGTCACCCGCCTTGCCGCCGGGACCAAGGCGGCCGGCACGGTCTCGCTGCTGCCGCTCGCCGAGATCGGCATCCCGATCCTGCCCGAATTCGCTCCCCCCAAACGCTGGAGCTTCTGAGCATGGCCCGGTTCGCAAAGCGCGCCGGGCTGCTCGCGGGGGGATGTCTGATAGCCATGACGGCGGGCGCTCCGGCGCAGGCCGACACCCTGCGTGACGCGCTGGTTTCCGCCTACCAGACCAACCCCACGTTGGAAGCGGCGCGCGCACAGCAGCGCGCCAACGACGAGAACGTGCCGATCGCGCGGTCCGCAGGTCTGCCCTCGGCGAGCGCCAACGGCACCTACACCGAGTATCTCAAGCAGAGCGAGAACTCGTTCAACGCACCGCTTCGCGTCCTCAGCGCCGGCGCTGACCTTGGCGTGCCTATCTATTCGGGCGGGGCGGTGAAGAACCGCATCAAGGCCGCGAAGATCCGCGTGGAGGCGGGCCAGGCAGACCTGCGCGCGACGGAGGCCTCCGTCTTCTCGCAAGTCGTCGCCGCCTACATGGACGTGATCCGCACCGAGGCGCTCGTCGGGCTCAACCGCAAGAACGTCAGCGTGCTGCAGACCAACCTGCAGGCGACGAGCGACCGCTTCGAGATCGGCGACCTCACCCGCACCGACGTGGCGCAGTCGCAGTCGCGCCTCGCCGTGGCGCAGAGCGACCTGCGCACCGCCGAAGCCAACCTGGCCTCGGCGCGGGAAACCTACATCCGCCTCGTCGGCCGGGCGCCGGGCACGCTCGACGCGCCGCCGCCGCTGCCCAACCTGCCGGGCACGCCGGACGATGCGGCGGCCATCGCGCTCGACGCGAACCCGGACCTGATCGCCGCGCGCGAACGCAGCCGGGCGGCGGACAAGGACATCGACGTCGCCGGGGCAGGGCGCCTGCCCACGGTGCGCCTGTTCGGGCAGGGCAGCTACAACAACTACCTGAACACGCTGGCGCGCGGCGTGCCCAGCTCCGGCGTGTCGCAGACCGACACCGCCGCGCAGGCCGGCGCGCAGATCTCGATCCCGATCTTCCAGGGCGGCCTCCCCGCCGCGCAGCGCCGGCAGGCCCAGGCCAACGCCTCCGCCGCGCTGGAGCAGGAGATCGCCGCCGAGCGCGACGTCATCGCGCAGGTCCGCTCCGCCTACACCTCCTACGTCGCATCCAACGACCTGATCCGCTCCTCGCAGGTGGCGGTGGACGCGGCCACGCTGAGCCTGGAGGGCGTGCGCGCGGAGAACTCGGTGGGCAACCGCACCATCCTCGACATCCTCAACGCCGAGCAGGAGCTGCTGAACGCGCAGGTCACGCTGGTGACCGCGCGGCGCAACGCCTACGTCGCCGGCTTCACCCTGCTGGCGGCGATGGGCCGGGCCGAGGCGCGCGACCTGAACCTTGACGGGGGCATGCTCTACGACCCGGAGCTCAACTACGAGCGCGTGCGCGGCAAGGTGTTCGACTGGGACGACGATCCTGCGCCGGTGGCACGTTCCACGCGCACCGTTGACACACCGGTGCAGGACGGCGAGATTCCTGCGCCGCAGGAGCCTTGATCCCGAATCGGGGCAGGGCTCCGCGCCGGCGCAAACGGGGACTTGGTGGAATGCGGCAGAACGGTGAGCCTTCGGTCGAGGAGATCCTCCAGTCGATCAAGCAGGTCATCGCCCGCGACAGCGGCCTCGAAGCGCGCCCTACCGCCCGCTCCGGCAGCGTTGCGCGGGCCGAGGAGGACGATGTGCTGGAACTTCAGGAAGGGGCGCAGATCTCCGCCCCCGGCGAGGACGATGCGCCGCTGGTGCAGCCGCAGGCGCGCGAATCGATGCGCGAATCGCTGGCGGCGCTGGCGATGCTGTCGGAGCCCGGTGCCCCGCCGCAGATCGTCCGGTCCGGCGAGACCTCGCTGGAAGGGCTGACGCGCGAGCTGCTGCGGCCCGCCCTGGCCGAGTGGCTGGACCGCAACCTGCCCCCCATGGTCGAGCGGCTGGTCGCCGCCGAGATCGCCCGGATCGTCGGCAAGAAGGGCTGATCGCCTACTCCCAGGCACAGCGCACTGGACCGCGGGGCCGCGGCTTCCTACCTTCGCCACCTATGCCCAAGCCCGAACCCGCGCTGCTCGACCCCCAGCGCTATCCGTTTTCCTGCAGCATCGAGCCGCGCTTCGGCGACCTCGACGTCAACCTGCACATCAACAACGTCGCGTTGGCCGGCCTGCTGGAGGACGGACGCGTCCGCTTCCACCGCGCCAGCGGCTATCGCGAGGGGCTCGTCGGCCTCTCCTCGATGATCGTCAGCGTCGCCATCGAGTATCTCGGCGAAGGCCACTATCCCGATCCGTTGACCCTGCACTGCGCGGTCGAGGATGCCGGTCGCACCAGCCATCGGCTGGTCCAGCTGGTCACCCAGCAGGAGCGCATCGTCGCCTTTGCGCGCAGCACCATGGTCACCGTCGACACGCAGGGCCCGGCGCCGCTGCCGGCCACCTTCCTGGAGCGGGTCGCGCAATGGAGGCTGCGGCCATGAGCGACGCGCGCGAGATCGAGAAGGCCGAAGTGGCTCTGGCCAAGGCCGGCGGAGACGCCATCCAGCGCCACATCTTCATCTGCGCGGAGCCGCAGAAGGGGGAGTGCTGCTCGCCCGAGAAGGGCCAGGCGGCCTGGAAGTACCTCAAGAAGCGGCTCAAGCAGCTCGGCCTCGACGGGCGCGGCGGGGTGGCACGGACCAAGGCGGACTGCCTGCGCATCTGCTATGCCGGCCCGGTCGCGGTGGTCTGGCCGGACGGGGTCTGGTATCACTCCTGCAACGAGGACGTGCTGGAGCAGATCATCCAGCGGCACCTGATCGGCGGCGAGCCGGTGGAAGAATACCGCCTGCGTCCGCGAACCGGCTGAGCTGCGCCGCCACCCCGGCATGCGTGGTGACGGCGAGGCGGCGGTCACTTGTAGGGATTGTCCTCCTCGAGCGGATCGACGACGGCGTCGTCGTGGCCGGTCCCGCTCGACAGGAACACCAGCCCCATCAAGGCAGAGGCCAGCAGCATCGTGAAGCCGACGCCCAGCGCGGTCGCGATGTAGAAGTGGATCGAAACCATCCCGTTCGAGCGGTAGAGCAGGATCACCGATCCGACGACCAGGCCGACGGTGATCGTCATCATCCACCGCATGATGCGCCGGTAGCGGGCCCAGGCGTGGGCAGCCTTGGCCGGATCTTCGAGAGGAGAGGGCGGTATCATCGCGCCAATCTGGGCGCTCCACCGCCCTGCCGCAAGCATCTCGTGCCCGGTCGAGCGCGCCCTCGGTCGAAGTGGCGCCCCGCGCCCACGCATGGTATTCTCGTCGCTGGGAGACAGACTGCGGGAACAGCAGCTCCACCGAAGAACTGGGAGAGCATGACCATGACCATAGGTCGCATTATCGAAGGCCGCGACGACGTCGTCACCTGCGACGTCTCGACCCCCGTGCGCGAGGCGGTCGCCATTCTGGCGGACCGTCGCATCGGCGCCGTCCCGGTGCTGGAGAACGGCGAGGTGGCCGGCATCTTCTCCGAACGCGACGTCATCTACCGGCTGCGCGAGATGGGCGCGCAGGTGCTCGACATGCCGCTGGGCCACATCATGACCGCGCCCGCGGTGAGCGTGGAGCCCGACACCTCGGTGATCGCGGCGCTGTCGCTGATGACCCGCCGGCGCATCCGCCACCTGCCGGTGGTGCAGGGCGGCCGCATGGTCGGCTTCGTCTCGATCGGAGACCTGGTGAAGTTCCGGATCGACAAGATCGAGCAGGAAGCCGCGTCGATGCGCGACTACATCCAGACCGCCTGACCCCCGCGGCTTGCCGCCCGCGTCCGGCGCGCCTACATCGGGCGCATGGACCAGCACAGCCTGCAACTCAGCCCCTCGGCCGCGGCGCGCGTCGCGGCGATCGCCAGCAAGCAGGGCAAGCCTGCCATCCTGCGGCTTGCCGTGGAAGGCGGGGGCTGTTCCGGCTTCCAGTACAAGTTCGGCCTGGCCGACGCGCCCGAGCCCGACGACAGCGTCGCGGAGACCGATGGCGTGCGGCTCGTGGTCGATCCCGTCAGCCTCGACCTCGTCCAGGGCTGCGTGGTCGATTTCGTCGAGTCGCTGGGCGGCGCGGCGTTCCGCGTGGAAAACCCCAATGCGGCCGCCGGCTGCGGCTGCGGGTCCAGCTTCGCGGTATGAGAATCGCCACGTTCAACATCAACGGGGTCAAGGCGCGCCTGCCCCGCCTGCTGGAATGGCTGGAGGAGACTCGCCCGGCCGTCGCCTGCCTGCAGGAGATCAAGAGCCAGGACGAGGGCTTCCCGATCGCCGAGTTCGAGAAGCTCGGCTACCAGGGCATCTGGCACGGCCAGAAGGGGTTCAACGGCGTCGCCATCCTGGCGGACGGCGAAGCGCCGGTCGAAGTCCAGCGCGGCCTCGCGGGCGAACCCGAGGACGAACATTCGCGCTATCTGGAAGCCGACGTCTTCGGCATGCGCGTCGTGTGCATCTACCTGCCCAACGGCAACCCCGTGCCCGGTCCCAAGTTCGACTACAAGCTGCGCTGGATGGAGCGCCTGCGCCGCCGCATGGCCGCGATCAAGGCCGAGGAAGTGCCGGCGATCGTCACCGGGGACTACAACGTGGTGCCGACCGACCGGGACATCTGGTCACCGCCGGCGCTGGCGGCGGATGCGCTGATGCAGCCCGAATCCCGCGATGCCTGGTTCCGCCTTCTCGGCGACGGCTGGACCGATGCGCTCGCCACGCACAATCCGCGCGGCGGGGTGTGGACCTACTGGGACTACCAGGCCGGCGCGTGGCAGCGCGACCACGGCTTCCGCATCGACCATGCGCTGCTCTCGCCCGAGCTGGCCGACCGGCTGGTGGCCTGCGGCGTCGACAAGGCGCACCGCGGGCGCGAGAAGGCCAGCGACCATGCCCCGGTGTGGGTGGAGCTACGCGCCGCCTGAGCGCGCCTGCCGCGTCCCGGCAGCCACCCGGGACGACCGAGCCTCAGCGATAGAAGACGTGGTTGTCGACGCGCGCCAGGCGCGTCAGGCGCCACTTGGGCGAGACCCGCGCCGCGTGGAAGTAGAGCGCGCCCTTGGCCTCGCTCTTCCAGGCACCGTCGTCGGCGATCTGGGCGATGGCGACCGCCTCCTGCCAGTCGCGCGAGGCTTCCGGCACCCGCGGCATGGAGCGACCGCGCACGAACGAGAATTGCGAGGGCTGGTACACTACGCCGCAGTAGCTGCTGGGGAAGCGGCCCGAGCGCGCGCGGTTGACGATCACGCGGCCCACCGCCAGCTGGCCTTCCAGCGTCTCGCCCCGCGCCTCGAAGTAGATGGCCCCCGCCAGGCAGCGCATCTCGCTCGACAGCTGGTCGCCCGCATCCTGCTGCGAGACCAGTTCCTGGAGCGTGTCTGCGTCCGGGGTTTCGCCCTCGGTCGCCTCGGCGGGAAGCGCCTGGACCACGGGCTGCGACACGAAGCGCGTCGCGGGCTGCTGTTCGGTGAGGACCGGAACGAAGTCCGATGCCGCCGCGCCCGAGCCCTGGGCGCCAAGAAGAACGGTCAGAACCGTTGCGGCCAGCGCGAAGGCGCTCGCCCACTCAACTTTGCTTCGCATGTAATCGTATCAAGGGCGGTGAACCGATCCGACACAGGCTGGAACGGAAAGCCCGGTAAGGGCGTTCAGTATCCGTCGAGCCTGCCGACGATCCCCCGTCTGCGTGCTAGCCGGGCAACCGAAGTGCTGCCCATGCCGCTTTCGCGCTTGCGAAGGCGGCCATTAGCCCCTGCCGCAAGCAAGTCAACCGGCGTCTGGCGTTGCGCCGATGAAGCGTTCGGCGTTCGCGGCATCAAGTTCAATGATCCAGAGGTCGCTGTCCTGACGCTTGCGGCGCTCCAGGTACTCCTGGAATTCGCCAGGGTTTTCCGCATCCTGTCGCCTGCTGCACTGCCATTGGCGGCTGCCGTCGGCGGCAGGCATCCGCTCGTAGAGGCGGACGTCGCGGCCGTTGTGAACGAGCACGGCAAGGATCGTCCCGGCGTCGCGCTCACCCTTGGCCAGGACCGTGCCGAAGCCACCCTCGGCGCCGATTCGGCGAATCAGCCCCGCCACCTCGAGATGCGCGGGAAGCCTGTCGTCCATGGTCTCAGCCGCCCGCCGGCAGGGAGTAACCCGGCAGGCTCGAGAGCGCGATGCGCGAACGCATGAAGGTCCCGGTCCCGCGCGAGACTTCCTCGCCCTCCTCGTCCAGCAGGCGCGATTCGGCCACCAGCACGCGGCGGCGCCCGCTCACCCAGCGCCCCTCGGCGACGATGCGGCCGCCCTTGATCGGCTTGCTGAGGTGCATGTTGAACGAGGTGGTGAGCAGGAAGCGGTCGGTCACATGCGTGTTGGCCGCGTAGAAGGCGGCATCGTCCAGCATCTTGAAGTAGATCGTGCCGTGGGCCGCGCCGGCCGCATGGAAGCAGTCCGGCTCCACCAGGAAGGTGATCCGCGCGAGGCCGGGGCCGGTGATCTCCAGCTGCGAGCGGAACATGTGGTTGATCGGCGCCGAGGCGTAGAGCCCCTCGAGAGCGCGCCAGTGCAGCGCGGCGCCTTCGGAAGCGCCCGCTCCCGTCAGGTCATGCGGCATCGCGATCGATGACGTTGCTCAGCAGGCTGTAGAGCGCCTCGGGGCCGGGCGCCGCCAGCAGCGCCTCGTGCATCCGCTCGTTGCGCATCATGCGCGAGATCGCCGCCAGCGCGTGAAGATGGGTGGCACCGGCGCCTTCGGGAGAAAGCAGGCCGAACACCAGGTCGACCGGCATGCCGTCCGCAGCCTCGAACTCGACCGGCGAGGCGAGGCGCAGGAACGCCGCCACCGGCCGGCTGAGCCCCGGCATGCGGGCATGCGGAATGGCGATGCGTCGGCCGAAGCCGGTGCTGCCCAGTTCCTCCCGCTGCCGGATGCGCGCCAGCACGGCCCCGGCGTCGAGGCCGTAGACGTGCGCGAACTGGGCCGCGAGCCGTTCCAGGATGATGTCCTTGCTGTCCGCATCGGCCGTTGTCACGGCATCGGGCAGCAATACGAATAGCGCACTCATTTCGTTTCTGATGCTAGAGTTCGACCGGTGTTCAAGCTGCATGCCCCTGGAGCCCCGGCGCCAACCGGAGCTCTCCTTGGTCCTTGCGGTAAGAAGCGATTGCGCGGGGACGTATCAGTGCGGCTCGACCCAGCCGATCGAACCGTCGCCGCGGCGGTAAACCATATTATGGCGGCCAGTACCAGCATTTTTGAAGAGCAGCGCCGTAGTATTGCGTAAGTCGAGCATCATCACCGCGTCCGAAACGGTCGCTTCCGGAACATCGACGCGCGTCTCGGCGATCACCACCGGGGCATCGACCTCCACCTCGCGCTCTTCCTCGGCGGCCGCTTCCTCGAAGATGGTATAGGCGGCTTCCTCGACGGCGGTGGCGTGCGCCGACTGCTCTGAGCGGTCCTTGAGGCGGCGCTTGTAGCGACGCAGCTGCTTGTCGATCTTCTCGGCCGCCTGGTCCAGCGCCACGTGCGCATCCTGCGCCGCGCCCGTCCCCTTGAGCACGAGGTTCTGCATGACATGCATGATGATGTCGCAGCGGAACGCACCGGCCGGCGCCCGGCCGAACGTCACGTGCGAAGACAACGCCCGGTTGAAGTACTTCTCGATGATCACCGTCAGCCGCTCGCTGGCGTGGGCCTGCAGGGCCTCGCCGGTTTCGACCTGGTGTCCGGAGACGCGGATGTCCATGGGCGAATTCTCCTTGTGCTAGAGTTCAGGCACCCCAAAGGGGGCTATCGACCGCCTTGAGAAACGCTGCGTGGGCCGCAAGTTCCTCGACGGATGCCGCGTGGGGGCGCGGCTGACGAAAAATACGGTCCTTCTTGGCGAGAACCTTGATTTCCGTCACGATCTCAGTGGTTTCTGCAATGAGCTCGAGGCCGATCTGGCGGCCGCCGCGCAGTTCCACATAGACTTGCGCGAGCAACTCGGCGTCGAGCAGGGCGCCGTGCAGGGTGCGGTGGCTTCGGTCGATCCCGTAGCGCGTGCAGAGCGCGTCGAGCGAGAGCTTGGCGCCGGGATGGCGCACTTTCGCCAGCGCGACGGTGTCCACCATGCGGTGCAGACCCACGGGCGGGTGCCCGCAGAGCGCCAGCTCGGCATTGATGAAGTTGAAGTCGAAGCCGGCGTTGTGCGCCACCAGCGGGCTGTCGCCGATGAACTCCAGGAATTCGAGCGCGGCACTGGCGAACAGCGGCTTGTCGGCCAGGAACGCGTCGGAGAGGCCGTGCACCGCCTCGGCCTCGGCCGGCATGCTGCGCTGGGGGTTGAAATAGGCGTGGTAGGTGCGCCCCGTCGTCACCCTGTTGACCATCTCTATGCAGCCGATCTCGACCAGCCGGTCCCCGTTCCTGGGATCAAAACCGGTGGTCTCGGTGTCGAAGATGATCTCTCTCATCCCACTCCATATCTGCCTGCGCGCGCCGGGGCGCAAGGCCCCGAAGCGGATTAATCCCCTCGGGTCAGCGCCCGTACGATACCGACGACCTGTTCGCGCGTGCCGTCCAGCGGGAGCCCGGTGTCGATCACGTAATCGGCCCGCGCGCGCTTCTCCGCATCGGGCACCTGGAGCGCGAGGATCTGCTCGAATTTCTCGGTGGTCATCCCCGGCCTGGCCAGGACCCGGGCGCGCTGCACCTCGGCCGGGGCAGAGACGACCGCCACCGCATCGAGCCCTTGCGCACCGCCTTTTTCATACAACAGGGGGATGTCGAAGACGACCAGCGGCGCATCCCCATTGTCCCGGAGGAAATCCCCACGAAGCGCAGCCACGGCCGGGTGGACGATGGCCTCCAGTCGCGCCAGCTTGTCGGGATTGCCGAAGACGGCCGCCCCCAGCGCCTGGCGGTCGACGCCATCCGGTCCGGTGCTGCCCGGGAACGCCGCCTCGATCTGCGGGAGCAGGGCGCCGCGCGGTCCCTGCAGCGCGTGCACCGCGGCATCGGCGTCGAACACCGGCACGTCGAGCGTGCGCAACATGCCCGCCACCGTCGACTTGCCCATGCCGATCGAGCCGGTGAGCCCGAGGATGCGCGGGCCGGCCTTCATGCGAGGATCAGCGCACGCAGGGCCGCATCGCGATCACGCGGAGCCTGGGCCCCGAAGAAGTGTCCGAAGGCGATCGCCGCCTGGCCGATCAGCATCGAGAGGCCATCCACCGTGCGCAGGCCGGATTCGGCGGCGTTCTGGAGGAAGCGGGTGTTCAGCGGGCTGGTGACGATGTCGTAGGCGATGGCACCAGGCGGGGCATGGCTGAAATCGAACGCGAGCGGCGGCTGCCCGGTCATCCCCAGCGGGCTGGCGTTGACGACCAGGTCGAGACACCCCGCGCGGTCGTCGAAGGCGAAGTCGGTGGCATCCGCGAAGTGGTCGAGCCCGATCGCGTGATGGTCGGCGCCGGGCGCCAGCTCGTCCAGCATGGCCCGGGCCTTGGCCGGGTCGCGGCCCGCCAGCACCACCACGAAGCTCTTCGAGGCCAGCGCCGCGACGATCGCCCGCGCTGCGCCGCCGGTCCCGAGCACGCGCGCCATGCGGAAGAGATGCACGCGCTCCAGTTCCGCGCGCAGCGGCTCGAGGAAGCCCGGAGCATCGGTGTTGATGCCGGTCAGCGTCCCGTCGCGCTCGCGCACCACCGTGTTCACCGCGCCGATCCGCGCGGCGAGGGGATCGAGCCGGTCGAGCAGCGGCAGGATCGCCAGCTTGTGCGGCATCGTCACGTTGCAACCCCGCCAGTCCGGATCTGTCCGGCGACGGGCAAGGTACTTCGCGAGCTCGTCCTGGCGCACGCGGCAATGTTCGTAGCGCCCGGGCAGGCCCAGCTCGGCAAGCCAGAAGCCGTGGATCGCCGGAGACTTGGACTGTGCGATCGGATCGCCGATCACCTCGGCATAAGGCTGGGTCATTGGGGCAGCACTCCCATTCGGCGCAGCGCGGACTGGACCCGCAGCAGCGGCATGCCCAGGATGGTGAAGTGGTCGCCTTCGATCGCCTCGAACAGTTGCACGCCGCGTCCCTCGATCCGGAACACCCCCACGCAGGCGGAGACCTCGGGCCACTCAGCATCGAGGTAGCGCGCAATGAAAGCCTCGGACAGCGTCGCAACCCGCAGCCGCGCCACGGCGCCCTCGGACCACAGCGCCACCCCATCGCGCGCGAGCGTGGCGGCGCTGTGCAGCTCCATCACCCGGCCTGAGAAGAACCTCAGATGTTCGGCGGCGTCCTTGCGCGATGCCGGCTTGTCGAAGCGGCGCCCGCCGCACGACACCAGAGAGTCGCTGCCCAGCACCAGCTCCTGCGGTGTTCCACGTGAAACAGCAAGCGCCTTCGCCTCTGCAAGGGCGAGGGCAACCTGCCCCGGCTCAACCGCGCCGAGCCCCGCCTCGATCGCCCGCTCGTCGACATCGGCCGGCTGGCAGCGGAACGGAATGGCGGCCGCTTCGAGCATGGCGCGGCGCGAGGCACTCTTGGAAGCAAGGACGATCATGGGTCCGGCGCTCAGATCGGCTTCGGGCCGACCGGGTCGGTCTCGCCGGCAGCCTTGCGTTCGTTGAACAGGTTGATGACCGCGGCCGCCGTCTCCTCGATCGAGCGGCGGGTGACGTCGATCACCGGCCAGGAGTTGTCGGCGAACATGCGCCGGGCGTACTTGAGCTCGTCCTCCACCTTGTCGCTGGCGACGTAGTCGGTGTCGGGGGACTGGCTGAGCGAGAGCAGGCGATTGCGCCGCACCTGGATCAGGCGCTCGGGCGCGGTGGTAAGCCCCACGACCAGCGGCCGCTTGAGGCCGAACAGCGAAGGGGGCGGCGGGCTCTCGACGACAATGGGAATGTTGGCGACCTTGTAGCCGCGGTTGGCGAGATAGATCGAGGTCGGCGTCTTGCTGGTGCGCGACACCCCGGCGAGGACGATGTCCGCTTCCTCCCAATCCTCCCAGGCGATCCCGTCGTCGTGAGCGATGGTGAACTGGATGGCATCGACGCGGGCGAAGTAGGCTTCGTCGAGCCGGTGCTGGCGGCCGGGCCGCCCCTTCGCCTCCTGGCCGAGCAGGGCTTCGAGGGCATCGGTTACTCCGTCGAGCACGGCGATGGCCGGCAGGCCGAGCGACTGGCAGCGCTCCTCGAGGCGGCCGCGCGTCTCCTCGTTGACCAGCGTGAAGAAGACCAGGCCGGGGTTGGCCGCGATCTCCGCCATGATGCGGTCGAGATGCTGCTGCGAGCGCACCATCGGCCAGAAATGCCGCAGCACGTCGGAATCGTCGAACTGCGCGAGAGCGGCCTTGGCGATCATTTCCAGCGTCTCGCCGGTGGAATCGGACAACAGGTGGAGGTGAAATCGCGCCATGGTCGGCTGCCGGGACCCCTTGTGGATATGTTGCGGCATAAACCACGGGAGGAATGCGCTGACAACTCGCCGTCGACGTTTCCTGCCCGCTGCCCCAGATTCCCCGCCGCAGTTCTGGACAGGGCGAGGCGGCGATCCACACCCTGTGGACAAGGCGAACAAGCTTTCGTTGACTCCCCGGTGCCGGAGAGTCGCTCTGGCGCTAGACCCTGTTCAACCCGGCACAAATCGGGCAAGGCCCGCGCGTCCCCACAATCCACAGGGCCAACAGACTCCATCATCCTTCTAAAAAGAATCTATTTTTTTGCTGGGACGACGACGCGATGCCTGGAATCCTCCTCGACACACTGCGCGGAACGAATACGCCGCGCCGCCCGGTCTGGCTCATGCGGCAAGCCGGGCGCTACCTGCCCGAGTACCGCGAACTGCGCGCCGAGAAGGGCGGATTTCTCGCGCTCGTCTACGATACCAACGCCGCGGCCGAGATTACGTTGCAGCCGATCCGGCGCTTCGGATTCGATGGTGCGATCCTGTTCTCGGACATCCTCATCGTGCCCTACGCGATGGGGCAGGACCTTGCGTTCCTGGCAGGTGAGGGACCCCGCCTCTCGCCACGGCTCGTCGACCATGCGGTCGAGAGCCTGGTGGCGGTGCCCGAGCGGTTGTCGCCGATCTACGAGACGGTGCGCCAGGTTCGCGCCAGCCTTGGTGCGGACACGACGATGCTCGGCTTTGCGGGCTCGCCGTGGACGGTCGCAACCTACATGGTGGCGGGCGAGGGCAGCCGCGACCAGCACGAGACCCGCGCCATGGCCTATCGCGATCCGCAGGGCTTCCAGGCGATCATCGATGCGGTGACCGCGGTGACCGTGGAGTACCTGTGCGGCCAGATCGAGGCCGGTGCCGAGGCCGTGCAGCTCTTCGATTCCTGGGCGGGCAGCCTCAGCCCCGCGCAGTTCGCGCGCTGGGTCGTCGCGCCCAACGCGGCGATCGTCGCGGCGGTCAAGGCACGCCATCCCCAGACCCCGATCATTGGCTTTCCCAAGGGCGCGGGCGAGAAGCTGGCCGCCTATGCACGGGAGACCGGGGTGGACGCGGTGGGCATCGACGAGACCATCGACCCCCTCTGGGCGGCGCGCACGCTGCCGGCGGGGATGCCGGTGCAGGGCAACCTCGATCCGCTGCTGCTGCTGGCAGGCGGGGACGATCTCGACCGCGACGCGCGCCTCGTGCTCGACGCCTTTGCGGATCGTCCGCATGTCTTCAACCTCGGTCACGGCATCGGCCAGCACACGCCCATCGCGAACGTGGAGCGCCTGCTGGCCACCGTTCGCGGCTGGGAGCGTTGAGCACGGCAAGCGGACGCGCTAGAGGGGAATCATGGAAGTCCTGCAGAGCATCTATCCCTGGCTCAAGGCCGGGCACGTCATCTTCGTGATCTTCTGGATGGCGGGGCTGTTCATGCTGCCGCGCTACTTCGTCTACCACCAGGAGGCGGAGCCGGGCTCGGCCGAGGCGGCGCGATGGATCGATCGCGAAGCGAAGCTGCGCAAGATCATCCTGACCCCCTCGATGATCCTGGTGTGGGTCTTCGGCGTGCTGACGGCGCTTGCGATCGGCGCCTTCAGCGAAGGCTGGCTGCACGCCAAGCTGCTCTTCGTGATCCTGCTCTCGGGCTACCACGGCTGGCTGGTCGGCTACGGCAAGAAGCTGGCGCGGGGCGAGCGCCCGCTCACCGGGGGGAAGCTGCGCCTGCTCAACGAGATCCCGGGCCTCGCCGCGGTGGTGATCGTGATCCTCGTCGTGGTGAAGCCCTTCTAAGGCAAAGTCCTGGCGACCGCGTCCCGTCGGGCGTGGGCCAGGCCTGCAGCGCCACCGCCCACCGTTCACCCCGCACGCCTGCCGGCCTGCGGCGAGCGATCCATTGACTCGTTGACCGCAGGCCGCCCAGCGCTTATCTGCACGGTGTTCCGGCACGGGGCACGAGCCCATTCTCCTGCCCGGATCCGCTTTCCCCAAGCCCTGAGATCCCGCCGGCCGACACTCCAATTCCATCCGGAAAACCCAGAATGCACCTGAAAGAACTCAAGAAGAAATCATCGGCCGAGCTGGTCGAAATGGCAGAGGAACTGGGCGTCGAAGGCGCCTCCACGCTGCGCCGGCAGGACCTCATGTTCGCCATCCTCAAGGAAGTGGCCGAGGACGGCGAGGAGATCATCGGGCAGGGCACCATCGAGGTGCTGACCGACGGCTTCGGCTTCCTGCGCAGCCCCGAGGCGAACTACCTGGCCGGGCCCGACGACATCTACGTCTCGCCCAACCAGGTCCGCAAATGGGGCCTGCGCACCGGCGATACCGTCGAGGGCGAGATCCGCGCCCCCCGCGACGGCGAGCGCTACTTCGCGATCACCAAGCTCATCAGCGTCAACTTCGACGATCCCGACGTGGTGCGCCACCGCGTCAACTTCGACAACCTGACGCCGCTCTACCCGGACCAGCGCCTCAAGCTCGATAGCCTCGACCCGACGGTCAAGGACAAGTCGGCCCGCGTGATCGACCTCATCAGCCCGCAGGGCAAGGGCCAGCGCGCGCTGATCGTGGCGCCGCCGCGCACCGGCAAGACCGTGCTGCTGCAGAACATGGCCAAGGCCATCACCGACAACCATCCCGAAGTGTTCCTGCTGGTGCTGCTCGTCGACGAGCGCCCCGAGGAAGTCACCGACATGCAGCGCAGCGTGAAGGGCGAGGTCATCTCCTCGACCTTCGACGAGCCCGCGCAGCGCCACGTCCAGGTCGCCGAAATGGTGATCGAGAAGGCCAAGCGCCTGGTCGAGCACAAGCGCGACGTCGTCATCCTGCTGGACTCGATCACCCGCCTCGGCCGCGCCTACAACACCGTGGTGCCCAGCTCGGGCAAGGTGTTGACCGGCGGTGTCGACGCCAACGCCCTGCAGCGTCCCAAGCGCTTCTTCGGTGCCGCGCGCAATATCGAGGAGGGCGGCTCGCTCTCCATCATCGCCACGGCCCTGATCGACACCGGCAGCCGCATGGACGAAGTCATCTTCGAAGAGTTCAAGGGCACCGGCAACTCGGAAATCGTCCTCGACCGCAAGGTGGCCGACAAGCGCATCTTCCCGGCGCTCGACGTCGGCAAGTCCGGCACCCGCAAGGAAGAGCTGCTGGTCCCCAAGGACCAGCTCTCCAAGATGTGGGTCCTGCGGCGCATCCTCATGCAGATGGGCACCGTCGATGCGATGGAGTTCCTGCTCGACAAGATGAAGGACTCGAAGACCAACGAGGACTTCTTCGCGACGATGAACCAGTAAGGCGGGCAGGGGGCAGACCTTGGATACTCTTTCGATCCTCGCCGCCGCCGCGCCGGCCCTGCAGGGCCCTGGCGAGATCTGGCAGCACATCGTCAACGATTTCTCCAACATCGGCTCTCCGGCAGCGCTCTCCGCGTTCCTGCAGGTGCTGATGATCGACGTCGTCCTGGCGGGCGACAACGCCATCGTGGTGGGCGCGCTGGCGGCGGGGCTGCCGGCCGAGCAGCGCAAGAAGGTCATCGCCATCGGCGTGATCGCCGCGCTGGTGCTGCGCATCGGCTTCGCGCTGATCGTGACCTGGCTGCTCGGGATCGTCGGCCTGATCTTCGCAGGCGGCCTGCTGCTGCTGTGGGTGGCGTGGAAGATGTACCGCGAACTGCATCATAGCCCCGCCGACGTGCACTCGGCCGGTTCGCCGGAGATCGAGGGCGACGAGCACTCCGGCCTCGCTCCGGCGAAGAGCTTCGGTTCGGCCGCGATCTCGGTGGCGGTGGCGGACGTCTCGATGTCGATCGACAACGTGCTCGGCGTCGCCGGCGCGGCGCGCGATCATCCCGGGATCCTCATCGTCGGCCTGGTCGTGGCGGTGGCGATGATGGGCCTCGCCGCCAATTTCATCGCACGCTATATCGAACGCTACCGGTGGATCGGCTGGGTCGGCCTCGCGGTCATCCTCTACGTGGCCGGCAAGATGATCTACGAGGGGTGGGTAGACCCGCAGCTCGGCATCGTCTCGCTGTTCTGACATAGCAAAAAGGCCCGGAGCGATCCGGGCCTTTTCTCGTTGGTGGCATTCGACCCGGCGACCGGAGCGTCAGGGCAGCAGTACGGTGGAGCCGGTGGTCTCCCGCGCTTCCAGCGCCCGGTGCGCGGCTGCGGCATCGGTGAGCGCGAAGGTCTGCCCGATGCGCGGCTGGAGCACGCCCGACGCGATCCGCTCGAACAGCTTGGAGGCGCTCTGCGCCAGCGCCTCGGGCGTGGCGATATAGTCGGCCAGCGTCGGCCGCGTGAGATAGATCGAGCCGGCGCGCATCAGGTCCAGCACGGCGATCGGCGGCACGGCGCCCGAGGCATTGCCGTAGCTCACCATCAGCCCGCGCCGCGCGAGGCAGGCGAGCGAGGCCGGCCAGCTCGCCGCACCCACGCCGTCGTAGACCACATGGCACAAGGCGCCGCCGGTGATCGCGCGCACGGCCTGGGGCAGGTCGTCGAAGGCGCAGGAGAGCACGTGCTGCACCGGCACTTGCGCTGCCTTGTCCGGGGAGCCGACATGGGCGATCACGGTGACGCCCTTGTCCTGCAGCCAGGGCACCAGCAGCGAGCCGACCCCGCCCGCTGCCGAATGGACGAGCGCGATGTCGCCGGCCTTGGCCGGGAAGGTCTCCTCGGCCAGGTAGCATGCGGTGAGACCCTTGAGCATCACCGCGGCCGCCACCTCGGGCGCGATGCCCTCCGGTATGCGCATGGCCTTGGTCGCGGGGATCACCCGGTGGGTGGCATAGGCGCCGCCGTTCTGCGTGGTGCCGACCCGCTCGCCCAGCGCGAACCCCGCCACGCCTTCGCCCAGCGCCACGATGCGCCCGACGCTCTCGGAGCCCAGCGTGATCGGCAGCGCGTCGGGATAGAGGCCCCTGCGGTAGTAGGTGTCGATGAAGTTCAGGCCGATGGCCTCGGTCTCGATCAACAGCTCGCCGTCGCCGGGGGAGGGCACGGCGA
Source organism: Novosphingobium soli (assembly GCF_042432915.1). NCBI lineage: Bacteria > Pseudomonadati > Pseudomonadota > Alphaproteobacteria > Sphingomonadales > Sphingomonadaceae > Novosphingobium > Novosphingobium soli. Next base: position 25,584 of record NZ_JBHLWK010000025.1, read on the forward strand.
AGTCCTCGCGCGCGATCGCCTCGGGCCCGCCATGGGCCCGGACGACCATCCGGTATGCGCTCGTCACCGCGGGTGCCTCAGCCGACGTGCTCGGCGAAGAAGGCTTCGGTCCGGCCGTCGGCCAGCTGTGCCCCGGCCTCGTCGCGCCGCTCCCCGATCTCGGCGGCGAAGCCGTGGTCGAGGCCCTCGTAGTCGTACAGGGTGACGCGGGGATGGTCGTCCAGACCTTCGTGAATCGCCTTCTGCGCCGCGGCGTCGACGAAGTGGTCGGCCGTGGGGATGTGCAGCATGAGCGGCCGCGAGATGGCGTGCTTCTCGCCCAGCATCTGGTCGATCATGACGCCGTAGTAGCCCACCGAGGCGTCGATATCGGTGCGCGCCGCGACCATGTAGGCGATGCGCCCGCCCATGCAGAAGCCGACGAAGCCGACCTTCTCGACGCCCTGCTCGCGGCGGATCCAGTGGATCACCGCTTCGATGTCGCGCATGCCGAGGTCGAAGTCGTGGCTCATCATGTGGCCGATGGCCTGCTGGAACTCGGCTTCGTCGTAGGGGCTGAGCTCGATGCCCGGCTGCTGGCGCCAGAACGTGTCGGGCGCGACGGCGAGGTATCCCTTCGCCGCCCAGTCATCGGCCTTCTTGCGGATGCCGGCGTCCACGCCGAAGATCTCCTGCTGCACGATGATCGCGCCGCGGGGGGTGCCCTGCGGACGGGCCACGTAGGCGGGGATCGTGCCGTCACCGTCGAGCGTCGGGATTTCGGTGTTGGTGGACATCTTGGGCTCTCCTCTTCAGGCCGTTTTCCGGGTGCGCGGAGTTAGGCACTTGCAATGGACTTTGCCAAGCGCATGTGTCAGTCAGGATACGAAAATACGCCGGAGGGTCGCATGAACGTCAATGTCGAGATCGAGTGCTCCCCGGAGGAGGCACGCCGCTTCCTCGGCCTGCCCGACGTCACCCGTGCCAACGAGGTCTATGTCGAGGCGCTGACCAACGCCATGCAAGGCGCCGGCAACTTCGACCAGCTCAACGAATTGACCCGGCAGATCGCGCCGATGGGCCAGTTCGGCCTCAAGCTGTTCCAGCAGTTCATGGAAGGCGGCGTGGCCATGGCGATGAGCGGCTCGGGCACCAAGCCGCGCAAGGACGGCGAGTAGCGCACCCCGCAGCGCCCTGCTAGGGCGCCGTCATGGACACCATCTTTGCCCTGTCGAGCGGGTCTCCGCCCGCCGCGATCGCCGTGATGCGGATCAGCGGACCGCGGGCCGGAGAGGTGCTTGCGACACTGGCCGGGGGTCGTCCTGAAGCGCGCAAGGCAAGCTATCGCAGCCTGCATGTTCCACGTGGAACTCTGCTGGACCGCGCCCTGGTGCTGTGGTTTCCCGGCCCCTCCACCGCCACCGGCGAGGACCTGGCCGAGCTGCATCTCCATGGCGGGCGCGCCGTCGTCGCTGCGGTCGAGGCGGCGCTGGCGGGCATGCCCGGACTGCGCAAGGCGCTGCGGGGCGAGTTCACCCGGCGCGCCTTCGCCAACGGCCGCATCGACCTTGCCGAAGCCGAAGGCCTCGCGGACCTGCTCGCGGCGGAGACCGAGCTGCAGCGCCGTAGCGCCATCGCCATGGCGGAGGGCGCCTTTTCCCGACAGGTGGAGGACTGGCGCGTGCGGGTGCTGCAAGCCGCGGCGCTGGTCGAGAGCGCGCTCGACTTCAGCGACGAGGACGACGTCGCCGAGCTGCCTGCCGCGTTCCGCCAGGACCTGGCCGCACTGGCGGATGAGCTCGCCACATGGCTGGAGCGTCCGCGAGCGGAGACGCTGCGGGAAGGTTTTCGCGTGGTGCTGGCCGGGCCCCCCAATGCCGGCAAGAGCACGCTGTTCAATGCGCTGGTGGAGGACGAGGCGGCGATCACCTCCCCCATCGCCGGGACCACCCGAGACGTCCTGGTGCGGGCGGTGGCGATCGACGGGGTGCCCTTCGCCTTCCTCGACACGGCAGGGCTCCACGAAGGATCCGACGATGCCATCGAGGCGATCGGCATCGCCCGCGCCCGGGCGGCGCTCGACAAGGCCGACGTGGTCCTATGGCTCGGACCCTCCGGCGAAGGTCCGATCGGAGCGTGGGAGATCGCGGCCCGTGCCGACCTGCCCGACGTCACGGCGAAGCCCGCTGCCCGGCATCGTCTCTCGGCGCGGACGGGGGAAGGGATGGATGCCTTGCGGCGAGACCTGATCGCTACCGCGCGCTCGGCCTTGCCGGTCCCCGGTGAGGCGGCACTCAGCGCTCGCCAGCACGACCTGCTGCGCGAGGCGGGCAGCGGCCTCCGCGCGGCTGTGCGGGAAAACGATCCCCTGCTGGTGGCGGAGGGTTTGCGCCAGGCCCGCGCGGCGCTCGACCGGCTGGTGGGGCGATCGACGACCGAAGACATGCTCGACACGCTGTTCGGAAGGTTCTGCATCGGCAAGTGAGGCGGGCGGAAAGTTCCACGTGGAACATTCCGCAGTCTGCGCTTTGACCGGAAAGGCGCTGTGCGATAAGGGCGAGCGATGCACTCCTTCGATGTCATCGTGATCGGCGGCGGCCACGCCGGCTGCGAGGCCGCTGCCGTCGCGGCCCGCATGGGCGCGCGCGTGGCGCTCGTCAGCTTCGATCTCGAGGCGGTCGGCGCCATGAGCTGCAACCCGGCCATCGGCGGGTTGGGGAAGGGGCATCTCGTCCGCGAGGTCGATGCCTTCGACGGCCTGATCGGCCGGGCCGCCGACGCTGCGGCGATCCACTACCGCATGCTCAACCGCTCCAAGGGGAGCGCCGTGCAGGGCCCGCGGGTGCAGGCGGATCGCCGGCTGTTCAAGGCTGCGATCCATCACCTGCTCGCCCGACAGGGGGACCTCACGCTCGTCGCCGGCGAAGCGGCCGCGCTGCGGTTAGAGGGCGGGGCGGTCACGGGCGTGGACCTGACGGACGGCACCCGCCTGGAGGGTCGGAGCGTTGTGCTGTGCACCGGCACGTTCCTGGGCGGCACCCTGTTCCGCGGCGAGGAGCGCGAGGTCGGCGGCCGCATCGGCGAGCGCGCGGCCCAGCGGCTGGCGGAACAGCTCCGCGCGGCGGATCTGCCGATGGCGCGCCTCAAGACCGGGACGCCCCCGCGCCTCGATGGCCGCACCATCGACTGGGCGCGGCTGGGAGAACAGCCTTCCGACGGGGAGCAGTGGACGATGTCGGCGATGGGCCGGCGCAGCGTGCCCCAGGTGTTCTGCGCGATCACCCGCACCAATGCGCGCAGCCATGACGTGATCCGGCGCAACCTCCATCGCTCGCCGCTGTTCTCCGGCGCCATCGGTGCGCTCGGCCCGCGCTATTGCCCGTCGATCGAGGACAAGATCCACCGCTTCGCGGACCGTGACGGGCATCAGGTCTTCCTCGAGCCCGAGGGGCTGACGACGCACCTGGTCTACCCCAACGGGATCAGCACCTCCCTGCCGGCCGACGTCCAGCTCGACATGCTGCGGACGATGGAAGGCCTGGAACGCGTGGACATGGCGGTGCCTGGCTACGCGGTCGAATACGACCACATCGATCCGCGGGCGCTGCGCACCAGCCTGGAGCTGCGCGCCATCCCGGGCCTCTATTGCGCAGGGCAGATAAACGGCACCACCGGCTACGAGGAGGCCGCGGCGCAGGGGCTGGTCGCCGGTCTTCACGCGGCAGCCGCCGTGCTGGGACGGCCGGCGCCCCCGCTTGACCGCGCCAACAGCTACATGGCCGTGATGATCGACGACTTGACGCTTCACGGCGTCAGCGAACCCTATCGCATGCTCACGGCGCGGGCGGAGTACCGGCTGCGACTGCGCGCGAACAACGCGACGACCCGGTTGACCCCCCTGGCGCTGGACGCGGGCGCAGTGTGGCCTGAGCGCCGCGCCTGGTTTGCAGGCCGGGAGGAGGCGAGGGCGCGCTTGTCGGCTGCGCTGGACCGCAGCGTTCCGGCGGCCGAGCTTGCCGGGTCCGGGCTCCCCGTCCGCCCCGATGCGGGTCGCCTGCCGCTGCGCGAGTGGCTGCGGTTCGGCGGTGTCGAGATCGGCGGGCTGACGCCGTGGATCGACACAGCGCTCACCGCGGACGCGGCCCTCGTCGAGGAAGTGGCGGAGGACGCGGCCTATGCGCCCTATCTGGAGCGGCAAGAACGGGAACTGCGCGACTTGCGCGCCAGCGAAGCCCTGCCGCTCGGGGACGACTTCCCTTATGCCGAGATCCCCGGGCTTTCGCGCGAGATGGTGGAGCGGCTGAGCCGCGCCATGCCGGCGACGCTCGCCGCGGCCGGCCGCGTGCCCGGCATCACCCCCGCGGCCCTGGCCGCGCTGCTGGTGCATGCGCGCCGGGAGGCGGCATGATCGCCAACGAGGAGGCGGCCCGGTCCTGGCTGCGGTCGCGGCCGGAGGTCGACAAAGCGGCGACGGTGCGCCTGGAGAACCTGGTCGCGCTCCTAAGCGCGGAGAACCAGCGGCAGAACCTCGTCTCGGCAGCCAGCCTTGAACAGGTGTGGCTGCGCCACATCGTCGACAGCGCACAACTTCTCGCGCATGTTCCACGTGGAACATCAGGAGCGTGGATGGATCTCGGGACGGGTGCCGGCTTCCCGGGACTGGTGATCGCCGCGCTGAGACCCGAAACGGCGGTCCTGCTCGTCGAATCGCGCACGCGGCGAATCGAATGGCTGTCGCGCGCCGCCGCGGAGATCGGGCTGACGAATGTGCGCGTGTGCGGCCAGCGCCTCGAAGCGGTGGAGACTCGCCCGGTGTCGGTGATTTCAGCCCGCGCCTTCGCGCCGCTCGACCGCCTTCTGGAGTTATCCGCCCGATTTTCCACAAGGGACACCTTGTGGTTGTTGCCCAAGGGGCGCTCTGCGAAGCAAGAACTGGAAGATCTTCGCACCTGGCGGCACGCGTTCCACGTGGAACAGTCCATCACGGACCCGCAAGCAGGCATCATCGTCGGCACTTTGGCTGGCGGAAAGGGTAGGCCCACGTGATCCGCATCGCCATCGCCAACCAGAAGGGCGGGGTCGGCAAGACCACGACCGCGATCAACGTCGCGACTGCGCTCGCCGCCACCGGGTGGCGGACGCTGCTGATCGACATCGACCCCCAGGGCAATGCCTCGACCGGCATCGGCGTCTCGGCTTCGGAGCGGGGAGCGTCCTCCTACGACGTGCTGGTCGATCGGGTTCCGGTGTCGCAATGCGTGATGGGGACGCGCATTCCGGGGCTCGACCTGCTTCCCGCGACGGTCGACCTCTCGGGCGCCGAAGTGGAGCTGGTCAACGCCGAGGACCGCGCGCATCGCCTGCGCCGTACGCTGACACCGGAACTCGGCTACGACGTGTGCCTGATCGACTGCCCGCCCTCGCTTGGCCTGCTGACGCTCAACGCGCTGACCGCGGCCGACACGCTGCTGGTGCCGCTGCAGTGCGAGTTCTTCGCGCTCGAAGGTCTCAGCCAGCTCCTCCAGACGGTCGAGCGCGTGCAGCAGCGGTTCAACCCGGACCTCGGGATCATCGGCATCGCACTGACCATGTTCGACCGGCGCAACCGGCTGACCGAGCAGGTGTCCGAGGACGTGCGCTCCGTGCTCGGGAAGCTGGTCTTCGAGACCACCATCCCGCGCAACGTCCGCCTGTCGGAAGCGCCGAGCCACGGCGTCCCCGCGCTCATCTACGATCACGCCTGCGCCGGCAGTCGCGCCTACATGGCGCTCGCGCGCGAGCTGATCACACGCCTGCCCGAAAAGAGGAAAGCGGCATGAACGACGATTCCATCGTGCGCTTCAGCGTACCCGCCAAGCAGAAGCCCAAGGGGCTGGGCCGCGGCCTTGGCGCCCTGCTGGGCGAGACGCGGCGGGAAGAGCCCCTGCCTGCCGGCGAAGGCGACAGCGCGGCCGCGCGCCTCAGGGCAGGGGGGCTGGCGCTTCTTGCGATCTCCGACATCCAGCCCGATCCGCACCAGCCCCGTCGCCACTTCGAGGAGGCGGCGCTGGAAGAGCTGGCGGCGTCGATCGCGCAGCGCGGCGTGATCCAGCCGATCATCGTGCGCCCGCTCGATCATGGGCGCTACCAGCTCGTCGCCGGCGAACGCCGCTGGCGCGCGGCGCAGAAGGCGCAGCTGCACGAGATCCCGGCGCTCGTCCGCGATCTCAGCGACCGCGAGGTGATGGCCCTGGCGCTGATCGAGAACCTTCAGCGCGAGGATCTCAATCCGATCGAGGAGGCGCGTGCCTACAACCGGCTGGCGGAGCTGGAGGGCATGACCCAGGCCGAGATCGCCCGCATGGTCGACAAGAGCCGCAGCCACGTCGCGAACTTCCAGCGCCTGCTGGCACTGCCCGAGGGCGTGATCCAGCGCGTCGAGCGTGGTGAACTGTCGATGGGCCATGCCCGTGCGCTGATCGGCTGCGACAATGCCGAGGACATCGCCGAGGCCGCCGTCGGCAAGCAGATGTCAGTGCGCGACGTGGAACGGCTGGTGCGCAAGAAGCAGCGCGGCGAGACGGCGCCGCGCCGGGCCCGCTCGGCGCGCGAGACCGCCGACGATGCCGACATCGCCGCAGTGCAGGCGCAGCTCGAGGAAGTGCTCGGGCTTCCCGTTCGGATCAACGCCGATGTCGATCCGTCCTCCGGCTCGGTCACCGTGCGCTATGCCACGCTCGACCAGCTCGACCTGATCTGCCAGCGGCTCACCGGCGGCGCGATCTGAGGCCGATCAGCGTGTCGGCACCCGCTTGTTGGGGGCCAGCTTGACGCGCTTGTCGGGAACCCGGCTCCGGCGCGGTGCGACGCGGCGGGCCGGAGCCGGAACGTCCTCGTAGACGTATTCGACGGTCTCGGTGCAGTGCGGCGCGGCCTGGACGACGGGCACCATCATCATCGCGGGCGCCGCGCAGCAGCCCGCCGCCGGATAGCCATAGCCGTAGCCGTAGCCGTAGCCGGGCCCATATCCGTTCGGCGGGTAGGCGGCTGACGCGTAGGCCCCGGGGTAGGCCGGCGCCGGATAGCCCGGAGGCGGAACCATGCGGGCATAGTCGTCGTCGAGATAGGCCGCGCAGGCGTCCCGGTCCCGGCCGGAGTCCTCGGCCTTGTCGATCAGGGCGCCGGCTGCGGCCCCCACCGCGACCCCTGTCACAGTGCCGGCGGTGCGGTTGCCGCGCCCGGCCAGGCGGTTGCCCGCCAAGCCCCCCACGGCGCCGCCGATGATCGCCCCGCCGACGCCCGAGTCCCGGGCCGAGAGCCGCTGGCGGCAATCGGCGAGCCAGGCCTCCTGCGCCTCGCTGCGGTAACCGTCGCCGGCGACCGGGCCGCCGGGATAGTCCTGGGCCCGCGCGGGAATGGCGGAAAGCATCAGCGCGGCGAGGCCGCCCAGGGGCAGGAGATGTCGCATCGGCAGCCTTTCACGTGAACCGGGGTACTGTCAGACCCTTGTGTTAACGCGAAATTTAGCATTGTCAGGGGCACAATTCGACGGGTCTTGCGCGCTTTCCGGAGCATCGTGCCAAATTGGGAGCGGCTGGCCGGGTCAGATCGCCAGCGCGGCCACTTGCGCGAGCAGCTGCAATCCGCTGGCGTCCTCCACGTCGAAACGGCCGGGCGTGGGGCTGTCGAGGTCGATCACCGCGACGACGCGGCCGTCGCGCAGGATCGGCACCACGAGTTCGGAACGGCTGGCCGCGTCGCAGGCGATATGGCCGGGAAAGGCGTGGACGTCGGGCACCACTTGCGTAGCGCCCAGGGCGGCGGCGGTGCCGCATACGCCGGTGCCCAGGGGGATGCGGATGCAGGCCGGCTTGCCGATGAACGGACCGAGCACCAGCTCGTCGCCGAGGACGCGATAGAAGCCGGCCCAGTTCAGGTCCGGCACGAACTGCCAGATCGCGGCGGCCATGTTGGCCATGTTGGCGACCGGATCGGGCTCGCCCTGGACGAGGGCGTCGGCCGCGCGGGCGAGCGCGCTGTAGAGTTCGGGCTTGGCGAGGTCGGAAGCGGGGGCGAAATCGTACATGGATGCGCGTTAGCGCAACTCGTGGTTGTCGCCTAGGCGGCAGCGGCCTATCTCGATGGCCATGCGCTCGATCCTCACGAAAGCCGCCATCGCCCTGGTCGTCATCCTCCTCGCCGTCGCGGGAGTGATCTTCTGGGGCCTCCACAGCAACACCTCGGACCTGCCGAGCGACGCCGCCGCGGGCCGCAACCCGCAGCTGGTCGAGCCCGACGCGCAGTGGATCCCCAGCATCAAGCTGGCCAAGCCGGTGGGCTGGGCGGCGGGAGAAGCACCGAAGGCCGCCCCCAGCCTCGCCGTCACCCGCTTCGCCGAGGGGCTCGATCACCCGCGCACGATGCTGACCCTGCCCAACGGCGACGTGCTGGTGGCGGAGACCAACGCGCCGCCCGCGAAAGGACCGCGCGGGTTCACCGCCACGATCAAGGGCCTGGTGATGGGCCGCGTCGGTGCCGGCGATCCCTCGCCCAACCGGGTGGTGCTGCTGCGCGACGCCGATGGCGACGGCAAGGCGGAAGGCCGCTTCGTGCTGCGCAGCGCCGACCTGCAATCGCCCTCCGGCATGGCCTACCGCGACGGCAAGCTCTACATCGCCAACCATGACGCGGTGCTGGAGTTCGCCTACAAGCCCGGCGCCACCAGCCTCGGCGGCAGGCCGCTGCGCAAGCTGATGGACATGCCGGGCGGCGGGCACTGGATGCGCAACCTGCTGCTGAGCGGGGACGGCAAGCACCTCTACGTCGCGGTCGGCTCGATGACCAACATCGCCGACAACGGCATGGAGGAGGAGACCGGGCGCGCCATGATCTGGGAGATCGACCTCGACACCGGCCGCCGCCGGCAGTTCGCGGCCGGCATGCGCAACCCCAACGGCATGGCCTGGAACCCCTCCACCGGGGAGCTCTGGGCCACCGTGCAGGAGCGCGACATGCTCGGCCCGGACCTCGTGCCCGACTACCTGACGAACGTGCCCGTAGGCGCGCAGTACGGATGGCCCTGGGTCTACTGGAAGAACACCTTCGACGAGCGCGTCGAGTGGCCGATGCAGACCTACATGCTCGAGTATACCCGCAAGCCCGAGTACGCCATGGGCGCGCACGTCTCGGTGCTGGGGCTGACCTTCGCGCAGGGCGGCAACCGCATGGGCAAGGGCTTCGAGAACGGCGCCTTCATCGCGCGGCACGGGTCCTGGAACCGCCGGCCCGCGGCGGGCTACGACGTCGTCTTCGTGCCCTTCGACGCGCGCGGCAACCCGCGCGACGTCAAGCCGCGGCCGGTGCTGAGCGGCTTCCTCAAGGACAACGGGGACACCCGCGGCCGTCCCACCTGGGTGGCCTGGGACAAGGCCGGCGCGCTGCTGGTCAGCGACGACACCGCCGGCATCATCTGGCGCGTCATCGCGCCCGGCGCGCAGCCCTCCGCCGCGATCGAGCCGGTCGTCGTCGAAGCCATGAAGCCGCTGCAGGAGATCAAGGACCCGACCGCGCCCGGCGCGCTGAGCGGCGGCTTCCGCAAGGAAGAGGACAAGCTGCTGCCCTGACGGGCGCTCAGATCGCCTTGCCGGCGCGTCCGGCCAGTTCGTTGACGTATTGCCAGGCGACGCGGCCGGAGCGGGCACCGCGGCGGCGCGACCATTCCAGCGCGTCGCCGCCCTCCCAGTCCAGCCCGAAGCTCTCGGCATAGCCGGCGATGATGGCGAGATAGGCGTCCTGGTCGCAGTTGTGGAAGCCCACCGAGAGCCCGAAGCGGTCGGCCAGCGCCAGCCGCTCGTCGACGACGTCGCGCGGGTTGATGGGATCGTCCTGCTCGGCCATCGTCCGCCCGACGATGGCCCGGCGGTTGGATGTCACGGCCAGCCGCACGTTGGCCGGCCGGGCCTCCACCCCGCCTTCCAGCCACGAGCGGAGCACGCGCGGCCCGCTGCCGTCGCCCTCCTCGAAGCCGAGATCGTCGATGAAGACGAGGAAGTTGCGGTCCACCCCGCCAAGCGTGGCGAACAGCCCGGCCATGCCGGAAAGCGCCTCCTGCGCCACCTGGACCAGCGCGATGCGGCCCGGATGCGTGGCATCGGCGGCCCGGACGGCAGCGCGCAGGAGCGCCGACTTGCCCATGCCGCGCGATCCCCATAGCAGCATGTCGTGCGCCGCATGGCCCGCTGCCAGTCGCTCGACGTTGGCGACCACGCGCGCCTTCTGGCTGTCGATCCCGCGCAGCAGGTCGAGCGCCGGCGCATCGAGGCGCGGGACGGCGCGGGCGCCGCTGCCGCTCCACACGTAGGCAGGCGCTCCCCGCCAGTCGACGGGGGCGACAGGCGGCGGCGCGAGCCGCTCGAGTGCCGCCGCGATCCGGGTCAGCACCGGCAGCGCTGCGGTGGTGGCGAGGTGATCGGGGGAGGTCATGCGCGCTTTTCCTTGGCTTTCTTCGCGGGCGGCTATAGCGGCGGGCCATGGACCACGCCAGTCGACCCGAGATGCTGGAGGCGACGCCCGCAGGGATCGCCGCCGCGGCACGCCTGCTGCAGGCCGGCCGGCTGGTCGCGGTGCCGACCGAGACGGTCTACGGTCTCGCCGCCCGCGCCGATCGCGACGAGTCCGTGGCCGCCATCTACAGGGCCAAGGGAAGGCCCAGCTTCAACCCGCTGATCGTCCACGTCGCCGACCTGACGCAGGCGCAGGAAATCGCCGCCTTCGACGATCGCGCCCGGGCGCTCGCGGCCGCGTTCTGGCCCGGCGCGCTGACCCTGGTGCTGCCGCTGCAGGACGGAGCGCCGGTCGCGCCCGCCGTCACCGCGGGGCTCCCCACGGTGGCGCTGCGGTGCCCCGCCCATCCGGTGATGCGCGCGGTGATCGCGGCGGCGGGGCTGCCGCTCGCCGCCCCGTCTGCCAACCGCAGCGGCGCGGTCAGCCCCACGCGGGCGGCCCACGTGGTGGAATCGCTGGGAAGCCGCGCGGATGCCGTGGTCGACGGGGGAGACTGCGAGGCCGGCCTGGAATCGACCATCGTGGCGCTGCGCGAGGACGGCCGCTGGCAGATCCTGCGCCCGGGCCCCATTCCCGAGGCGCGGATCGCGGCGGTGCTCGGCACCTCCAGCGTGCCGGTGACCGAAGGGGCGATCGAGGCGCCCGGGCAACTCGCCAGCCACTACGCACCCGGCAAGCCGGTCCGGCTCGGGGCCGATAGCGCCGCGCCGGACGAGTTCCACATCGGCTTCGGCGCCGTGGCGGGGGAGGCCACGCTTTCGGCGGGCGGCGATCTCGTGGAGGCGGCGGCCCGGCTCTACGCGCTGCTGCACCAGGCGGCGCGGGCACCCCAGCCGCGCATCGCGGTGGCACCGGTCCCGGAGAGCGGCATCGGCATCGCCATCAACGACCGCCTGAGGCGCGCGGCCGCCTGACCCCCGCCCGCCTGACCCGCCCGGCCGCGCTCAGCGGTCGCGGTATGCGCCGCCGGGGGAGAGCGACTGGATATCGGCATAGTCGTCGCGTGCCTGGTCGCAGGCCTTGTCCGAGCCTTCGCGGCACTGGCGCAAGTGCTTCTGGTACGCGCGATCGAGCTTGCCCAGCCGTTCCTCGCGCTCGCGCATCTGGCGCCCGCGCTTCTCGTCGGCTTCCGACTGGCTGGTGGTGGTCCAGTCCACCGCCTTGCCGGCGACACGCACGGGCGCGGTGACCACGCCGACCGCGGTGCGCGCAATGCATCCGCTCAGGAGAAGGGCGGCGGCGGGCGCGAGGGCCAGGGCGAGGGCAGGACGGGGAAAGGTCATCGCCGCACGATTCCACGGGGGAGGTGACGGTGCCATGAACAGGCGCCGCATCGGCATGGCGTCCTGGCCTGCAGGAGAAGCGCCTGCAGGAGAAGCGCCTGCAAACGAAAGGGCCGCCTCCTTGCGGAAGCGGCCCCTTTTCGGATTCGCGCAGGCGCGGGCCGCTCAGGCGGTCTCGGCGCTCTCGTAGTACTTGGGCGCATGCTCGTTGAGGATCACGAGGATCTTCTTGAGCGCGGCCGGCTCGTCGGTCTTTTCCATGGCGGCCAGCTCGCGCGCGAGACGCGAGGACGCGGCCTCGAAGATCTGGCGCTCGGAGTAGCTCTGCTCCGGCTGGTCGTCCGCGCGGAACAGGTCGCGGGTAACCTCGGCGATGGAGACCAGGTCGCCCGAGTTGATCTTGGCCTCGTATTCCTGGGCGCGGCGCGACCACATGGTGCGCTTCACCTTGGGCTTGCCCTTGAGCGTGTCGAGCGCCTCGCGCAGCGTCTTGTCCGAGGACAGCTTGCGCATGCCGATGGCTTCGACCTTGTTGACGGGAACGCGCAGGGTCATGCGCTCCTTCTCGAAGCGCAGCACGTAGAGCTCGAGCTGCATCCCGGCAATTTCCTGCTTCTGCAGCTCGATGACACGACCTACGCCGTGCTTGGGATAAACGACGTAGTCACCAACATCGAAGGCATCGGCCCTGGTTGCCATGTATAATCCTTTCACCTGCAGGGTTCCCATCGTTTCGGACATGGAAGAGAACCGGGGGTGCGACATGGAAGACGCGCCAACGCCTTCGCCGCCCGGTCAGATCTCTCTCCCAGTCGTCTGCTTTTCGAACCCTGCCTCGCAAATGAAAATGCCTGCCGAACGGGCGAAGACCCGGGCAGTTGAACGATTATATAGCACCGATATGTCAAAAATGCCAGAGGCGCGGAAACGTTTCGGTTTCCGCCCTCGGCGGGGCCGCCCGGGGGTTTCGGGCGGGCGCCGGAGCGAGCCTGAACGGTCGCCCGGCCGCAGGGAAAAACTCAGTCGCCCTCGCCGGGTTCCGGCGAGAAGTACTTCTCGAACTTGCCGTCCTCGCCCTTGTGCTCGTCCGCGTCCTCGGGCGCGTCGCGCTTGGAGGTGAGGTTCGGCCATTCCGCCGAGTACTTGGCGTTGAGCTCCATCCACTGCTCGAGCCCGCTCTCGGTGTCGGGCAGGATCGCCTCGGCCGGGCACTCGGGCTCGCACACGCCGCAGTCGATGCACTCGCTGGGGTTGATGACGAGCATGTTCTCGCCCTCGTAGAAGCAGTCGACCGGACACACTTCCACGCAGTCCATGTACTTGCAGCGAATGCAAGCGTCAGTGACGACATACGTCATGGGTGCGTGTTCCTTCCTTGGGCATCGAGCGAGTGGGCCGCTGCTATGGGATCAGCGGGCCTGCCGTCAAGCACTCTGTAGCACTCCTGCGCCTCGCTCGCCGGTCCGCGGCGGACGGGGAGCGACAGCACCTCGATCACGCGCACGCCGCCGGCGACGGGCACGGTGAGCACGTCGCCCAGCGCGATCTTCTGGTGGGCGCGGTCGATGCGGCGGCCGTTGAGGCGCATGTGTCCCTCTTCGGCCATCGCCTGCGCCACCGGGCGCGTTCGGGCGAGGCGCAAGTACCACAGCAGCTTGTCTATCCTCACCCGTCGCCTCCCCGTGCCGCCTGCATCAGCGCATCATGTCCGCGAGGACCGCGAAGGCGCCCTCGCGGTGGACCGTGGCGGGCTGCTCCGGCCCGGCCTCGCGGTGGGGAGGGCGCCAGCGCCAGCGCACCGGCGCCGGCGGCCCGTGCGCATCCGCAGCCAACGGGCGCGGCATCACCGGCTGGAACCCGCCGAGCCGCAGGAGCCGCGCGTAGCTCGCGGTCGTCAGGCCCATCGACACCGCGCGCGAGGGATCGAGCGCGAAGCCCGAGCGGCTGGGCGCCTTGTCCCGGTTGGGCGCCTTGTCCCGCCCGCGCACCTCATGCGCCTCGCGCAGCAGCTTTTCCGCCATGTCGAGCCGCAGGACCTGCTTGCCGAGGCTGCGGTAGCCGGGCGGCGGGCGGTGGCGGCCGGCGGGCATCGCGGGCGGCATCTCGGTTAGCGGAATCTCGGCCTGGGGCGCGGCGCCGTCGCGCTGGCCGGTGACGCGCGCGAGCTGTCGCCACAGCGCCATCGGCGCGGGGCGCAGCATGGCCGGCACGAACAGGTCCAGCGTCCCCACCCGCACGCCCAGGCGCGTCAGCATCGCGCGCCGGTCCTTGTCGAGGCGGTCCACCCCGGACTCGGGGCGCGAGGCCATGCCGCCGCGCTCCACCAGCGCAATCAGCAGCGCGCGCAAGTCCGGCCCCGCCTCGGCGGTGCGGCTCGCCTCCTCCAGGCGGGCGAGCGGGGCCAGCGGCGCCAGCGCGCCCTCCAGCCAGGCTTCGAGGGCCGCGACCAGCGCCTTGCGCGCCGGCGCGGGCACCGCGTCGAGGCTGCGGTCGGGCACGAGGACCGGGGTGACGAGCGCGCGGCCCGGGCCCAGCGTCGCCAGCTTCTGTCCATCCCAGACCAGCGCGCCATCCTCCAGCGCGATCTGCGCCTCGCCGGCGTGGACGGCCGCGACGAGCATCTCGGCGCGCTTGTGCAACAAGCCGGGCAGGTGCCTCTCGGCCGCCGCCAGCAGCAGCTTGCGGTCGCTCAGGCGCGCGCCGGGATCGACCTGGAACGAGAAGCCGCGCAGCGAGCCGATGTGCTCGCCCTCGACCAGCACTTCCTCGTCCTCCAGCCGGACCGAGAGCAGCCCGGCGTCGGGGCCGAGCTTCTTCATCAGCACGGCGGTCCGCCGGTTGATGAAGCGTTCGGTGAGCTTGCCGTGGAGCGCGTCCGAGAGCCGGGCCTCGACGGCGCGGGCGCGGGCGGCCATCTCGTCGCGCGCCAGCACCCAGTCGGGGCGCTGGGCGATGTAGGCCCAGGAGCGGATCGCGGCGATGCGTCCCTGCAGCGTGTCGATGTCGCCGCCGGTGCGGTCGAGCTGCGCGATCTGCGCGGCCACGAAGTCCGCGCCCAGCTCGCCCTCGCGCAAGTCCTGCCACAGCCGGGCGACGAAGCGGGCGTGCGTCTCCACGCCCTGCTGACGAAAGTCGGGCAGGCGGCAGGCTTCCCAGAAGCGGCGCACCTGGCCCGCTCCGCGCACGCTGTCGGCCACGCCGGCCTCGTCGGCCAGCCGCTTGAGCACGGCAAGGTCGATCGCCTCGGGCGCGGGCGCCAGCTCGGAGCGGTACGGGGGCATCTCCAGGTCGGCGATCAGCGTCGCCAGGCTGTCGAAGCGCGGCTCGGGCTCGCGCCAGAACAGCTTTGTCAAGGGCGCGAAGCGGTGCTCCTCGATCGCGTAGACCTCTTCCGGCTCGAACTCGGAATCGTGCCCGCCGGACCCGGTGAGCGTGCCGAAGGTGCCGTCCTTCTGGTGGCGCCCCGCGCGTCCGGCGATCTGCGCCATCTCGGACGGGGTCAGGCGGCGATGGCGGCGGCCGTCGTACTTGGAGAGGCCGGCGAAGGCGACGTGCTCCACATCGAGGTTGAGGCCCATGCCGATGGCGTCGGTGGCGACGAGGTAGTCGACCTCGCCCGACTGGTAGAGCGCGACCTGGGCGTTGCGGGTCTGCGGGCTGAGCGCGCCCATCACCACCGCCGCGCCGCCGCGGAAGCGCCGCAGCATCTCGGCGATGGCGTAGACCTGCTCGGCCGAGAAGGCGACGATGGCGCTGCGCGGCGGCACCCGGCTGAGCTTCCGGGCCCCGGCATGGGTCAGCGTCGAGAAGCGGGGGCGGGTGACGATCTCGGCCTCGGGCACCAGCGCGCGGACCAGCGGCTCGACCGTGGAGGAGCCCAGGATCATCGTCTCCTCGCGCCCGCGGGCGTGGAGGAGGCGGTCGGTGAAGACGTGGCCGCGCTCGCGGTCGGCGCCGAGCTGCGCCTCGTCCACGGCGACGAAGGCCATGCTCTTCTCGGTGACGGGCATGGCCTCGGCGGTGCAGAGCAGGTACCGCGCGTCCTTCGGCTCGATCCGCTCCTCGCCGGTGATGAGGGCGACGTTCTTCTCGCCCTTGATCGCCACCACCCGGTCGTAGACCTCGCGCGCCAGCAGGCGCAGGGGAAAGCCGATCATGCCGCTGGAATGGGCGCAGAGCCGCTCGATCGCGAGGTGGGTCTTGCCGGTGTTGGTGGGGCCGAGCACCGCCTTCACCGCGCCGGGGGCGTCCCTTCCTGCCGAGGCGTGCCGGTCCTGTGCCATTACCCCCGGAATGTGGCACCGCGACTCGCCGCCCGCAAGACTCGGCTCGGCGAAAAGAGCCTGCGAACCCACAATCTTAGGTGGGTCTTAACCTTGCTCCGGCAGGGCACATGCGCGAGGCCCGGCGGGCCGGTGGAGGGGTGCGACACGGATCGCGACCCCAGTTTCGACCCAGACTTGCGATGAGGGACCGCGCGTTTTGTCCAAGGCGCTGAAGCACGACCGCAACGATCATGAAGGCGCAGCGCTTGCGGCGCTGCTGCGGGCGGCGCCCCCGCCCACTCCGGCGCCGACCGGCGCCTCCGTCGTGCTCGCCTTCCCGCAGCGCGCCGCGTCGGGCGCCGGCGACCTGCCCCCGCCAGCCCCGGGTCTGCGCGCGCGCCTCGTGCAAGGGCGCGCGGCGGTGGAGGCGCTGTGCCGGCGCGTCGAGCTGGCGCCCGACCTCGCCAGCGACATCGGCAGCCGGACCTGGTGGCGCGGCCTTGCCACGATGCTGGGGCTGGGCGCGACCGCGCTCGCGTTCTGCCCGGACTTCACGCGCGTGGAGGCGGCCGCGGCCATGCCGCTCGGCCCGCGTGAACGCGAGGAATTCCGCAGCCAGTCGATCGCCCCGCTGGCCTACGGCGCCGGCAGCGGCCGGCGCATGGGCGCGACGCCCCGCGTGCATCCCCTGGCCGGCGTTCCCGAGCGGCCGGCGATCCAGCTCGTCTCCACGCTCGCGCAGGGCGACAGTCTGGCGCAGATGCTGGAGCGGTCCGGCCTGGGGGCGGGCGACGCGGCGCGCGTTGCGCAGCTGGTGGCGCAGGCGGTGCCGGCCGGCGAGCTGGCGCCGGGCACGCCCTTCGACATCACACTCGGCAGGCGCCCGCAGGCTGGCGCGCCCCGCGCGCTGGAGTCGCTGGACTTTCGCGCCCGCTTCGACCTCGACCTCGCGATCCGAAGGCAAGCCGGCGCCCTGGTGCTGGAGCGCCGCCCGATCGCGGTGGACGCAACGCCGCTGCGCATCCGCGGCAACGTGGGAGCCGGCCTCTACCGCTCGGCGCGCAACGCCGGTGCGCCGGTCGCGGCGATCCAGTCGTACCTGCGCGCGGTGGACAAGTATCTCAGCCTCGAAAGCGACCTGAAGCCGGGCGACGCGTTCGACATGATCGTCTCCTACCGGCGCTCGGCCAAGGGCGAGCGGCAGGTGGGCGAGCTGCTCTATGCCGGCGTCGAGCAAGGCGGCAAGCCCCGGCTCCAGCTGGTGCGCTGGGGCAAGGACGGCCAGATGGTGCCGGCCGGCGCGGTGGGGCAGGCGCGCAGCGTGCCGGTGGGGCAGCCGGTCGCAGGGCGCATCACCTCGCCCTACGGCGCCCGCCGCCACCCCATCCTCGGCTATGTGCGCATGCATGCCGGGATCGACTTCGGCGCCGCCTACGGTTCGCCGATCCATGCCGTGGCCGAAGGCGTGGTGACCTTCGCGGGCCGCCACGGGGGGCACGGCAACTACGTTCGCCTGCAGCACGGCGGGGGGCTGGCCACCGGCTACGGCCACATGAGCCGCATCGCCGTGCGCGGCGGCACCCGCGTCCGCGCCGGGCAGGTGATCGGCTACGTTGGCTCGACCGGCCTGTCGACCGGGCCGCACCTGCACTTCGAGGCCTACCGCGGCGGGCGCACGATCAACCCGGCGAAGATCGCGATCGTCGCGCGTCCGCAGATCGACGGGCGCGAGCGCGACGCCTTCAAGGCGCGGCTGCGTGCGCTGCTCGCCGTCGCCCCCGGTGCCGCGCTGGCCCCGCTGGCGCCCGAGCAGGGGCCAGGGCAGGGGCTGGGGCAGGGGCCAGGGCAGGGGGGCGGGGAACAGCCCCGCCGCGAGATCGACAAGCTGGCGGACTGACCGGCGGTCCCTAGGCGCAACCCGGTGCGCCCACTTCGCAAGCGGCCGCGATTGAACGCGCAGGTGTTTTGCGGCAAGCAACCGCGCATGACCGGCACTTATCCCCACACCCGCCTGCGCCGCGTGCGCGCCACCGCCTGGAGCCGTGCGCTCCACCGCGAGACCGTGCTGACGCCCGCCGACCTGATCTGGCCGCTGTTCGTCACCGAAGGGGAGGGCGCGCAGCAGCCGATCGCCTCTTTGCCGGGCGTCTCGCGCTGGTCCGTCGACGGCATCGTCGAGCGCGCGCGCGAGGCGGTCGAGCTCGGTATCCCGTGCCTGGCGCTGTTCCCGCACACCCAGCCCGAGCGGCGCAGCGAGGACGGGCGCGAGGCGCTCAATCCCGACAACCTGATGTGCCGCGCGATCCGCGCGATCCGCGATGCGCTCGGCGATTCGATCGGCCTGCTGACCGATGTCGCGCTCGATCCCTACACCAGCCACGGCCAGGACGGGCTCGTCGACGAGGCCGGCTACGTCCTCAACGACCAGACCGTGGAGGCGCTGGTGGGGCAGTCGCTGAACCAGGCGGCGGCGGGAGCGGACATCATCGCGCCTTCCGACATGATGGACGGGCGCATCGGCGCCATCCGCGACGCGCTGGAGGATGCCGGCCACGCCAACGTCCAGATCATGAGCTATGCGGCCAAGTACGCCTCGGCGTTCTACGGCCCCTTCCGCGACGCGGTGGGATCGCGCGGGCTGCTCAAGGGCGACAAGAAGACCTACCAGATGGACCCCGCCAACACCGAGGAGGCGCTGCGCGAGGTGGCGATGGACCTGGCCGAGGGCGCCGACACCGTCATGGTCAAGCCGGGCCTGCCCTACCTCGACATCGTGCGCCGCGTGAAGGAGCGCTTCGAGGTTCCGGTCTTCGCCTACCAGGTCTCCGGCGAATACGCGATGATCGAGGCGGCCGTGGCCGCGGGTGCGGGCGACCGGGACGCGCTGGTGCTGGAGACGTTGCTGGCGTTCAAGCGCGCCGGCTGCTCGGGCGTGCTGACCTACCACGCCGCCCACGCCGCGCGGTTGCTCCGTGGCTGAGCTGCGCATCGAGACGGCGCGGCTGGTCCTGCGCGAGTGGCGCGAGGGTGACATCGCGCGCTTCGCCGAGGTCACCAACACGCCCGCGGTGATGCGCTGGCTGGGCGGGGTCATGGACGCGGAGAAGGTCGCAGCCTTCGAGACGCGCGTTCTCGATTTCCAGCAGCGGCTGGGCCACACCTTCTGGATCGTCGAGCGCAGGGATGACGGCGGCGCGCTCGCCGGCGAGATGCTCGGCTTCTGCGGGCTCAAGGTGATCGACGCGCCGGGCGCGGGCTTTCCCGGCGAGATGGAGATCGGCTGGCGCCTGCGGGAAGAGGCGTGGGGCCAGGGCTATGCGCGGGAAGCCGCCTCGGCCTCGCTCGACGCCGGCTTCGATCGCTTCGGCGCGGCGGAGATCTTCGCGCTCACCAACATCGAGAACGCCGGCAGCTGGGGGCTGATGCTCCGCCTCGGCATGGCCCGGCGCGAGGCGCTCGACTTCGTCGACCCGCGCTTCGTCCCGCCGATCGGGAACACCATCGTCCATTCCATCACCGCGGATGCCTGGCACGCGCGGCGCGGCGCGGACTGACGGTGCAGCGCAGTGCCGGCCCCCGGCGCGGGCTGTTCGTCGGGACCGTCCTGACCGGCAGCTTCCTGCTGTTCCTGGTCCAGCCCATGGTCGCCCGCATGGCGCTGCCGCGCCTGGGCGGCGCGCCCAACGTCTGGAACAGCGCCATGCTGGTCTACCAGGCGCTGCTGCTGGCCGGCTACGCCTATGCGCACCTGCTGGGCCGGCTGCCGCTGCGCCGACAGGCGGCGGTGCATCTCGCCCTGCTGCTGCTCGCCGGGCTGACCCTGCCGGTCGGCCTGCGCGCGCTGCCGGCGGCGGCAGGCCTGGCCGAGGCACTGTGGGTGCCGCTGCTGCTCGGCCTCAGCATCGGCCCGGTGTTCTTCGTGGTGTCCGCACAGGCGCCGCTGATGCAGCGCTGGTTCGCCGCCGATCCGGACGCCGGGGCGCCCTGGGCGCTCTACGCCGCGTCGAACCTCGGCAGCTTCGCAGGCCTGCTCGCCTATCCGCTGCTGGCCGAGCCGCTGCTGACGCTGCGCGCGCAGAGCCTCGCCTGGTCCGCCGGCTATGGGCTGCTGGTGGTGCTCGTGGCGGCCACCGCCGCCAGTCGCCGCAAGCTCCCTGTCGTGCCGGCCGTCGAAGCGGCCGCCGCGGCGCGCGCGCCTGCGGGATGGCGAACGGTGACACTCTGGCTGCTGCTCTCCGCCGTGCCCTCGGGCCTGATGCTGTCGACCACGACGCACCTCACCACCGACATCTTCGCGATGCCGCTGCTCTGGGTTATCCCGCTCGGGCTCTACCTGCTGAGCTTCGTCGTCGCCTTCGCCGATCGGCGCGTCCCGGCGCGCGCGGTGAGCCTGGTGGCGCCCGTCCTCGTGCTGTTCACCGGCAGCCAGGCGATGCTGTCCAACGCGTCGGGCACCGTGTGGCAGGTGGGCGGGACCTGCCTGCTGCTGTTCGCCACCGCCACGGCGCTCCATGGCCGCCTCTACGACCTGCGGCCCGGCCCGGCGCAGCTCACGCGCTTCTACCTCGCGATGTCGGCGGGCGGCGCGCTCGGCGGCATGTTCACCGCGCTGCTGGCGCCGCTGGTGTTCGACTGGACCTGGGAGCATCCCCTGCTGGTCCTGGCCGCGGCGGCGCTGATGCCGCTCGAGCCGCTGCTGCGCTGGCGCAGCCGGGGCGATCTCGACCCCGGCATGGCGCGCATCGCGATGCTGGTGCTGGTGGGCTTCGCCCTGTTCCTCGCCTGGCTGCTCGCCGCCGACTACGGCGAGCCTGGAAGCGAGCTGGCGATGGTACTGCTGACGGTGTTCCTCTCGGGAATCGGCATCCTGGTGATGGCCTGGCGCGGCGCGTTCCTGGCGGTGCTGGTCTTCGCCATGCTGGGGCAGGGCGGCATCTGGACGATCCGCACCTCGCTGGAAGGCCTGCGCACGCGCAGCTACTTCGGCATCTACACCGTGCGCGACGACGCCGACGAGAAGCTGCGCACGCTGGCGCATGGAACGACGCTCCACGGCATGCAGTCGCTCGACCGCGGGCATGCCTCGGACGCGCTCACCTACTACGGGCCGGGTTCGGGCGTGGCGCTGGCGCTCCGGGCGACGCCCGCGATCGAGGGGCCGCGGGCCCGCGTCGGCGTGGTCGGGCTCGGCACCGGCTCGCTGGCGTGCCAGGCGCGGCCGGGGGAGAGCTGGACCTTCTTCGAGATCGATCCGGTGGTGCTGCGCTTCTCCACCCAGGGACGCTTCACCTTCCTGCGCGACTGCACGCCCGCAGCACGGGTCGTCATCGGCGACGCGCGGGTGGAACTGGCGAAGCAGCCGGCGGCCGGGTTCGACGTGCTGGTGATCGACGCCTTCTCGTCCGACGCCATCCCCATGCACCTGCTCACGCGCGAGGCCATGGCGGTGTACGGGCGGGCGCTGGGCCCGCGCGGCCTGCTGCTGCTGCACATCTCCAACCGCTACATCGACCTCGCGCCGGTGGTGGGGGCCAATGCCCGCGCCGGCGGCTGGGGCGCGCTCTCCCGGCTGGACGTCCCCGAGGACACCGCGCGCTACACGCCCTCGCGCTGGATCGCCCTCTCGCGCGATGCCGGGGTGCTCGACAGGCTTGCGCACGCGCGTCCGGATGGCCCATGGAAGAGGCTCGAAGACCGCGCAGCGGAACCCTGGACCGACGATCACGCCTCGATCCTGTCCCATGTGCGCTGGAGCAGGCTGACGGGGAACTGAGGATGGAGACGCGCACCGACATCACGCTGATCGCGATCAACGGCAAGGGGCCGCGGATCCATTCCAGCGCCTTCATCGCCCCGGGCTGCCGGATCATCGGCAACGTCGAGATCGGGCCGGACGCCAGCGTCTGGTACAACTGTGTGATCCGCGCCGACGTGAACCGGATCGTGATCGGCGCGCGGACCAACATCCAGGACGGCAGCGTGGTCCATTGCGACAGCCCCAAGCCCTCGCGGCCCGAGGGCTATCCCACGATCATCGGCGAGGACGTGCTGATCGGGCACCTGGCGATGGTCCATGGCTGCACGCTGGAGGACCGCGCCTTCGTGGGGCTGGGCGCGATCGTGATGGACGGCAGCCATATCGAGAGCGAGGGCATGCTGGCCGCCGGCGCGCAGCTCACCGGCAAGCGGATCGGCGCGCGCCAGCTCTGGATGGGGCGCCCGGCCAAGTACCTGCGCGACCTCGACGAGGCGGCGCTGGCCGCCAACCAGGCGGGGGTGAAGGGCTACGTCATCAACGGCCGCATGCACGCCGAGGCGCTGCGGCAGGCGCACTGATGGCGCGGCCCGGCGCCGACCTCGCTGCGGCGGAGGCGCTGCGCGCCTTGCTCGACGGCGAGGGGCGGCTGGTGCTGCGGGTCACTCCGGGCGCGAGCGGCGAGGCGCTGCAGATCGTCGACGGGCGCGTGCTCGCCCGGGTCCGCGCCAAGCCGCAGGACGGCCAGGCGAACGCGGCCGTGCGCGACCTGCTCGCACGCGCGCTGGGAGTGGCTCCTTCGCGGGTGACGCTGCTGCGCGGCGCCACCAGCCGCGAGAAGCAGTTCAAGGTCTCCGGCTGACGCGCCCGCGCCTCAGCGCGCCATGCCGCGTGCGAGCCGGCCCAGCACCTCGCTCATCGCCGCGGCCATGTCGGCCGGCTCGGGCGCGACCTCGGCGATGGCGCGCTCCATCGCCTCGGCCCATTGCCCGGCGACATCGGCATCGATCGTCATCGGCTTGTGCAGGCTCATCATGCAGCGGCCAGGGTTCGCCTCGAACCAGTCGCGCGGCCCGCCCGCCCACCCGGCGAGGAAGCGCGGCAGCGACGCCCGCATCGGCGCCAGATCAGGGGCGTGCATGGCCCGCAGGCGCGCATAGGCCGGGTCGGTCTCCATGAGGTCGTAGAAGCGCTCGGCGATCGCCGCGAACACCGGCGCGCCACCGAGGCGTTCGTAGGGCGTGCTGGACAGGGGCGCGGACTGGGCGGCGGACAGGGGGGCGGACAGGGCAGGTCTCCGGTGCAGGAGGGTGGAGCCACGGTCCTTGGCACACAGGTTCCACGTGGAACTTGATCGGCGTCAATCGCGGATGAGGCCGCGCAGGGTCTCCAGCGTGTCCGCCTCGTGCGCCGGCTTGTCGGTGCGGATGCGGCTGATGCGGGGGAAGCGCATCGCGACGCCGGACTTGTGCCGCTTGCTGGCATGCACCGAATCGAATGCCACTTCGAAGACCAGCGACTTGTCGGTCTCGCGGACCGGCCCGAAGCGGTTCACCGTATGGTTGCGGACGTACCGGTCGAGCCACTTCAGCTCCTCGTCGGTGAAGCCGAAGTAGGCCTTGCCGACGGGGAGGAGCTCGGCGCCCGCGTCGGGATCGCCGTCCCAGCAGCCGAAGGTGTAGTCTGAATAGAACGAGCTGCGCTTGCCCGAGCCGCGCTGGGCGTACATCAGCACGCAGTCGACCAGCAGCGGATCGCGCTTCCACTTGTACCACAGCCCGGTCCTGCGCCCGGCGACGTAGGGGCTGTCGCGCCGCTTGAGCATCACGCCTTCGATCGCATCGTCGCGCGCCCGCTCGCGGATCGCCGCGAGCTCGGCGAAGTCGGCCGCCTCGATCACGGCGGAGATGTCGAAGCGCTGGGGATCGAGCCGCGGCAGCAGCGCTTCCAGCGCCGCGCGCCGCTCGGCCCAGGGCAGCGGGCGCAGGTCGCGGCCCTCGAGCACCAGCACGTCGTAGAGGCGCACGAAGGCGGGATAGTCCTCGCGCATCTTGCGGCTGACGGCCTTGCGGCCGAGCCGCTGCTGCAGCGCGTTGAAGCTCGCGGCGCCGCCTTCCTCGCCGCCCTGGTGCGCCCCGCGCACGAGCAGCTCGCCGTCGAGCACGGCCTCGATGGGCAGCGCCTCGGCGATCTCGGGGAATGTGCCGGAGATGTCGTCGCCCGAGCGCGAGTAGACCCGGGTGTCGCCGTGGCCGTGCTCTCCGCGGGCGTGGACCACCTGGACGCGGATGCCGTCCCACTTCCACTCGGCGGCGTAGTCGGCCAGGTCGACCTGCGCGTCGTCCAGTCCGTGCGCGAGCATGAAGGGGCGGAACAGCGGCAGGTCCTCGGCATGCGGCGGCTCCGCGCCGTGGGCGGCCCAGTTGAACAGCGGGGCGTAGGGCGCGGCCTGCCCGTGCCAGTGCTCCTCCACGTCCTCCACGGCGACGTCGAAGGCCTGCGCGAAGGCGGTCTTGGCGAGCCGGGCGGAGATGCCGATGCGCATCGCGCCGGTCGCCATCTTGAGCAGCGCGTAGCGGCCGTTGGCATCGAGGCGATCGAGCAGGCGCGGCAGCTCGACCATGACGTTCGCGCGGGTCATGCGCGAGAGCGCCTCCACCGCCTCCGCCACTGTCGGGGGCGAGGGCGGCTGCGGAGGCTCGGGCCAGAGCAGGCTCGCGGTCTCGGCCGAATCGCCCACGTAGTCGCGGCTGAGCGTCCACAGCACCGGGTCGACGCGCTCGGTCAGCAGGTTGCGGATGGTCGCGCTCTTCACCGCCGGGAAGTCGAGCCCGTCGGTCAGCGCGGCCAGGGCCCAGCCGCGGTCCGGGTCGGGCGTGTCGCGCAAGTAGTCGGCCAGGAGCTTGAGCTTGGCGTTGCGGCTGCGGGTATAGACCAGCGCATCGAGCAGGGCGGCGAACTCCTCCATTCAGGTCGCGGCCGCCATGTCAGTCATCCTCGTCCTCGTAGCCGACGAGCGCCAGCGCGCGGGCCTCGCGCTGGTTGAGCTGGCACCAGCGCAGCATCGCCTCCTCGCGCCCATGGGTGATCCACGTCTCGGCGGGGTTCACGTCCACCACGGTCTGCGTCAGTTCGTCCCAGTCGGCGTGGTCGGAGATCACCAGCGGCAGCTCCACCATCCGCTGCCGGGCCCGCTGCCGCACGCGCATCCAGCCGGACGCCATGGCGGTGATGGGATCGGGCAGGCGGCGGCTCCAGCGATCGTTGAGCGCGGAGGGCGGCGCCACCACGACGCGGCCTGCCAGGTCTTCCTTGCGGGCATCCGACACCAGGCGCAGGTCGCCCAGGTCCACGCCCCAGTCCTCGTAGAGCCGGCACATGCGCTCCATCGCGCCGTGGAGCCAGATGGTCTCGCGGTGCCCGGCGCGGCGCAGCTCCGCGATCAGGCGCTGCGCCTTGCCCAGCGCATAGGCACCCACGAGCACGCAGCGCTCGGGATTGGCGGCGAGGGCGGCGAGCAGCTTGGCGATCTCCTGCTCCACCGGCGGGTGGCGGAAGACGGGCAGGCCGAACGTCGCCTCGGTGACGAGCACGTCGCAGGGGGTGCATTCGAAGGGCGGGCAGGTGGGGTCCGGCCGGCGCTTGAAGTCGCCGGTCACGACGATGCGCTCCCCGGCATGCTCCAGCAGGATCTGCGCCGAGCCGAGGACGTGGCCGGCCGGAATCCAGGTGGCATGGACCGCGCCAGGCAGGGCGATGCGCTCGCCGTAAGGCACGCCCACGGCGCCCGCCTCGGTGGCGTAGCGCAGCTTCATGATCGCCAGCGTCTCGGGCGTGGCGAACGTCTCGCCATGCCCGCCGCGGGCGTGGTCGGCATGCCCATGCGTCACCAGCGCGCGATCGACCGGGCGGGCCGGGTCGATCCAGCAATCGGCCGGGACGACATGGATGCCCCAGGGCTCGGGCCGGATCCAGGAGAACTCGCGGGGCATGGATGAGAAAAGACCTGGAAAACCGGGAGGTTCCCGGCAAGCGGGGGGTGCGTGGTGCGGGCCCCTTCGACAGGCTCAGGGTGAGCGGGACGGGATGCACACTCCCAGTCCCGCCCCACCTATCTCCACCGGGAGCACGCCCCGGCTTTCCAGCTCGCGCAGCTCTCAACCCCGCTCAGGCTGAGCTTGTCGAAGCCCCCGCAACCGAGGCGCAACTCGGATCAGTCGTCCGAGCTCGTCTCCGGCTGGGTGCCGGGCTTCTTCGCCCGCTTCACTGGTGCCTTCTTCGCCTTCGACACCTTGGGCGCGGAGGGCGTGAGCTCGAAGTTCAGCGCGTTGTCCTTGACCGAGACGTGCACCTCGCCGCCGTGGGCGAGCTTGCCGAACAGCAGTTCCTCGGCCAGCGGCTGCTTGACCTTCTCCTGGATCACGCGGCCCATCGGGC
This sequence comes from Novosphingobium soli, assembly GCF_042432915.1. Taxonomy (NCBI): domain Bacteria; kingdom Pseudomonadati; phylum Pseudomonadota; class Alphaproteobacteria; order Sphingomonadales; family Sphingomonadaceae; genus Novosphingobium; species Novosphingobium soli. Next base: position 51,845 of record NZ_JBHLWK010000025.1, read on the forward strand.
GCGCGCCATAGAGCTTGTCGTAGCCACGGTCGCCCAGCCACGCGCGGGCATCCGAGTCGAACTGGATGTGGACGTTCTGGTCCGCCAGCTGCAGCTCGAGCTGGAGGATGAACTTGTCCACCACCCGGCTGATCGTGTCCTTGCCGAGGTAGGCGAAGGGCACGATGGCATCGAGGCGGTTGCGGAATTCGGGGGTGAACATCTGCTTCACCGCCTCGTCGCCGGCGTCCGCCTTCGAGGTGTCGCCGAACCCGATGCCCTGCTTGGCCATGTCCGATGCGCCCGCGTTGGTGGTCATGATAAGGACCACGTTGCGGAAGTCCACGGTCTTGCCGTGGTGGTCGGTCAGCCGGCCGTTGTCCATCACCTGCAGCAGGATGTTGAACAGGTCCGGGTGCGCCTTCTCGATCTCGTCGAGCAGGAGCACGCAGTGCGGGTTCTGGTCGATCGCGTCGGTCAGCAGGCCGCCCTGGTCGAAGCCGACGTAGCCCGGAGGCGCGCCGATTAGGCGGCTGACCGAGTGGCGCTCCATGTATTCCGACATGTCGAAGCGCTTGAGCTCGATGCCCATGATGCTGGCGAGCTGGCGCGCGACTTCGGTCTTGCCGACGCCGGTGGGGCCGCTGAACAGGAACGAGCCGATCGGCTTGTCCGGATCGCGCAGGCCGGCGCGGCTGAGCTTCATCGCCGTGGAGAGCACGCCGATCGCCTTGTCCTGGCCGAACACCACCCGCTTCAGGTCACGCTCGAGGTTCTCCAGCGCCTTCTTGTCGTCGGAGCTGACCGACTTGGGCGGGATGCGCGCCATCGTCGCGATCACGGCCTCGATCTCCTTGGCGGTGATCGTCTTCTTGCGGCGGCTGGGGGGCACCAGCATCTGCATCGCGCCGACCTCGTCGATCACGTCGATCGCCTTGTCCGGCAGCTTGCGGTCGTTGATGTAGCGCGCCGAAAGCTCGACCGCGGTCTTGATCGCATCGGGCGTGTACTTGACGCGGTGATGCTCCTCGAAGGCGGTGCGCAGGCCCTTGAGGATCTTGATCGTATCCTCGACCGAGGGCTCGTTCACGTCGATCTTCTGGAACCGGCGCAGCAGTGCGCGGTCCTTCTCGAAGTGGTTGCGGAACTCCTTGTAGGTGGTCGACCCGATGCAGCGGATCGTGCCGCCCGACAGCGCCGGTTTGAGCAGGTTGGACGCGTCCATCGCGCCGCCGCTGGTGGCGCCCGCGCCGATGACGGTGTGGATCTCGTCGATGAACAGGACCGCGTGCGGCATCTTCTCCAGTTCGGAGACGACCTGCTTGAGACGCTCCTCGAAGTCGCCGCGATAGCGCGTGCCCGCCAGCAGCGAGCCCATGTCGAGCGAGTAGATCACCGCCTCGGCCAGCACCTCGGGCACCTCGCCCTCGACGATCTTGCGCGCCAGGCCCTCGGCGATGGCGGTCTTGCCGACGCCCGGATCGCCCACGTAGAGCGGGTTGTTCTTGGAACGGCGGCACAGGATCTGGATCGTGCGGTCCACTTCGGGGCCGCGGCCGATCAGCGGATCGACCTTGCCGCCCAGCGCCTTCTCGTTGAGGTTGACGCAGAACTGGTCGAGCGCCGAATCCTTCTTGTTGCCGGCGGACTTGGCCTCGGCCTTGTCCTCGGGCGTGGGCGGGCTTTCCTCCGCGCCCTTGGGATTGCGATCCTCGATCCGCTTGCCACCCTTGCCGATGCCGTGGCTGATGTAGCTGACCGCGTCGAGACGGCTCATGTCCTGCTGCTGCAGGAAGTAGACGGCATAGCTGTCCCGCTCGGAGAACAGGGCGACGAGCACGTTGGCGCCGGTCACGGTATCCTTGCCGGAGGACTGGACGTGCAGGATCGCGCGCTGGATCACGCGCTGGAAACCGGCGGTTGGAGCGGGATCGCCCTTTTCCTCGGTCTTGAGCGACTGGTATTCCTGGTCGAGGTACTGGCGCACCACATCGCCCAGGTCGCCAAGCTCCACGCCGCATGCCTGCATGACCTGGGCTGCGTCGCTGTCGTCGATCAGCGCGAGCAGGAGGTGCTCGAGCGTCGCGTACTCGTGGCTCCGCTCAGACGCGTGAGACAGAGCCGAGTGCAGGGTCTTTTCAAGGCTTTGCGCGAAACTTGGCATTTAGGAGACTTTCATTGGAAGGGACGACTCTCCTTGCGGGGGAGTTTGGCGGGTCATGGTGTCTGCATCGATATAGTAACGATCGGCAGCGTTGCGAGGTTGCCCGGGAGCCCGCCCGTGCGGGTGGCGAGGCGAACCTGCTGCGGTCATGATGATCGGGGCCTGAACAGCGCTTCGGCGGCGGAACGGTGCGCGAAGGACCGGTCCCGATGGGCGGCCACGCGGTCGATCTCGGCCCTCAGGAGCGCGATTCGCGCGTCGAGCTCGTCCAGCGAGTAGCGCTCCAGGCTTTCGCTGGCGAGGAGGCTGGCGGCGCCGAAGTCACCCTCGGACGACCGCCGCCGCGGTCGTTCGTCATCGTCCATTGCGTTGCAGCATCGGACTGTATGCGGCACCTGTCAATGGGCCGAAAAGGTGTTCCCCAAGCCGGCGACAGTGTGGCAACACGCGCAGGATGTCAGCCGAACTTCCCGATACCATGACCGCCATCGGATACGACGCTCCGGGCGGGCCCGAGGTCCTTCGCACCCAGACCGTCCCGGTCCCGCGCCCCCGTCCCGGCGAGGTCCTGGTCAAGGTCGCCTTCGCCGGCGTGAACCGCCCGGACGTGGTGCAGCGGCAGGGCCACTACCCGCCGCCGCCGGGCGCCTCGCCGATCCCCGGGCTCGAGATCGCGGGCATCGTGGTGGCGCGGGGCGAGGGGGTGGCGGCGCCGGAGATCGGCCAGCCGGTCTGCGCGCTGGTGTCGGGCGGGGGCTATGCCGAGTACTGCCTTGCCCGCGCCGACCACTGCCTGCCGGTCCCGGCCGGCCTGCCGCTGGACCAGGCGGCGGCGCTCCCCGAGACGCTGTTCACCGTCTGGCACAACGTCTTCGAACGCGGCCACGCGCGCGAGGGCGAGACGATCCTGGCCCATGGGGGGACCAGCGGCATCGGCACCATGGCGATCATGCTCGCCCGCCACTTCGGGCTGACGGTGATCGTCACCTGCGGCTCCGCGGCGAAGTGCGAGGCGGCGCTGGCGATCGGCGCGCACCATGCGATCGACTACCGGACCAGCGACTTCGTCGAGGAAGTCGCCCGCTTGACCGGCGGAAGGGGGGTCGATCTGGTGCTGGACATGGTCGCAGGGGGCTATGTTCCCCGCAACCTCAAGTGCCTTGCCCCGGACGGGCGGCACGTCACCATCGCGATTCAGGGCGGCGCGAAGGCGGAGATCAACATGGCGGTGGTGATGACGCGGCGCTATGTGCTCACTGGCTCGACGCTAAGGCCCCGTTCCGACGTGTTCAAGGCGCTCCTGGCGCAGGAGATCCGCGACAACGCCTGGCCGCTGGTCGGCGAGGGGCAGCTGCGCCCGGTCATGGACCGGCGGTTCCCGCTGGCCGAAGCGGCCGCCGCGCACGCCCGCATGGAAGCCGGCGACCATATCGGCAAGATCGTCCTAGAGGCGTGAGGACGGCCGCCCCCGCCGCGGGGGTTCCACGTGGAACCATCGCGAAAAATGCGCCCTTTTGCTTGCCGAATCCGCAAAGATTGCCTAGATCGGCCCGGTACGGCCGCTCCGCGAAGGGGCGGCCCTTATTGTTTCCGCCGGAGATAGAGACATGAGCCAGCCCACTCCGCTGATGCCGCACGCGACCGCCTCGTGGCTGGTCGACACCACGTCGCTCACCTTCGAGCAGATCGCCGAGTTCTGCGGCCTGCACCTGCTGGAGGTCCAGGCCATGGCGGACGACCTGGCGTCCAGCAAGTACACCGGCCGCGATCCGGTGCGCTCGGGCGAGCTGACGATGGAGGAGATCGAGAAGGGCCAGGCGAACCCGGACTACAAGCTGCGGATGCACAAGGTGCCGGTGACCGCCAGCCGCACCAAGGGGCCGCGCTATACGCCGGTCTCCAAGCGCCAGGACAAGCCGGACGGCATCGCCTGGATCCTGCGCAACCACCCCGAGGTGTCCGACGCGCAGATCGGCAAGCTGATCGGCACCACGCGCAACACGATCGCCGCGATCCGCGACCGCTCGCACTGGAACATCAACAACATCACCCCCAAGGATCCGGTGACCCTGGGCCTGTGCTCGCAGCGCGAACTCGACGCGCTCGTCGCCAAGGCGGCGAAGAAGGCCGGGATCGAGGACTCCGGGCAGGGCGACGAGCGCCTGGTCGACGACCGCGAGGCTCTCATCGAGGAACTGCGCGCCGAGCGCGAAGCCGCCGCCCGGGCCGCCAGCGAGGCTGCGCAGGAGGCCGAAGTCGCCGCCTGGCTCGAAGCCAAGCGCGCTGCCGAGGCCGAGGAACGCGGCGAGTAAGCCCAAGCCTTCAAGCCAACGAAAAAGGGGGACATGGCTGGCGCCGTGTCCCCCTTTTTCGTTGGCCGCCCCGAGGCCCCGCGTCACTCGGCTGCGGGAAGCACCAGTTCCGGAGCGCTCGCCGGCAGCTGCGCGATCACCGGCGGGATCTGCCCGCCGTTGGGGGTCAGCCTGCCTTCCAGCCGCGCACCCTGCTCGATCGTCAGCGCGTCGTAGGCGACGTCGCCCTCGATCCGGGCGGTCTTGAGGATCACCACCTCGCGCGCCGCCACCGAGCCGCGCACCAGACCGGCGATGCGCACCGATTCGGCCCGGACCGCGCCGCTGATCTCGCTGGCCTCGCCCTGGACCAGGGCGTTGCAGGCGATGTCGCCATCGATGCTGCCGTCGATGTGCAGGTCGGCACTGGCCTGGACGTTACCGGTGATGGTGGTGTCGGCACCGAGCATCGAGAAGCTCGTGGCGCCGGTGGGGGCGCTACGAGCGCTTATGAACGCCTTTGCCATCTCAGTGGTTCTCCTTGTGGGCGTTGCGGGCTGCGTCGAGGAAGGGGCGCGGATTGACCGGGCGGTCGTTCACCCGCACTTCGAAATGGAGATGGGGGCCGGTCGAGCGACCGGTGCTGCCCATCGCGGCGATCAGCGCTCCGGCCTCGACCTCCTGGCCGACGCGGGCGCGGAACCCGGAAAGGTGGCCGTAGCGGGTCATCAGGCCGTTGCCGTGAGTCACTTCCACGCAGTTGCCGTAACCCTGCTTCTGGCCGACGAAGGTGACCCGGCCCTTCGCGGCGGCATAGATCGGCGAGCCCATCGGCCCGGGGAAATCCAGCCCGGCATGGAATGCGGCACCACCCGTGAACGGATCGGCCCGGTAGCCGTAGCTCGACGAGACATAGGCGACGTGGGCCGGGCTGACCTGCGGGATGGAAGCCAGGCCGTTCTCCAGCGCCCCCATCCGCGCCAGGCTGCGGCCCATCTGCGCGAAGCGCGGATCGACGCTGCCGTCGCTCGATGTCGCGAGCTTGAGCAGCGGACCACCCTCGGCCGTGCGGGCCGAGCGGACCATCGCGGCCGGGTTGAGCCCCAGGCGGCGAATCGACGCGATCGCGGCCTCCGAGCGCGCATCGGCGTAGCGCGTCAGCCGCGCCACCAGCGCGAGCTGGTCGGCCTCGACCTGGGCCAGGAGGTCGGGAGAGGGCGCGCCCATCGAGATCCTGTCGGCCGGCCGAGCACGCGCCGGCTCGGCCGCCATACCCGCATCTTCGGGCAGCTCACCGAGGTGCGCATCGACGACCTGCCGGATGAACTGCTGCCGGCGGACCAGGTCGGCCGTCAGCGTCTCCATTCGGTGCCGGTCACGCGCCACCTTGCCTTCGGCCTCGGCCACGCGGGATTCGCGCTCGACCAGCGCGGCACGCGCGGTGTCGGTCGAAGCCTGGTTGAACGCCAGCGCACCCAAGGAGGCGCACCAGCTGCCCAGCGTTGCCACCGCGATACCGGCGGCGATCACCTGGACGCGCGAAGACACGCGGATAAAACGGACCTGCCCCTGCGATCGCATGATGAACTCGCGATCCGGAAACGCAGTCCTGAGGCGCTGCAAGAGCGCCCCGGCTGATGTGAAACGCAAAACGACCCCGCTTGCAATCAATTGTCCCAGTCCCGGAGCGGCCGCTAGCAGGCACGCTTCGCCATGGCGAATCGGCTTGCCGCGCGGCCTTGCGGAATCGGGTCCAGCGGAGCGGGTCACGCGGCGAATTGAGTAAAAGTCCGGAACCCGCAGCGATCAGGCCTGCGAATCGCGGGTCGCGGGGCTGATGCCGGGTCGATCGGTGACAATCCGGGGCGGGGATGCTAGGCCTTCGGCATGACCGTGCAGACCCCTGTTCGCCCCGATCCCGACAGCCTCGCGCCCGAGGCGCTGGTCGAGCACCTGGCGCGCGACGGCCGCGCTGCGCAGCGGGTGCTCGCCCGGCTGGCCGACGAGGAAAAGGCCGCGGCCCTGAAGGCGGCGGCCGAGGCGTTGCGAGCCGCGGAAGCGGAGATCCTCGCCGCCAACGCGCAGGACATGGCCGCGGGCGAGGAGAAGGGACTGTCGGCGGCGCTGCTCGACCGGCTGCGGCTCGATGCGGGCCGGCTTGCCAGCATAGCCGCGGCTGTGGACCAGGTGGCAACGCTGCCCGATCCGGTCGGCGAGGTGATCTCGCGCGCCGAGCGTCCCAACGGCCTGCGCCTTTCGCGGGTGCGCATCCCGATCGGGCTGATCGGCATCATCTACGAGAGCCGCCCCAATGTGACCGCCGACGCGGCCGCGCTGTGCCTGCGCTCGGGCAATGCGGTGCTGCTGCGCGGTGGCAGCGAGGCGCTCCATTCCAACCGGGCCATACGCGCTGCGTTCGCACGCGGGCTCGAAAGCGTGGGCGTGCCGGCCGCGGCGATCCAGCTGGTGCCGACGCAGGACCGGGCGGTCGTGGGCGCGATGCTTTCGGCTGCGGGCCTGATCGACATGATCGTGCCGCGCGGCGGCAAGAGCCTCGTCGCGCGCGTCCAGGCCGACGCCCGGGTGCCGGTGCTCGCCCATCTGGACGGCATCTGCCACACCTACGTCCATGCCGCCGCCGACGGGGACATGGCGCGTCGGCTCACGCTCAATGCCAAGATGCGCCGCACCGGGATCTGCGGGGCGATGGAGACGCTGCTGCTCGACACCCAATTCCCGGAGAGCGCCTCCGTCGTCGCCGGCCTGCTCGACGCCGGATGCGAGCTGCGGGGCGATGCCAGGGCGCGCGCGCTGGATCCGAGGATCCTCGCCGCATCGGCCGAGGACTGGGACACCGAGTACCTCGATTCGGTCCTGTCGGTCGCGGTGGTGGACGGGCTGGACGCGGCGCTGGAGCATATCGCCGCGCACTCCTCCCACCATACCGACGCCATCGTCACCGAAGATGCGGCAGCGGCCGAGCGTTTCCTGGCGGAAGTCGACAGCGCCATCGTGATGGTCAATGCCTCCAGCCAGTTCGCCGACGGCGGCGAGTTCGGGCTGGGCGCCGAGATCGGCATCGCCACCGGCCGGCTCCACGCGCGCGGTCCCGTCGCGCTGGAAGGCCTGACCACCTACAAGTGGCTGGTGCGCGGCAGCGGGCAGGCGCGCCCCTGAGGCAGACCGGACGCACAAGGCGCGGCGGTCCGGTCACGGGCCTGCTGGGCGGCAGCTTCAACCCGGCGCATGGCGGCCATCGGCGAATCACCCTCTTCGCGATTCGCGCGCTGGCACTCGACGAGGTCTGGTGGCTCGTCTCCCCGGGCAATCCGCTCAAGCCGGCCGCCGGCATGGCGCCGCTGTCGGCGCGGGTCGCTTCGGCGCGCAGGCACGGGCGCCGCGCGCCCATCCGGGTCACCGCGATCGAGCGCGAACTGGGCACCCGCTACACCGTGGACACGCTTCGGGCGCTGTTGCGGCGCTATCCGCGCCGCCGCTTCATCTGGCTCATGGGGGCGGACAATCTGGCCCAGTTGCACCGCTGGAAAGACTGGCGGAGTCTGGCTCGTCTCATGCCGATTGCGGTGATCGCCCGTCCGGGGTATGATGGCGCCGCCCTCGCGAGCCCCGCGATGGCCTGGCTGGGGAGGTTCCGGAGACCCCTGACCAGTCTTCGCGGTCCGGAAAGGTGGAGCGCACCTGCGCTTGTGACATTGCGGTTCGACCCCGATACGCGGTCGGCGACGGCGATACGCCAGGCCGATCCGGACTGGGCACGAAGGTTCCGGAACGGACTTTCGCGGGACGCCGTCACGCACCACCCGATCCCCGGAACCGCAGCGTGAGAGGCCGCCTGGCCCTTCTCCTGCGCACCCGGCTTACCAAGCATTCGATCGATCACGGCGCGGTGGTTGCCACCGCGCCCGGCCGGTCCCTGAAAGGAGCAGACCTACACTAAGATGCCACAGGCACAGATACAGCCGGCCTCGACCGGCGCCACGCCCCCGGCGATGGTCCAGAGCGACGATCCGTTGCTCGCCCTCGTCCTCAAGTCCCTGGACGACGACCAGGGACAGGACCTCGTGACGATCGACCTCGAAGGCAAATCGAGCATCGCCGACTTCATGGTGATCGCATCGGGCCGCTCGACCCGCCAGGTCGCCGCCATGGCGCAGAAACTCGGCGAACGCATGAAAGACGGCGGTTTCGGCCATCCCCGCATCGAGGGGCTGCCCGCGGCCGACTGGGTGCTGGTGGACGCCGGCAGCGTGGTGGTCCACCTGTTCCGCCCCGAAGTGCGCAGCTTCTACAACCTGGAAAGGATGTGGGGCTTCGACGGACCGTCCGGCGCCGCTTGACTGCGGCGGAGAGGGTGAACGCCCGGCCACAGCGCTGACCGGGTTTCCTGCACGAGCCATCCGCGCGGGCGACACTGCTCCGTCCCCGCGCCTCGGGCGCTACTGTCTCGACGCACCATGCTGCTGCATATCATCGCTCGCGGGAAGATCGCCCGCTCGCCCGAGGGCGAGCTGCTGGACCGCTATGCCAAGCGCCTGAGCTGGCCCTTCCGCCACAGCGAACTGCCCGATACCGGCGGCAAGGTGCCGCCCCCGATCCAGACCCCCAGCCGCGACGTCCTGCTCGACGAGCGCGGCAAGGCGATGAGCTCGGAGGAGTTCGCCGCGCTGCTCGGCCGCTGGCGCGACGAAGGCGTGCGCGAATGCCGGTTCCTCATTGGCGCGGCCGACGGCCACGGCGACGCAGCGCGGGTGGGGGCCGACCATCTCCTCTGCTTCGGGCGCATGACCTGGCCGCACCTGATGGCCCGCGCCATGCTGGCCGAGCAGCTCTGGCGCGCGACGGCGATCCTCGCGGGCCACCCCTACCACCGGTCCGGCTGATGGCAGGGCGGCGTCGGGTCAAGGTGTTCTTCGATGGCGGCTGCCGGCCCAATCCCGGCCCGATCGAGGCGGCGGTGGTGATCCGCGGCACCATTCACCTCTTCGACGATCTCGGGCATGGCGACAACGCCGATGCCGAATGGCTGGCCCTGATCCGCGCCCTCGAGCTGGCGCAGGCACAGGCGCTGCCTTCCTTCGAGCTCATCGGCGATGCCCTGGACGTCATCCGGCGGGCGAACAGGGCGCTGCAGGACGGCGCGCACACGTCCGGCCACGCCGCCAGGTTCGTCGCGCTCGCCACTGTTACGCCGCCGCTCCGGGTCCGCTGGCTCCGGCGTGAGCAGAACCTCGCCGGCATCGCCCTGGCCGCCCGGCATCCGCGGGGATGAACGCCCGCAGGGATGAACGCCCGCAGGAATCGAACGGACCCGGTCCATGCAGGCTGCGATGATGGCGGCGGCTATCCGCATCCCGGCCCCACGCCCGCCCCCGTTCCGACCGGGCATTTCTCCTCTTTGCGCGCAACCGGGCCTGCCCTAATCCGGCGGTGTGAAGCCCGCCACGCGCATCGTCCTGACTCTTGCCGCGCTCGGATCGGGCGCGCTCGCCGCGCAGGCGCTGACCCAGCCGGCCCCGCTGCCCGGCCCACAGGTGAACGTCGATGCCGCCCGGGCGCGCCGGGACCTGCTGGCCGCCCGGCGCGAGGGGGCCGCAGCCCGCCAGCGTGCCGAGATGCTGGAGGCGCGCGCGCGCGAAGTCTCCGGAGCCGCCGAGGTCACCGCGCGCGAGGCTGCCGCGGTCGCGGCACGCATCCAGGAGACCGACGCGCAGATCGCCGCCCAACGCGCGCAGATGCAGCTGATCGCGGCCCAGCGGGCCACGCTGCGCGCCGCGCTGGCCGAGAAGCAGCAGCCGCTGGCCCGCCTCACCGGCTCGCTCCAGCGCCTCTCCCGCCGACCGCCGCTGCTGGCCTTGCTGCGGCCGGGTTCGGTACGCGATGCCGTCTATCTGCGCGCGGTGCTCGACACGATGTTGCCGCAGGTCGAGCGCCGCACGGCCGACCTGCGCGCCGCGATCGCGCGCGGCCGCACGCTGGAGCAGCAGGCGGGTGCCGCGGCCGCCGGCCTCAGCGCCGCGCAGGTGCAGATGCGCCAGCGCCGGCAGCAGCTCGCCATCATCGAATCGCGCCAGCGGCTGGAGGGCCGCGCCGCCAGCGGCATCGCCGCGCGCGAGAGCGAGCGAGCGCTGGCGCTGGCCGAGCGCGCCCGCGACCTCGGTGACCTCGTGAAGGAGATGGGCCGTCTCGCGGCGCTGCGGGCCGAGCTGGCGGCGCTGCCAGGTCCAGTCATGCGGCCGCCGCAACCGCAAGACGCCCGGGTGATCGGCGCCGGGCCGTTCACGCCGTTGCCGCAGGGACTGTCGAGCTACGTGCTTCCGGTCACCGGCCGGCTCGTCACCGGCTTCGGGGAGGATGCCCCGGGACAGGCGCGCTCGAACGGCCTCGTGCTGGCGCCGCGCGCGCTGGCGCAGGCGGTGTCGCCGGCCGCGGGTCGCGTGGCCTTCGCCGGTCCTTACCGCGGGTTCGGGAGCATCGTCATCGTCGAGCACGACGGGGGCTGGACGTCGCTCGTCACCGGCCTCGCCCGGCTGGACGTCAGCGTGGGCGAGGCGGTCATCGCCGGCGCGCCGCTGGGTGCGACCGGCCCCGGCGCCCCGCGCGTCCTGGTCGAGCTGCGGCGCCAGGGCGAGCCGGTCAATCCCCTGCAGTATGTCCGATCGCTCTAGCAAGGGCGTTCCGGCACAGACGGCCTAGCCGCCCGCCAAAGCGTCCCCATATCGCCGTAACCCGCCGTTCCGCTGGCATTCACCGTCATCGGACGATAGGATGACGGTCAAGAACCCCGTCCGGCCCCGCCGCCGGATCGACGATGAAGAGGCATGCGCCCGATGAAGATCGCTCCGTTCCTGCGCGCCGCGCTGCTGGTATCCGCCGTGGCGGTGCTGCCCGCCGCAACTTCCGGCCTGGCCGCAGTCGACACGCGCACCAGCCACGAGTTCGACAAGCTCTTCACCATCTATGAGCTGGTGAAGGACAACTACGTCGACCAGGTGGACGACGACAAGCTGCTCAAGGGCGCCATTGACGGCATGCTCGCCAGCCTGGACCCGCATTCCAACTATCTCGACGGCCCCTCGCTGCAGCGGCTGGAGACGATGATCGACGGCAAGTACACCGGTCTCGGCCTCTCGGTGATCGAGGACGACGGGGCGGTGAAGATCATCTCGCCGTTCAAGGGCAGCCCGGCGGAGAAGGCGGGGCTGAAGGCGGGCGACTACATCACCCACATTGACGGCGTGCTCTACTACGAGCGCGACCTGGACGAGGCCGTGTCGAGGATGCGCGGCCCGGCGGGGACCTCGCTGCGGCTCACCGTGTTCCGTCCCGGCCGCGACGAGCCGTTCGACGTGACGGTCACGCGCGGCGTGATCGAACTCGAACCGGTGACCTGGGAGTACAAGGACAACGTGGGCGTGATCTCGGTCAACGAGTTCTCGCGCGACGTCGGCAACGACGTGAACAGCGCCATCGCCGACCTCAAGAAGCAGGCGGCGCTCAAGGGCGGCGGCAAGCTGGCCGGGCTGGTGCTCGACCTGCGCTCGAACCCGGGCGGTTCGCTGGACGAGGCGGTGGCGTTGTCCGACCTGTTCCTCGACCACGGCGACATCGTCTCGCAGCGCGGGCGCAATCCCAGCGAGAACCAGTTCTATCGGGCCGAGACGATGTTCCGCGGCGATGTCGCTAAGGGGCTGCCGGTGGTCGTGCTGGTCGACGCCGGGTCGGCCTCCGCCTCCGAGATCGTGGCGGGGGCGCTGCAGGACCAGCACCGCGCCGTGGTGATGGGCGAGCGCACCTTCGGCAAGGGCTCGGTGCAGTCGTTCCTGCCGCTCGACGCCAAGAGCGCGGTCAAGCTGACCACCGCGCGCTACTTCACGCCCTCGGGCCACTCGGTGCAGGAGGGCGGCATCGTGCCCGACATCAAGGTGCCGCAGCTTTCCGACCCGGACGCCCGGGCCCGGGCCGAGCGCGCGGTGCGCGAATCCGACCTGCGCGGCCACCTGATCAACGAGGCGTCGCTCAAGGACAAGGACCTGGAGACCGACAAGCGCGACGATCCTCGCTTCAAGATGACGGCGGCCGAGCTCGAGAAGCAGGGGATCAAGGACTTCCAGCTCCACTACGCGATCAGCACGCTGCAGCGCACGGCCGGCCGGCCGGCGCTCGCCGCGGCGGCCAAGAACTGACCCGCGGTACCGGGCAAGATCGGATGGCCGTCCCCGTCGCCGCTCCCGTGCGCGCCGCCCGCTGGCTGGCGCTGGCCGTCCCCGTTGCGCTGCTCGGAGGCGCGCTCGTCAGCGAGTACGTCTTCGGTCTGCATCCCTGCGAGATGTGCTGGTGGCAGCGCTACCCGCACATGCTCGCGATCGCGCTGGCGGCTCTCGCGTTCTTCTGGCGCCCGGTCCGCCCGCTGGTGGCGGTGGCGGCGCTGGCCGTGCTCGTCTCGGGGCTGATCGGAGGCTTCCACGCCGGCGTCGAGTATGGCTGGTGGGAAGGGGTGACGGCCTGCACCGCAAGCCCGCTGGCCACCGGCGGCGATCCGCTGGCCGCGATCATGAACGCACCGCTGATCCGCTGCGACGTGGCGCCCTGGAGCCTGTTCGGGGTTTCGCTGGCGGGGTGGAATTTCCTGTTCTCGACGGCCGGGGCGCTTGCCGTCTTCGGCCTCATTGCCCGCAGCGGAAAGGCCTGACCATGGATCCCCTCACCAAGCGCAGCGCGCGAATGCTGCGCGTCGACCAGGCCGGCGAGTACGGGGCCACGCGGATCTATGCGGGGCAGCTCGCCGTCATGGGGGCCAGGGCGCCGCATTCGACCGAGATCGCAGGCATGGCGCAGCAGGAGGCGGACCACAAGGCGCGCTTCGATGTTTTGCTCGCGCAACGGGGCGTCCGGCCGACGCTGCTGCAGCCGGTGTGGTCTGCCGCCGGCTATGCCCTGGGCGCAGCGACGGCGCTGATCGGCCCGGAGGCGGCGATGGCCTGCACCGCCGCCGTCGAGACCGAGATCGATCGCCACTACACTGAACAGCTCGACGCGCTCGGCACCGATGATCCCGAACTCGGGGCGGTGATCCGCGAGTTCCGCGACGACGAGCGCGAGCACCGCGACGCCGCGCTCGCCGCGGGTGCGGAGAAAGCGCCCGCCTATCCGCTGCTGTTCCACGCCATCCGCATGGGATGCCGGGTCGCCATCAAGCTGTCGGAACGGATCTAGGCGTCCGCGGGTTGTCCCATTGCAAGGCGAGCGTTGCCGCTTAAGCTATCGTTCAAGCCGCAGGGCACCTATAGGGGTGTGCCGCCAAGTCCACCGTGGAGCCTTCCGCAATGATCCGCCTCTCCCTCGCCGCCGCTCTCGCCCTGACGCTGGCGGCCGCCCCGGCCCATGCGCAGGACGCCTCCGACGCGAGGCCCAACGGCGGAGGGGATGAGCGGGTCAACCAGCTCATCGTCTATGGTGAGGACGTCTGTCCGGCTTCCAGCGGGGGCGAGATCACCGTCTGCGCACGCAAGCCGGAGGAGGAGCGGTACCGCATCCCCGAGCCGCTGCGCGGCATCGACCAGCCGCAGGCGGAAGCCTGGAGCAACAAGGTCCAGGCCTATGAGACCGTGGGCGCCTTCGGGACGATGAGCTGTTCGCCCGTTGGTGCGGGCGGCTCGCTCGGCTGCACCCAGCAGCTCATCGACCGCGCGTATGCGGAGCGCGAGAACGGCTCGGAAGTCCGCTTCAGCGAACTGATCGCCGCCGAGCGCGAGAAGCGCCTCTCCACCATCGACGCGCAGGCGGCCGAGGACCAGGCCCGGGTCGAAGAGGCCGAGCGCGCCTACTTTGAGCAGCAGAAGCGCCAGCAGGCCGAACGCGACGCCGCCGAAGGCACGGCCCCTCCGGCGCCCGCGCCCCGGTAAACCTGGCGGCGCTGCGGGCTCCTGCCCGCACGGCTGACAGACATCTGTGCCCGCCGAAAGCGCTTGCCTCCCTCGGGCAAACCCGCTTGAAAACGCGCCTCGTCAGAAAGGCAGGGGTCGTTTGCAGCCACCGCGCCCAGGAGGATCACAGGCGCGATGGGCATGTTGCATACGATTGACGTCTTCCACGCCGTGGCCGGCCTGCTCGTCGGCGCGCTGGTCGGGCTGACGGGCGTCGGCGGCGGATCGCTGATGACGCCGCTGCTGGTCCTGCTGTTCGGCGTCAGCGCCAAGACCGCGGTGGGGACCGACCTGCTGTTCGCCGCGATCACCAAGATCGCCGGCTCCGCGATGCATGGCTCGCGCGAGACGGTGGAGTGGGGGATCGTCAAGCGCATGGCGATCGGCAGCGTCCCCGCGGCCCTGCTGACGCTGCTGGCGCTCGCGAGCTTCGGCACGCCGGGCCCGCAGACCGAGCACCTGGTGCTGCTCTCGCTGGCGGTGCTGCTGGCCCTGACCTCGCTGGCGGTGATCGGCCGCAAGTGGCTGTTCCGGCACGCGCACGACTTCGACGCGGTGCGCTCGCCCCGGGCCGTGCTGTGGAGCACGGCGGGGCTGGGCGCATTCATCGGCGTGGCGGTCTCGATCTCCTCGGTGGGTGCCGGGGCGATCGGCGTGACGGTGCTGCTGGTGCTTTATCCCGGTCGCCCGGTGGTGCGCATCGTCGGTTCGGACATCGCCCATGCCGTGCCGCTCGCGCTGATCGCGGGTATGGGGCACTGGGTCATGGGCGACGTCGATGGGGTGCTGCTGACCAACCTGCTGATCGGCTCGATACCGGGGGTGGTTCTGGGCAGCTACCTGTCCTCCCACGCGCCGGAGCGGGTGCTGCAGCCGCTCCTGGCGGCGGTCCTGGCGATCTCGTCCTGGCAGCTGTTCCTCAAGGCCACCGCGCCCGAGAAGGTCAGGATCGAGGCGATCGCACCCGCCAAGGCCAGCGAAGGCCGAAGGGCGGCTGACGGGGCGGGCGGCTGACGGGGAGGGCGGGGGTTCTCCCCGCGCCCTTGCCCGTTCCGCTCACGCCAGCGCGATGTCCGGCGCGTCTTCCTGCTTCATGCCAACCAAGTGATAGCCGCAGTCGACGTGATGCGTTTCCCCGGTCACGCCCGAGGCGAGATCCGACAGCAGGTAGAGCCCAGCGCCGCCCACGTCTTCGATGGTGACGTTACGGCGAAGCGGCGAATTGAGCTCGTTCCAGCGCAGGATATACCGGAAATCGCCGATGCCGCTGGCAGCCAGCGTCTTGATCGGTCCCGCCGAGACCGCGTTGACGCGGATGTTCTGCGGCCCCAGGTCGTTGGCCAGATACTTCACCGAGGCTTCCAGAGCTGCCTTGGCGACGCCCATGACATTGTAGTGCGGCACGACCTTCTCGGCGCCGTAGTACGTCAGCGTCAGGATCGAGCCGCCCTGCGGCATCACCGCCACGGCCCGCTTGGTCACCGCCACCAGCGAGTAGGCGGAGATGTTCATCGTCATGAGGAAGTTGTCGAGGCTGGTGTCGACGTACTTCCCGCGCAGCTCGTTCTTGTCCGAGAAGCCGATGGCATGGACGACGAAGTCGATCGTCTCCCAGCGCTCTGCCAGCGTTGCGAAGGCGGCGTCCAGCGCCGCCATGTCCGACACGTCGCAATCGATCAGCAGATCCGAGCCGAGGCTCTCCGCCAGCGGCCTCACCCGCTTGGCGAGAGCGTCGCCCTGGTAGGAGAAGGCCAGCTCGGCCCCCTGTTCGTGCAGCTTCTTGGCGATCCCCCAGGCCAGCGACTTGTCATTGGCGAGGCCCATGATCAGGCCGCGTTTACCGTGCATCAGACCGGTCATTCGTTTCTTCCTGTAACGTCCTTGTCGTTCGGCCCTGGGACCGTGGCGGGGCTCCCGGACGGGTCCTGCCCCTCCGGCGCCTGCGCGAGCGCCGCGTTAAGCTCGGCGCCTACCACCATCCCTAGTCCGACAAGCCAGAAAAAGAAAAGCGCGATCATCACTCCGGCGAGGCTTCCGTAGGTCAGATCGTACATGAAAAAGGTCTGCAGCACCTTGGGCAGGCCGTAGGCGACGACCAGCCACCACCCGGTGACCAGCGCCGCGCCGGGCCACTTGGGGAAGCCGCGCTTCTGGTATGCGGAGGGGGTGAGCAGGTAGAACAGCGCGTACATCGAGCCGAACAGGGCGCCTGCGCTCACCGCGCCGGAGATCGTGATCTGCTCCGAAAGCGCGTCGAGCCCGGGAAACAGCACCGCGACGATCGACTCCATCGCCGAGATCAGGACCTGCGAGGACAGCGAGATCAGCAGCAGCAGCACCGAGCCGAAGATCAGCGCGCTCGACAGGAGGCGCGAGCGCCAGAAGCGGGAGCGCTTCGTGACGCCATAGGCTCGGTGGAGGATATCCCGGATCGTCTCGACCAGGCTGCCTGCGGTCCACAGGCCGAACAGGCCGCCCACCCACAGCAGCCAGCCATGCCGCGCCGCGGCGACGTCATGCGCGACCGGGCTGAGCACCTCGGCGACGCGCGGGGGCAGGGCGCGCAGCACCGCATCGATGGAGGCGCCCATCTGGTCCTGTTCGCCCAGTGCCGCGAAGATGGCGGACAGGGCGATGAAGAAGGGGAACAGGGCCAGCAGCGTCATGTAGGCCAGGTTTCCGGCGTGAATGAAGCCGTCGTCCCAGGTCCCCGCCAGCACGCGCATCACCACGCGAAAGACGCGCGTGCCGGGGCCGGCCCTCTCGCGGATGTCGCGCGTGATCTTGCTCCGCAGCAGCTCGTGGCGCGGGGCGCCGCCCGGCTCTGCCGCAGCCGGGGGGACCGCGGAGGCGGGCGGGCCGTCAGACCCCAAGCTTGCCGCGCACGTCGCGCCCGTCGCTCCAGCCCTCGAGGCGGCGGGCGAGCTCGGCGCCGGCTTCCGTGCCGGGCTCCGGAAGGGCGATCTGCAGGGTGATGAGCTGGTCGCCGCGCCTGCCGTCCTTGCGCGTCATGCCCCGGCCCTTGAGCCGCAGCACCTTGCCCGAGCTGGCGCCGGCCGGAACCGAAAGCATCACCGCGCCGGACGGGGTGGGCGCCTTGACCTTCCCGCCCGCGAGCGCCTCGTCGAGCGTGATCGGCAGGTCGAGCCTGAGGTCGTCGCCCTCGCGCCGGAAGAACGCGTGCGGCTGGATCTGGATGGTGACGATGGCATCGCCGGCGCCTCCGGGACCGGGCTCGCCCTTCCCCGACAGTCGCATCTGGGTGCCGTCCTCCAGCCCGGGGGGAAGCTTGAGGTCGATGGTCTTGCCGTCGGAGAGCGTGATGCGCTGCGGATTGAGCTCGGCCGCGTCGGTCAGCGGGACGGCGAGCCGGTAGTTGACGTTGGCCCCGCGCGGTGCGCCTCGCGCGCGGCCCCCGCCCATGCCCCCCATTCCGCCCATCCCGCCGCGCGAACCGCCGCCGAAGATGCCGCCGAACAGGTCTTCCAGGTCGATCCCTTCCTCGGTGCCGAAGCCGCCCGAGAAGCCGCGCTGACCCGCAGGCCCGCCGCCGAAGCCCCCACCGAAGCCGCCGCCGCCGAACGGCATCGTCGGATTGCCCTCCGCGTCGATCTCTCCCCGGTCGAACTGGGCGCGCTTGGCCTTGTCCGACAACAGGTCGTAGGCGCGCGTCACCTCGCTGAAGCGCTCCGCGGCCTTGGGATTGTCCTTGTTGGTGTCGGGGTGGAGTTCCTTGGCGAGCTTGCGGTAGGCGGACTTGATGTCCTTTTCGCTTGCGCCGCGCGGCACGCCCAGGGTGGTATAAGGATCTGCTGCCATAACGATTGCCTAGCTAGGCTGCGACACCGGTTTGGACAAGGGACCCCCATCGCTTGCGCGGCCCCGCGACCGAGCCTACCCCAGGGCCGGCTCCCGCTGGGTCCGGCCCCGCCCGGCCCGGCTCGAGCCAGACCCGGCGCAACCGCCCCGCCCGGCAGGCGTTGAACTCCAGTCCAGGACAGATGCAGACGTGACCACCCCGCATTCCCCCACCGATGGCGCAGCAGACGCCGAACAGGTTCGCGAAGTCATCCCGCACGGCGATCCCATTGCCCTGTTCGGGCAGTGGTACGACGAAGCGCGCGAAACCGAACCCAACGATTCCAACGCGATGGCGCTGGCGACTGCGACGCCGGACGGCTTCCCCTCGGTGCGGATGGTGCTGCTGAAGGGCTACGGGGCCGACGGCTTCGTCTTCTACACCAATGGCCACAGCCGCAAGGGGCGCGAGATCGCCGCCAATCCCCAGGTGGCGCTGCTGTTCCACTGGAAGAGCCTGCGCCGGCAGATCCGCATCGAGGGCGTCCTATCCCCCGTCAGCGAGGCGGAGGCCGACGCGTACTTCCATTCGCGTGCCCGCGACTCGCAGCTCGGCGCGGTGGCGTCGGACCAGTCGGCGCCGCTCGATTCCCGCGCCACCTTCCTGGCGCGCTACGAAGAGGCGCGCACGCGTTTCGAGGGCGGCGAGGTCGAGCGTCCGCGCCATTGGAGCGGCTGGCGGGTGCGCCCGCTCGCGATGGAGTTCTGGCACGACCGGCCCCACCGCCTCCACGAGCGCCGCCGCTTCGAGCACAGCGCCGAGGGCTGGGCGAGCACGCTGCTCTACCCATGACCACCGCCCACGGCCGCCTCAACCGCAGCGCCGCGCTCGCGAGCATCGCCGCAGCGACGCTGCTGCTCGCGATCAAGGGCTGGGCGGCGTGGTCGACCGGCTCGACCGCGATGCTGGGGAGCCTGGCCGACACCACGCTGGACCTGATTGCCAGCGTGGCGACGCTCATCGGCGTCTGGGTGGCGGCCAAGCCGGCGGACGACAAGCACCGGTTCGGCCACGGCAAGGCGGAGGCGATCGCCGCGCTGTTCCAGATCGTCCTGATCTCCATCTCGGCGCTGGGGATCGCCAGCCGCGCGCTGGAGCAGTTCCTGGCCGGCGCGCGGGTGCAGGCGGCGGGTGCGGGGATCGGCGCTTCGCTCGCCGCGATCCTGGTCACGCTGGCGCTGCTGATGTGGCAGCGCCACGTCATCGCCCGCACCGGCAGCCTCGCGGTCTCGACCGACAACGTCCACTACCAGTCGGACCTGCTGCTCAACCTGGCCGTGATCGCAGCGCTCGCGCTCGACCGCTTCGCCGGCCTTTCCGGGGCGGATCCGCTGTTCGGCCTCGGCATCGCGGCCTGGCTCGGGTGGGGTGCCTGGACCGCGTCCGAGCAGGTGCTCGACCAGCTGATGGACCACGAATGGCCGGAGGCGAAGAAGCGGCGCTTCCTGGAGGTCCTCGCTCGCCATCCCGACATCACCGGCGTCCACGACTTGCGCACCCGCACCTCGGGCGACAAGGACTTCGTTCAGTTCCACATCTGGGTGGACGGAGATATGACCATCCGCGAGGCGCATCGCGTGATGGATGATCTCGAGGCGCGGCTGGCGCGGGATTTCCCCGAGACCGAGATACTCATCCACACCGACCCTGAAGGGCACGTCGATGCCGCGGGCACGATGCCGGAAGACGTGCTGCTGCCGGTGCGGCCCACCTGAAGCGGCCCCTCGGGAACGGCGCCCGGGAAGGACCTCGGAAAGGACCTCTACCTGCGCCGCAGCGCCGCGACGCAGGCCGCGCGATCGACGTCCTGCCCGTCGGATGCCCTGCGAGCCTCGACGTAGGTGGCGTGGGGTTCGCGCGCGGAGGCGCTGGGATAGAGGAAGATATCCAGCACGCAGGCGCTGCCGGTGAACTGCAGCTTGCGCGCATCGCCCTCCCAGACGTCGAGCCGGGGCGCGCCGAACTGCTGCACCAGCTGGCCCTGACTGGCGCCGACGACACCCTCCAGCCCGGGCGCCATCTGCACTTGCGCCTCGCGTGGAGCGGTGCGGGCGGGCTGACGGACGGTCGGCACGCCCTTGATGCGCTTGCCCGGGGACGGTGCGCTTGCCACGCTGCCCCCGCCGCCCGTGCAGGCCGCCAGCGCCATGGCCAGCAGCGCCGCGGCAAACGGGGCACGCAGGTGCGGGCGGGCTGGGCGGGCGGGGGCAAAGGTCGTGATGCTCATGGTCGCCGTGGGAATTGCCCGCCGCCGCCGCCAAGTCAACGCCGCTGCGCCCCGGCGACGCTTGCCGAGCGGCAGGCCGCGCGCTACTCGCGGGGATCAACCGCTATTTCCCGACACGACTGAAGGACTTCTCCTCCACATGACGCAACCCCGGCTGGACGTCATCGCCATCGGCAACGCCATCATCGACGTCATCGCCAACTGCTCGGACGAGCGCATCGACGAGCTCGGCCTGGCCCGCGGCGGCATGATGCTGATCGACGCGGACCAGGCGCGCGCGCTCTATGCCGCAATGGGCCCGGCGCGCGAGATCTCGGGCGGCTCGGCCGCGAACACGCTGGCCGGGCTGGCGGCGCTGGGCGCCCAGTGCGGCTTCATCGGCCAGGTCGCGCAGGACCAGCTCGGCGAGGTCTTCACGCACGACATCCGCGCCGCCGGCATCGACTTCGCGGTGCCCGCGCGCGCCGGCGATCCGCCGACGGCGCGTTGCCTGATCTTCGTGACTCCCGATGGGCAGCGCACGATGAACACCTTCCTGGGTGCCTCGCACTACCTTCCGGCCGAGGCGCTCGACGACGCAGCCGTGGCCGGCGCGGCGGTGCTCTATCTCGAAGGATACCTCTGGGATCCGGAGGAACCGCGCGCGGCCATGCGCAAGGCCATCGTCGCCGCCCGCGCTGCCGGTCGCAAGATCGCCTTCACTCCGTCCGAGACCTTCGTCATCGACCGCCACCGCGCGGACTTCCTCTCGCTGATCGCGGACGGCGCCATCGACGTGCTGTTCTGCAATGAGCACGAGATGGCGGCGCTCACCGGCAAGTCCGGTTTCGAGGATGGCCTGACCATGCTGGCGCCCAGCATCCCCGTCCTGGTCGTCACCCGTGGCGCCGAGGGGGCCGTGGCGCTGGCTGGTGGCGAGCGCGCCGAAGTGGCCGCCGAGCCGATCGAGCGGGTTGTCGACACGACCGGCGCAGGCGACCTCTTCGCGGCCGGCTTCCTCTACGGCCATGTCCGCGGCCGCAGCCTGCAGGACTGCCTGCGCATGGGCGCGATCTGTGCAAGCGAGATCATCTCGCACTACGGCGCACGGCCGGACTGCGACCTGGCGGCCTTCGTGGCGGAGCGCATGAACTGAGAAAGGACCCGGCTTGAGCTGTCCCACGCTGATCGACTTCGAAGCGAGCTGCCTGCCCGAGTATGGCCAGTCCTTTCCGATCGAGGTCGCCGTAGCGCGAACCGACGGCTCAAGCCGCGTGTGGCTGATCCGGCCGGCCGAAGCCTGGCGCTACTGGGACTGGTCGGAGGAGGCGGAGCAACTCCACCGTATCAGCCGGGACATGCTCGAAACCGAAGGGGTGCCGCCGCCGCAGGTGCTGGCCGAGATGGCGGAGTTCGTGCGGGGCTGCGACGTCTATGCCGATGCCGACCTTGACCAGTACTGGCTGGAAGTGCTGTGCCAAGGAGCCGGCGCGGCCCTGCCGTTCTCGGTGCGCTACCTGGGTGAGTTCCTGAAGGACCGTGGCTTCACCCGTCCGCAGGTCGTTGCCGCCCTTGAGGAGGCCAAGCGGCGCTTGCCCCAGGAGCACCTCGCGCGCGAGGATGCGCGGCGACTGGCGCTGGTGGTGCGGCTGCTGGTGGAGAGCCAGGCGTCCTGACGCCGTTCAGCGCAAGGAGCCGGACTCGTCCGCCTGCGGCAGGCTACGGCCCTGCTGCGCGGCCTGCAACTGGCCCAGGCATTGTCCCTTGCGCTCGTCGCGGGCGGCGGCCAGCGCCTGCGCCGTCTCGCTGGGCAGGGCGCAGTCCTGGGCCGGGCGGATCGGCCGCCGCGCCAGGCAACCGCGCTCGCTGCTGAACAGGTCGTCTGCGCAGTCCTCGAACGCGGCCTGGTCGGCGTCGTGCATGGCGGTGCATGCCTGGGTCCAGCGCTGGCGGTAGGACGTCTCCGCGAAAGCCACGCAGCCCTCGTACTCGCTCTGCGCGGCCTGCTCGCGCCGGGCTCGCTCGGCAAGCGCGCGGGATTGTTCCGCCGCCTTGGCCTGCTTCTCCGCCATGGCGAGGGTCTGGCGGCGCACGTCCTGTGCAGGCAGAAAGATCCCGTAGTAATAGCCCACTCCAGCGCCGGCGAGCAGCGCTCCGACCGCGAGGCAGAGCTTCAGGATCGGGTCGACGCGCGCCAGCATGTCAGGCGCCGGCCTTCTCGCGCGCGACTTCGCGCCAGCCGATGTCCCTGCGGCAGAAGCCGGACGGGAACGCGATCGCATCGACCGCGGCATAGGCCCGCGCCTGTGCCGCGCTCGCGCTGGGTCCCCGCGCGGTGACGGCGAGCACGCGTCCCCCGTTGGCGACCAGCGCACCGTCCTTCTGCGCAGTCCCGGCGTGAAAGACCTTGACGGCCTCGGCCTCGGACCCGGCTTCAGCTTCGGCCACGCCGCCGATCGCGCCCCCCTTCTCGGGCGTGTCGGGGTAGCCCTTCGCCGCCATCACGACGGTCAGCGCGAAGTCGTCCGAGAAGCGCGGCGGCTCGATGGCGGCCAGCCGATTTTCGGCGCAGGCGTGGAGCAGTTCCACCAGGTCGGACTCGAGGCGCATCAGCATGGCCTGGCATTCGGGGTCGCCGAAGCGGCAGTTGTATTCGATCAGCTGCGGCCCCTTGGCGGTGAGCATCAGGCCCAGGAACAGGACGCCCGAGTAGGGCGAGCCCTCGTTGGCGAGGGTGCGGACCGTGGGCGCGATGATCCGCGTCATCGCCTCGCCTTCCAGCTCAGGGGTCAGCACACGCGCCGGGCTGTAGGCGCCCATGCCGCCGGTATTCGGGCCGGTATCGCCGTCGCCGACGCGCTTGTGGTCCTGGGCCGAGGCAAAGGGCAGGATGGTGGACCCGTCCGTCAGCGCGAAGAAGCTCGCTTCCTCGCCCTCGAGGAACTCCTCGATGACCGCTTCCGCGCCTGCCTCGCCGAAGCGCCCGCCGAAGATCTCGCGCACCGCGGCGCGGGCCTCCTCCAAGGTCAAGGCAACCGTCACGCCCTTGCCGGCGGCCAGGCCGTCCGCCTTGATGACGACCGGCGCGCCGAAGCGCTCCAGCGCCGCGAGCGCGTCCACCTCGCTGGCGACGCGCTCGTAGCCGCCGGTGGGGATGCCGGCGCGGGCACAGAGATCCTTGGTGAAGCCCTTGGACCCTTCCAGCTGCGCCGCGGCCCTGCTCGGCCCGAACACGGCGAAGCCCTCGGCCCGCAGGGAATCGGCAAGCCCGTCGACCAGCGGCGCCTCGGGGCCGATGACGACCAGCCCGATCACCTTCTCCTCGCAGAAGGCGAGCACGGCGGCATGGTCGGCCGCGTCGAGCGCGACGCAGGCCGCGTGCTGCGCGATACCCGGGTTCCCCGGCGCCGCCCACAGCGTGTCGCAGCGCGGGGATTGCGCCAGCTTCCAGGCGAGCGCATGTTCGCGGCCGCCGGAACCCAGAAGAAGGATGTTCATTCCCCGTGCCTTTCGATCAGTCTTACGATGCCGACGAGTTCGCCGATGGTCGTTCCGGGGGGCTGGTAGCGAAGGGCGTCGCCGGGGACAACGCCGCGCCGCTCTCGATCAGCGAGATTTCAAACCTGCTCAAGCGCACGGTGGAAGACCGCTTCGGCTTCGTGCGACTGCGCGGCGAACTGTCCGGCGTGAAGCGCGCCGCCTCGGGGCACCTCTACTGCTGCCTCAAGGACGACAAGGCGGTGATCGACGGCGTCATGTGGCGTGGCGGCGCCCAGCGGCTCGCCTTCCGGCCCGAGGACGGGGTGGAAGTGGTCGCCACCGGTAAGCTGACCACCTATCCGGGCCGCTCCAAGTACCAGGTCGTGATCGAGAGCATGGAGATCGCGGGCGAGGGTGCGCTGCTCGCGCTGCTGGAGAAGCTGCGCGCGCGGCTGGCGGCGGAGGGCCTGTTCGCGCCCGAACGCAAGCGGCCGCTGCCGTTCCTGCCACAGGTGATCGGCGTCGTCACGTCGCCCACCGGCGCGGTGATCCGCGACATCCTCCACCGGCTCGCCGACCGCTTCCCCAGCCGCGTGCTGGTCTGGCCGGTGCTGGTCCAGGGAGAGGGCGCGGCCCAGCAGGTCGCGAACGCCGTGCGCGGCTTCTCCGCGCTGCAGCCCGGTGGGCCGGTGCCGCGTCCGGACCTGGTGATCGTCGCGCGCGGCGGCGGCTCGATCGAGGATCTCTGGAGCTTCAACGAGGAGATCGTCGTCCGGGCGGTCGCCGAATCGACCATACCGGTCATCTCGGCCGTGGGGCACGAAACCGACACGACCTTGTGCGACCATGCCGCCGACCGCCGGGCACCCACGCCGACGGCCGCGGCCGAAATGGCGGTGCCGGTCCGCGGCGAGCTGCTGGCGCAGTTGGAGGACCTCGCCCTGCGCAAGCGCCGCTGCGCCCTGCGCCCGGTCGTGCTGGGGCGCGAGCGGCTCGACGCGCGGGTGCAGCGCCTGCCCCGTCCCGAGGCGATCCTGGCCGCCAAGGCACAGAAGCTGGACGAGCTTGCGGAACGCCTGCGGCGCGGCTTGCTGGACGAGGCGGGCTCCAAGGGGCGGCAGCTCCAGCACGTAGCGGGGCGTCTGTCGCTGCCGCTCCTGCGGCACCGGGTCCAGGCGGGAGCCAGGGATCTGGAACGCACCGGCCTGACCGGGCGGCTGCTGACGCAGCGGCTGGAGCGGGCGCAACAGCAGCTCGCGCCCTGGGCACGGGTGCTGCCGCAGCTCGATCCGCGCCTCCCGCTCCAGCGCGGCTATGCGCTCGTGAAGACGGCAGGGGGCGGGGCCGTCACCACCCGCGAGGCGGCGGCGCGCGAGACCGATCTGCGGGTGGAGTTCCACGACGGCGAGCTCTCGGTGGTCGTGGGAAGCGGACCTGGGCGCGCCGCCGCGGCTCCGCCGCGCAAGCCGGCGCGGCCGGAGACCGCAGCACAGCGACAGGGCGATTTGTTCTGATCGTCCGGCTCTGCTAGGATCGTGGCCATGCTCATGTCCTCCGCAGACCGTGCCGCGAAGCTCGCCTACGGGCCGAACGGCTTCCGCGTGCTCAGCCCCGGCCACTACGTCCCTTGCGCCGTCACCGGCGAGAAGATCCCGCTCGAGACCCTGCGCTACTGGAGCGTGGAGCGCCAGGAACCTTACGCCACGGCGGAGATCGCCACCCGGCGCCTGCTCGGCGAGGCATGACGGGAGGGCGCAGGAGGGCCCTGCCGCTGGTCGCGGCCGCGCTGGCGAGCGCGGTCTTCGTCCCGGCGCCGGATCTGCAGGCGGCGCCGCCCGTGGCGCCCACCGCGCCCGCTGCGCGCCCCCGCCCGGTGGCGATCCCCTTCACCGGCGAGCTGACGCAGGGCGGCTGGATCCGCGGAACGCTGCCCGCCGGGGTGCGCTCGCTTTCGCTGGACGGTCGTCCGGTGCGAACCGCGCCGGACGGCAGCTGGTTTGCCGCCTTCGATCGTGATGCCGGGCCGCAGGGGCTCCTGCGCATCGCGTTCGCCAACGGGACCACCGGCGAACAGCGCCTCGTCGTCATGCCGCGGGCCTGGCGGATCGAAAACGTCAACGTCGCGCGCAAGCCCGGCGGCCCCAGTGCGGCGTTCCTCGCGCTTCGTGCCCCGGAACTCGCGCGGATCGAAGACGCACGCTCCACGACGAGCGATGTGCAAGGCTGGCGGCAGCGCTTCGTCTGGCCGGTCACGGGTCGCATCTCCGGCCAGTTCGGGGCGCAGCGCATCTATCGCGGGGAGCCGGGCGCGTATCATTCGGGCATAGACATCAGCACCGGCAGCAGCGGGACGCCCTTCGTGGCCCCGGCCGATGGCGTGGTGACGCTCGCCGCGGCCCGGCCCTTCACGCTGGAGGGCAACCTGCTGATGCTGGATCACGGCATGGGCCTCAACAGCGCATTCCTGCACTGCTCGCAGATCCTCGTGAAGGAAGGTGAGCATGTCCGCCAAGGCCAGGTGATCGGCCGTATCGGCATGAGCGGGCGTGCCACCGGGCCGCATCTGCACTGGTCGCTGAAATGGAACGAGGCGCGCCTCGACCCGCTGCTGTTCACTGGCCCGATGCGCTGATTCCCACAGGCCCTGCGGCCGCGCTTGCCTGCGGCCGGGAACGCCTTATTCAGGCTTTTGTGCGGCGCACCATCGCTCTCTTCCTCGCTGCGAGCGTGCTTGGCCTGACCTGGGCCCGCTCCGACTTGCCCCCTGCGCCGATGGGACCGCGGCCGGAGCTCGGCGTGAAGCCGATGGCGCTCCCCTCGGCCGAGGTCCTGGCGCGGCAACTGGGGCCATTCGCGCTGGAGGGAGCGTGGCAGATCGTCTCTTCCCATGAGGAGGTCTACGGCTATTCGGCGCTGACCGTCCGCCCCGACGGAGTCCTGCTCGCCTTCAGCGATGGGGGCAAGGTGCTGGCTTTTTCCCCGCCCGGCGCACGGCCGCAGCCGCCCCGCACCAGCAGTGTCAAACTGGCGGACTCCGGTCGCGAGAAGTCCAGTCGCGATGTCGAGTCGGCGACGTGGGACCCCGTGAGCGGGCGCTTCTGGCTGGGGCTGGAGGGCACCAATCGCATCGTCCGGCTTTCACCCGAGATGCGGGAGACCGGGCGCATCGCCCCGCCGGCGATGCGGCGCTGGGGTCCCAACAGCGGTGCCGAGGCCATGGCGCGACTCCACGACGGGCGCTTCGTGGCGATTCGGGAGGTGACATCGTCCTGGATCGAGGGCCGCTCCCACGAAGCGCTGCTCTTCGCGGGAGACCCCATCGAGAACCCCGAGCCGGCGCACTTCCGGCTCGACGGCCCCGATGCGTTCTCGGTGGTGGATATGGCGGAGCTGCCGGATGGCCGTGCGCTGATCCTGATGCGCCGGCTGGTCTGGCCGATGCCGATGCGCTTCGCCGGCCGGATCGTCATAGCGGACACGGCCCGCATCCGTCCCGGCGCGGTGTGGCACTCGGTGCCCCTGGCATCGCTCGAATCGCCGCTCCCGGTGGACAACTTCGAGGCGATCGCCGTCCAGCCGCGGGCCGATGGCCGCATCGTCGTCTGGCTGATGTCGGACGACAACAACTGGCGCGTGCTCCAGCGCACGCTGTTGTGGAAGCTCTCGGTCGATCCCGCGCAGCTTCCCTGGCCGAAGTGAGCGGACGCGAAAAAGGCGCGCGAAGCAGGAAGCCTCGCACGCCGTCTTCAGCAGCAGCCCTGGGCGCTCCCGGACGGGAGCGCGCCGATCAGGCGGCCTGCTTCTTCTTGAGCTCGCGCTTCACCTTGAGCGCGCGGGGCGACAGCTTGTCGTCCGCAGCC
Source organism: Novosphingobium soli (assembly GCF_042432915.1). NCBI lineage: Bacteria > Pseudomonadati > Pseudomonadota > Alphaproteobacteria > Sphingomonadales > Sphingomonadaceae > Novosphingobium > Novosphingobium soli. The sequence continues at coordinate 79,628 of NZ_JBHLWK010000025.1, forward strand.
TTGAGCAGCCAGTTGTCGAGGCCGCCGTTGTGCTCGACCGAGCGCAGGCCATGCGTCGAGACGCGGAACTTGAAGCTGCGCTCCAGACCGTCCGACAGCAGCGTGACGTTCTGGAGGTTGGGCAGGAAGACGCGCTTGGTCTTGTTGTTGGCGTGGCTGACGTTGCAGCCGACCTGGCGGCCCTTGCCGGTCAGTTCGCAGATGCGGGACATGGTCTTTCTCGCTCGAAAATTGCTGTGCCGTTTTCACGGGAAGGCGCGCCCTTACCGATTCACCGGGTGAAGGTCAAGTTGCACACAGGTTTTTGGCGGGCTAGCGCAGGACGATGACCCGCTGGCCCCTTCCCGCAACCATGACGCTCGCACTCGAGCAAGCACGCGAAGCGGCGGAATCGGGCGAAGTGCCGATCGGCGCTGTCGTCGTGAAGGACGGCCGGGTGGTCGGCCGTGGGCGCAACGGCCCGCGCGAGCGTCACGATCCCACCAGCCATGCTGAGATCGAGGCGATTCGCGCCGCCGCACGGTTCCTGGGCAACGAGCGGCTCGAAGGCTGCGAGCTATGGGTCACGCTCGAGCCTTGCGCAATGTGCGCCGGTGCCATTGCGCATGCGCGCATCGCGAGGCTCTACTACGCGGCTTCCGATCCCAAAGGCGGGGCGGTGGAGCACGGCGCGCGGGTCTTCGACCATCCGCAATGCCTGCATCGGCCCGAGGTCTACGCCGGAATCGGCGAGGCCGAGGCGGCGGACCTGCTGCGCGGCTTCTTTCGCCAGCGGCGGTAGGCGCTACAGCCCGCGCCAGATCCGCAGGGGCGTGGCGTCGGCCGGGCCGCGCCGGCGCGCGTCGCAGCGACCGGGGCGGAAGTCCGCGCGATAGCAGAGCCGCAGTTCGCGCAGCCAACCGCCGCGGCTCACCTCCAGGCCGATGGCCTCGCGGGGCCAGCCGCGGTTGGCGGCGAGGAACTCGTCGCGCAGCATCCCTGCGGTGAGCTCGGGCCGGCGCGAGAGGCGGTCGGCGTCGGGCCAGTGGATCGAGCGCCAGAGAATCGCGCTCACGCGCAGGTACTTGGCCGGGGACGGCGCCATGCAGCTGCCGTGCTTGGCCCATTCGCGGGCGAGCAGCCGGGGCGCCGGCGTCATGCACAGGTGCTGGCGAAGGAGCTGCGGCGAGGGACTCGCCTTGCTGCCGCACCACTGCGGGGAGAGGCCGCGCGCCGATTCGGGCCAGAGGCCGTGGAGCACGAAGCCGAAGCGACCGTGGCGGCGCGAGCATTGCATCGAGCTGGTGTCGCCGCTCGTCTTGCAGTGGTCCGGCGACCAGCTTGCGGCCAGGGTATAGCCCGAGACCGGCGCGCGGCGCGGCGGGCCGTCGGGGGTGACGGGCGGCACCGGCGCGATCTTGGCGGGCAGCCTGCACTGGTAGGCCTGCGCCCACGCTGGCGAGGGCAGCGCCAGCAGCGTCGCGGCCAGGAGCCAGCGGCTCCTCAAAGCGGCGTGAAGTCCAGCCCGATATCGGCGGCGGGCGCGCTCTGGGTCAGGCGGCCGACCGAGACGTAGGTGACCCCGCTGGCGGCGATGGCGCCGATGGTGGCCAGGTTGACGCCGCCTGAGGCCTCCGTGGGGACTCGCCCGGCGACGATCGCGACGGCTTCGCGGAGCGTGTCAGGCCCCATGTTGTCCAGCAGCAGGTGGTGGGCGCCCGCGGAAATCGCGGGTTCGATCTGGTCGAGGCGGTCGACCTCGCAGATGATCCGGGCCACGCCGGCATCGCGGGCCCGGGCGACGGCGGGACCGACGCCGCCGGCGACGAGGACGTGGTTGTCCTTAATCATCGCGGCGTCCCACAGCCCCAGGCGGTGGTTCTGGGCGCCGCCCATGCGGGTGGCGTACTTTTCCAGGTGGCGCAGGCCGGGGATCGTCTTGCGGGTGTCGAGCAGGGTCGCGTGGCCGCCCATAGCGTCGACATAGGAGCGGGTTAGCGTGGCGATACCGCTGAGGTGCTGCACCGTGTTGAGCGCGCTGCGTTCCGCCGTGAGCATGGCCCGGGCGTTGCCGGAGAGCCGCATCAGCGCGGTTCCAGGCTCCACCCGGGCGCCTTCCGCGACGAGGATCTCGACCGTCATCTGGGGGTCAAGCGCGTGGAAGAACGCCGCTGCAAGGGGGAGACCGGCGACGGTAATGGCATCGCGCGAGTCCATCACCCCGGCAAAGCGCGCGTCCGCTGCGATCACGCTTTCGGAGGTGACGTCCCGGCCGCCGCCGGGAAGGCCGCTGCCGAGGTCCTCGGCAAGCGTGGCGTCGACGAAGGCGGCGAGGTCGAAACCCGGGATCGAGAAGGCGCTCATGCCCCGGGTCTTTCGCGCGATCGCGCGGCAAAGTCGAGGGGGCCAAAGCGATTGCGACGATGACGCCGCCGCGCTAGCCCCCCGGGATGAAACTCGACGCCAGCGCCGCACCCGCACCGCTCGCCGCCCGCGGCCCCGCCACGCCGCGCCCCTGGTACGCGCACACCTATGTCCAGGTGCTCGCCGCGATCGTCGCCGGGGCGGTCCTCGGCCATGTCCGGCCGGAGACCGGCGAGGCGCTCAAGCCGCTGGGCGACGCCTTCGTCAGCCTGGTCAAGATGATCATCTCGCCGGTGATCTTCCTCACCATCGTCACCGGCATCGCCGGCATGCGCGACCTGGCCGCGGTGGGCCGCGTCGCGGCCAAGGCCTTCGCCTACTTCCTGTTCTTCTCCACGCTGGCGCTGTTCGTCGGGCTGCTGGTCGCGAACGTGGTGCGGCCCGGGGCAGGGCTGAACATCGACCCGGCCAGCCTCGACGCCTCGCGCGTGGCGCAGTATGCCGAGAAGGCGCACGAGGCCGGGCTGGTGCCGTTCCTGCTCGGCATGATCCCGCATAGCGTGCTCGCGCCGCTGACCGGCGACAACATCCTGCAGACGCTGCTGGTGGCGATCCTCTTCGGCGTCGCCCTGCCGTTGGTCGGCCCGCGCGGGGAGCGGTTGCTCACGGCGCTGGAGGACATCTCGCTGGTGGTGTTCAAGATCGTCGCCATCCTGATGAAGGCCGCCCCGATCGGCGCCTTCGGGGCGATGGCCTTCACCATCGGCAAGTACGGCATCGGCGCGCTGGCGCAACTGGCGGTGCTGGTGGGCACGTTCTACCTTACCTCGATCCTGTTCGTGGTCGTGGTGCTGGGCGCGGTCGGGCTGTGGGCCGGCTTCTCGATCTTCCGCCTGGTCGGCTACCTCAAGGGCGAGCTGCTGCTGGTGCTGGGCACCTCGTCCTCCGAAAGCGCGCTGCCGCTGCTGATCGAGAAGATGGAGGCCGCCGGCTGCCCGCGCCCGGTGGTCGGCCTGGTGGTGCCCACCGGCTACTCGTTCAACCTCGACGGCACCAACATCTACATGACCCTCGCCGCGCTGTTCATCGCGCAGGCCTGCAACGTCCACCTTTCGCTGGGCGAACAGCTCCTGCTGCTGGGGGTGGCGATGATCTCCTCCAAGGGCGCGGCGGGCGTGACCGGGGCCGGGTTCATCACCCTGGCGGCGACGCTCTCGATCGTGCCCTCGGTGCCGGTGGCGGGCATGACGCTGATCCTGGGCGTCGACCGCTTCATGAGCGAGTGCCGCAGCCTGACCAACTTCATCGGCAACGCCGTGGCCGCCGTGGTGGTGTCGAAGTGGGAAGGCGGGCTCGACCAGGCGCGGCTCGACGCGGCGCTCAAGGGGAAGGCGGTGGCCGCCTGAGCGGACGGCGGTTTGCGGCGTTCTGCGCGCGGTCGCGTGGGGGGCCTTCGACAGGCTCAGGCTGAGCGGGGTTTGGGGGCGGGGTAGCCATGGGGCGGCGCTCATCGCAGCACGGGCGGGCGAGGCGCTGACCCAAGCAGGCAACGCGCCAGCCCTGACCCATCAACCCCGCTCGTGTGGCCCCCCAACCCCGATCATCCTGAGCCGGTCGAAGGATGGATCCGCGCCCGGCCCCGGCGTTCGACAGGCCCAGGCCGAGCGGGTCGAGGGTCGAACTGTCGTCAATTCGGACCGCGTCTCAATGCACGAAGCGGGCGATCACGTCGCGGTAGGAGCGGCTGACCTTCACCTGCGCGCCCGAATCGAGGACCAGGAAGCATTCGCCGTTGGTATGCGGCTTCACCTGGCGGACCTGGTTGAGGTTGACGATGGTGGAGCGGTGGACGCGCTGGAACACGCGCGGGTCGAGGCGGCGCTCCAGGTCCTTCATCGTCTCGCGCAGGATCAGCGAGTTGTCGGCGGTGCGGATGCACATGTAGTCGCCGGCGGCCTCGATGTGCTCGATCGAATCGACGTCGATCCGGAAGATCTGGCCGCGGTCCTTGATGTTGATGAGCTTCTCGTAGCGGTCGGAGTTGGGGTCGGTCTCCTCGGGGATCTGGTCCACCGCGTCGGGAGCGACTTCGGCCAGCACCGTCTTGAGCTTCTCCGCCTCCTCGGCCGAGCGCTTCTCGGCGAGGCGCTGGCGGACGCGGGCGAGGGTGTCGTCGAGCTTGCTCTCGTCCACCGGCTTCATCAGGTAGTTCACCGCGTTGGCCTCGAAGGCGCGCACGGCGTGCTCCTGGTAGGCGGTGACGAAGACGAACAGCGGCGGCTCGATCTCCATGACGCCCTTGACCACCGAGAAGCCATCGAACCCGGGCATCTGGATGTCGAGGAAGACGAGGTCGGGCTTTTCGGTCTTGATCTTGCGGATGGCCTCGCGCCCGTTCGCGCACGTGTCGATGATCTCGACGTCCGGGTATTTTTCGAGCCGCAGTTGCAGCCCCTGGATAGCGAGCTTCTCGTCGTCGACGAGGATCGTGCGGATTGTCATATGTTAGTGTCTCCGGACCGGCAAACGCGCACGGTCCAACATTGTTTCAGCGCGCGACCGGAACGGGCTGGCGCGCGGTTTCCGGCGCCTCCTCGGCAGGAACCCGGCGGTCCACCGGGATCTCGATGACCACGGCGAAGCCGCCTTCCAGCGGTTCCACCGTCTCGAAACGGTGGTTCTCGCCGTAGGCCTGCGAAAGGCGGTCGCGAATGTTGGACAAGCCGACGCCGGTCGAGACCGGCTCCCCTCCATCGTAGGTCATGCCCGACAGCCTGTTGTCCGTCGTGGGACTTTGCAAGCCCGGCCCGGTGTCCGAGACGGTGATGCGAAGCATCGGCCCGACGAGTTGCGAGGCGATGGTGATCTCCGCCCCGCTCTCCTGCTGGCTGACCGCGTACTTGATCGCGTTCTCCACCAGCGGCTGGAGCAGCAGCGAGGGCAGCAGCGCCGTCTCGGTGGCCGGATCGATGTCGAAGGTGGTGCGCAGCCGCTCCTCGAAGCGCATCCGCTCGATGTCGAGGTAGAGCTGCAGCGTCTCCACTTCCTGCGCCACGGTGACCCGCGCCGAGGGCTTGTTCACCAGCGTGTAGCGCAGGAACGAGGACAGCCGGCTGAGCATGGCGTTGGCCGGCTCGGTCTGCTTGAGCAGCACCAGCGTCGAGATCGAGTTCAGCGTGTTGAACAGGAAGTGCGGGTTGAGCTGGTAGCGCAGCATGGCCAGCTGGGCGCTGGTCGCCTGGTTCTCCAGCCGGATCAGCTGGTCGTTCTGCTCCTCCACCTGGAGGTAGAAGTTGACCATGTAGTAGAGCGCGGTCCAGGCGCCCAGCAGCGTGGCGTCGAGGTAGAACACGCCGAGGAACAGCTGGGTGAAGCTGGCGTCCCCTTCGGTCCGCCACAGCGAGATCACCCAGGCGTCGATGAAGGCGTGCAGGCCCACCGCGAAGGGCAGGATCAGCAGCGTCAGCCCCCAGGTCACAAGCGCCCGCCGCTTGATGAGCGTGCGGTAGACGACCGAGAGCACCAGCGAGATCGAGAACCCGGTGATGGTGGCGATCAGCACCAGCACCAGCGAGGCCAGCGGCAGGTCGTTGGCCAGCGCCGACATCGTGCGCAGCACCATCGCCCCGCCCCAGCCCACGGCCTGCAGGCGCCAGAAGGCCCGGTCCTTGTTGGCGAAGAAGGGGATCGGCTGGATCGGCAGGACGCTCATGCCTTCAGCCTAGCCGATGTTGAAGAGGTTGCAAAATCCGGTTCGGCGGCAGGCCTAGGATGAGCGGGGTTGGGTTGAAGGAGGGAGGAGAGGAGGAGTAACGTTTGGACCTGCTCCCCCGGCCGTGCGAAACCCGCTCGGGCTGAGCTTGTCGAAGCCCAAAGCCCCCGCCGCTCAGCCGCCGCGTGCCTGGGCCACCGCTTCGGAGAGCTGGTCGAAGCCGACGGCGCCGGGGACCAGGCGGTCGCCCGCGATCCAGCTCGGGGTGCCCGAAAAGCCGAGACGCTGTGCCAGCTCCATGTTGCGGGTGATCTCCGCCTGCACCGTCTGGCTTGCGGCCACGCGGCGGGCGCGGTCGAGATCGAGGCCGACGCGGCGGGCCACCGCCTCGATCGTTGCGGCGTCGACCTGCCCGGCGGCGAACATGGCGTCGTGGAACTGGGCGTACTTGCCCTGCTCGGCCGCGGCGAGCGCCATGCGGGCGGCGTCGGGGCTGTGCGGGCTGATGATCGGCAGTTCGCGCACCACGATCCGCAGGTCCGGGTTCCTGGCGATGAGCTGGGCCACGTCGGGCAGGCTCTGGCGGCAGTAGCCGCAGGCGAAGTCGGTGAACTCCACCAGCGTGACCTTGCCCGCCGGGTTGCCGAGCACGGCGCCGGGGAAGGGGGTCTCGACGCTGCCGCGCACGGCGGCCAGCGCCTCGGACGCCTGGCGGTGCTGCAGGTTCTCCATCGCCTGTGGCAGGATCTCGGGGTGGTCGAGGATGTAATCGTGGACCACCCGCTCGACCGCGAGGCGGCCGCCGAACCAGGTGCCCGCGCCCAGGACCACGAGCCCGGCGGCGATCATTGCGAACTTGGAGGCATTGCCCATCGTGCTGTCTTGTCGTCCGTTCGCTTGCGGTGATGCGGCCCTAGCGCCGCTTCTTGTCGCGTTCCAGTTCGGCCCGCGCCTGCATCTCGATGTCCTGCGCGCGCAGCCAGTCGGGCGTGCCGGAGGGGAGCCCCGCCGCCGCGGCCTGGGCGCTGCGCAGCGCTTCTTCCATGCGGCCCGAGAGGACCTGCTGCTCGGCGCTGGCGAGGTACGCGCGCGGCATGTCGCCGTTGGCGGCGTAGATCACGCCGAGCTGGTACCAGGCGAACGGGTTGTCGCGGTCGCGCGCCACCGCGGTCTTCAGCACGCCCTGCGCCTCGCGGAAGTTGGCCGGGTCCTCGGTCGCGATCAGCGCATGGCCGAAGAGCGTGGCGATGAGCGGCTGGTTGCCCGACAGCTCGGTCGCCTTGCGCAGCGGCGCCAGCGCCTCGGCGGCCTTGCCTGCCTCGAGCAGGATCTGGCCGTCGAGCTCGAGGAAGTAGGGGTCGTCGGGATCGCTGGCGATGAGCGCCTCGGTCTCGGCGCGGGCGAGGTCGAACTGCGATTCGCGGTGGTAGGCATAGGCGCGGGCGTAGCGCGCGGCCACCGAGTTGTCGGTCTTGGGATAGCGCCGCATGACCAGGCGCGGCTCGGCCAGGAAGCCGTAGAGCTTGGCCTTGGCGCGGACGAAGCGCTGCTGCAGCGCGGCGTCGTCGGGCTTGGTCCAGGCCGGGTCGGCCTCGTAGGTGTCCTGGAGCGTGGCGATGCGGTCGGCCGTCAGCGGGTGGCTGGAGTAGAACTCGTCCCCGTCCTGCGGGCGGTAGCCGTAGCGGAACTCCATGTTCTGCAGCTTCTTGAAGAATTCGATCGAGCCGCGCCCGCTGATCCCCGCGGTCGAGAGGTACTGCGCGCCCGCGGCATCGGCGGAGGCCTCCTGCGAGCGGTTGTAGGCGAGGAACTTGCCCATCGCGGCCTGCTGCCCGGCCATGATGACGCCCATCGCCGCCTCGCCCCCGCCCGCCGCGGCGGCCGCGGCGCCGAGCAGGAGCGAGAGCAGCGAGATGTTGGTGGCTCCCCGGCTGCCGAGGTTGAGCACGGCATGGCCGCCGGTAACGTGGCCGAGCTCGTGCGCGATCACGCCCTGCACTTCGGCGGCGGTGTCGGCCTCGCCGATGAGGCCGGAGTTGATGTAGACCGCCTGGCCGCCGGCGACGAAGGCGTTCACCGAAGCGTCGTTGACGAGCACGATGTCGACGTTGCCCGCGCCCAGCCCCGAAGCCTTGACCAGCGGGGCCGACATGTCGCGCAGCAGCGCCTCGGTCTCCGCGTCGCGCAGGATCGACTGCGCCGCCGCCGGGCTCGCCGCGGCCGCCAGCAGCGCCAGCAGCGAGAGGAGCAGGGCGGGAATTCGCAGCTTCGGCATCGATCCTCTTGGGGACGGGAGGGGCTTAACCGGCGATGAAGAGCCGGACCCGATGCCGCCTCCAGGCTTCGTCTACGGGCATTTGCAAGCGAGGGGAAGCGCGTCGGCGGTCAGGCCCGGGCGGCACCGCCCGCCTGTTGCGCACGCCGCTCCGCCCGCTGCAGGCGCCGCTCCTCCCGCACCACCGCGGCCAGGCCGCCCGGCGTCGCGGCGAGATGGCGGGGCAGTTCGCCCGCAGCCAGTCCCAGCCGCCGGGCGTGGGCGATCGCGGCGCAGGCCTCCGCCGATCGCGCCCGGCCGGTCCCGTCGCCGAAGACCAGCTTGACCAGCGGCCCCGGGCCCGGCCGTGGCCGGATGCCCGCGATCCTGAGCAGGCGCGCGAAGTCGCCCGGCGCCGCCTCCGCGGCAAGGGAAAGGTCGTAGGCCCGGCCGATGGCCTCGCGTAAAGCCTGCTCCATGCGATGCTGATGGCCGCGTGCGGCGGCGGCGCTGTCGCGGGCGGAGGCGAGCCGCTCGGCCAGGCCCGCCGCTGCGGGGGACGGCCCGGGACCGGCAGGTCCGTCCGCCCAGGCCGCGAGCGGCCCGTCGGTCCAGGCGGGCACCGGATCGAGCGCGTGCGCGGCGTCCCCGGCGTCGAAAGGCGGGGGCAGTCCCTCCTTCCAGCTGATCACGCCGTAGACGAAGTCGATCCGCGTGCCCGCACGCGAGAAGGGCAGGAGGATGCCGCGGTAGAGGATCGGCGCCCCCCGGCGGTCGACGAAGTCGGCCTCGAAGCCGATCGGCGCCTCGCTGGCGAGGATCTGCATGTAGTGGTCGGCGATGCGCGAGAGCAGCGAGCCCGCGGGGACCTCGGCCAGCCGGCGGATCGGCCCTTCGGCCCCGCACTCGCGCGCCAGATTTGCGCCGAGCCAGGCGATCTGCGGGTCCTCGATCCCCCCGCCGAAGTCGAGCAGGACGCTGCACGGGCCGAAGTCGGGTAGCTGTTCGGGGTGGAGGTCGGCGATGTCGGGCAAGGAGCGCTCGTCCAGCAGGCCGGCCCAGAAGTTGTAGGTGCGCACCTGCATGCGCCGCTCGTCACCCTCTGGCACGATGCCGGGCGCGATCTCCGCTTCCGGCGCGCAGGCGGGGTCCTCGTCCCGGCCCGCCCGTTCGCTGCGCCCTGTGTCCATGCCCGTGTCCCGACTCGCCCCTGGTGCGCCGGTTCTGGAGCGCGGCGGTGAAATAAGGCTTAAGTGCGGGGTCGCGGCGCGTCCGCAGGCTCCGGCTCGCGCAGGATGCCTTCGCCCGGGCGGGGGAGCGGCGCGACCAGGCGCAGCACCGCGAACGAGACCACCAGCACCACCGATCCGGCATGGAGCGCCAGCGGCAGGCTCCGCCAGTCCGCCACCGCGCCCCAGACCCACGAACCCACCGCCATGCCGCCGAAGGTGACCGCCTGGTAGATCGACAGGCAGCGGCCCAGGATCGCATCGGGCGAGCGCAGCTGCACCGCGGTGTTGAGCGTGGTCAGGATCATGACCCAGGCCATCCCCGCCACGAACGCCGCGGGCAGGGCGTAGAGGATGCGGTCCACCTCGGCGACCAGCGACATCGAGAAGACGAACATCGCCGCGCCCATCGTCAGGATCCCCTCCAGCCCGAAGCGCCGGCGGATCGGGCCGGTGAACGGCGCGGCGATGATCGAGCCGATCCCGAACAGGCCGAGCATCAGCCCGAAGTCGAGCTCGTTGCCGTGCCCCTGCCCGCTCACCACGGCGGGCAGCAGCGACTGGTAGGCGGAAAGGCTGAAGCCCAGGAAGAAGCCGCGCAGCAGGATGCGGCGCAGCGGCCGGGTGGTGGCGCAGTAGCGGATGCCCACCGCCACCGCCGGCAGGATCGGCCGGCGTTCCACCGGCCGCGCCTCGGGCTTCCACCAGAGCAGCACGCCGATCAGGCCGACGTAGCTCACCGCGTTGATGGCAAAGGCGAACGAGGAGTCCCAGATCGAGATGAGCACGCCGCCGACCGCGGGGCCGATCGAGCGCGCGATGTTGAACGAGATCGAGTTGAGCGCGATGGCCTGCGGGATCTCGCGCGGGGCGACCTGTTGGCGCACAGAGGCCTGCCACGCCGGCGAGTTGAGTGCGGTGCCGATGCCGACGCTGAGCGTGAAGGCGAGCAGCAGCGTCGGGGTCAGCCAGTGGGCGTAGGCGAGCGCCGCCAGCATCGCCGAGACGACCAGCATGCCGACTTGCGCCACGAGCATGACCTGGCGCCGGTCGTAGTTGTCGGCGATGGCACCCGCGAAGACCCCGAACAGCAGGATCGGCACGGTGGCCGAGGCCTGGACCAGCGCGACGAGCTGGTGCGACGGCGTCAGCTCGGTCATCAGCCATGCCGCGCCCACGCCCTGCAGCGTCGCGCCGAGGTTGGAGAACAGGTTGGCGATCCAGATCGCGCGGAACACGGGATAGCGAAAGGGCGAGAAGGTCCCGGCCGGAGGTGGCGGGACCAGCCCTGCCGTCGTCGCCTCGACCGCCTTCTCGGCGATCTGCCCGTTGTCCTCGTCCCGTGCCACGCCACGGGCGTAGGCGGCCGGCGGCCGCCGGGCAAGTGCGGCTAGAGAAGATATCGCATGCGGATCGCCAGGCGAACATCCGCGGCGCCGACGTCGAAGGCGGCATGCGCGAAACGAGGCGGTCCCATCCGCGCCGGTGCGTCGTTCGAGAAGCCGTAGCCCTCGCGCGGGATCATCACGCTGGTGTCGAGCTTGCCGTTGCCGTTCTCGTCGTGGATCAGCGAGATCGCGTAGCGGCCGGCGGGAACGCGGCCGAAATCCAGCACCAGCGGCGCGCTTGCGGGCACCGTCAGCTTGCGGGCGAGCGGGTCGCTGGCGCAGTCGGGGAAGCTGTCCGCGCGCGCGGTGAGACAGGCCAGGACCTGGCCCTTGGCCGAGCGCAGCTGCGTGACGTCGGCGGTGACCACCGGGTTGGACGGCGCGCCGCCGCCCGGGGGGACGGCGCCGAGAAGCGGGGCGGCGCCCAGGCCGGCAGCCGCGCTCAGGGCGAGGAGAGCCCTCTGTCCGTGCCGCACAGATGGTCCCAGTGCCGGAAGTAGAGCCCGTAGTTGCATCGGTAGCTTTCGTGGTGCCGCTGGTGGTGGCTGGCCGTAATCAGCCAGTTCCCCAGGCGCGAGTGGACGAGGGCGCGCGGGAACAGCTCCCAGCCCATGTGGTTGGTGATCCCCATCACGGTCATGATCGTCAGCACCACGCCGAGTGCCGCGACGTGGATCGGCACCAGGAACACCAGCGCGGGAATGACGACGGCGCCGGTCAGCGCCTCGATCGGATGGAAGCTCATCGCCGCCCAGGCGGTGGGCGGGCGGCTGGCGTGGTGGACCGCGTGGGCGATGCGGAACACGCGCGGTGCATGCATCCAGCGGTGGGTCCAGTAGAACCAGGTGTCGTGGAGCAGCAGGTAGGCGAGCACCGAGGCGGGCAGCCACCATAGCGGGTACGCATGGACATCGGCGTAGATCCGCGTCCAGCCGCGCTCGCGCCAGCCCCATGCGACCACGCCCGCGGGCAGGCCGTAGATCCCGGCGGAGAGCAGCGACCAGCCGATCTCTTGCCGGATCTGCCGGTCGAGCCCGGCGTAGTGGCCGGGGCGCACGCGCGCGGTGATCCAGGCGAACAGCCCCGAGGCCGCCAGGTAGCGCAGCCCGACAATCGCCGTCATGGCCAGCGCGGACGCGCAGATCGCGAAGAGGGAGGCGGCGGCCATGGCGCGGGATTATGCCCTCAGGCCGGCGAGGGGAAGGGGAAAAGGGTGGCGGGGTGGGGCTTTCCCATCATTCGACACGCTCAGGATGAGCGGGATTCGGGGTGAGACGGTGGAGCGGCCCGGAGGGGAGCGCGGGGAAGACCGCTTCCGCTCTGCGCGCCCATCCTTCGACACGCTCGGGATGAGCGGGGTTCCGGGTGGTGAGACGGTGCACAGGTCAGGAGGGTAAGCGCGCGGAAGGCTGGCTCCCGCTTACCCGCTCAGGCTGAGCCGGTCGAAGCCAGCCAAGCCAACCAGCCAGGCACGCCAGCCGCCCGCCAGCACACCGCGCGCTCCATGCCTCCGGCCGAACGGGGGTGGGAAGAACGGATCCACCCCACCCCGCTCAGGCTGAGCTTGTCGAAGCCCCCGCGCAACCCGCCGCGTTGACCGCGGGAGGGTCGAAGCGTCAGCCGGCGCGTCGCACCGCACCCTTGTGGGCGCCCATCCCCTTGGGCCCGCGCGGGCGGAAGCGGCGCTTGCGCTCGCCCTGCTCCTCGCCGGCCGCGCCTTCGCGGCGCTCGCCGCGCGGCGCTTCGGAGCGGTTGCGCTCGCCCTGCGGCCGGTCGCTGCGCTGGCCTTCGCGGCGCGGCTGCTGGCCGTTGCGACCGGCGCTGCCACCGTTGCCGCGACCGCCGCCCTGGCGACGCTCGCCCTGCGGCTGGGCCGGGGCGCTGCGGGCCGGTGCGGGCAGACGCGCGGCCAGCTTCATGAAGTCCTCGGGCAGCGGGACGGCTTCCAGCTTGATGCGGGTCAGGCGCTCGATGTCGCGGACATAGGGCTTCTCGTCGGGTGCCACGTAGCTGATGGCAACGCCGTCCGCCCCGGCGCGCGCGGTGCGGCCGATGCGGTGGACGTACTGCTCGGGCACGTTCGGGATTTCGAAGTTGTAGACGTGGCTCACGCCGGTCACGTCGATGCCGCGGGCGGCGATGTCGGTGGCGACCAGGATGCGCACGGTGCCCTGGCGGAAGCCGCCGAGCGCCGCGGTTCGCTGCGCCTGGCTCTTGTTGCCGTGGATCGCGGCAGCCGGGATGCCGGCGGCGACGAGGTGGCGCACGACGCGGTCGGCGCCATGCTTGGTGCGGGTGAAGACGAGCGCACGGTCGATGGCGCCGTGCTCGGCCTCCTCGGCGGCGTCGGGCGCAAGGCCGGCGCGCAGGCTGAGCGTCAGCAGGGACTGCTTCTCCGCCTGGTTGACGAAGGTCGCGTACTGCTCGACGCGCTCGGCGGTGGTGGACTGCGGGGCCACTTCCACCTTCACCGGGTTGTTGATGAACTGCTTGCCCAGCTCGGCGATCGCCTGCGGCATGGTGGCCGAGAAGAACAGGCTCTGGCGCGCCTTGGGCAGCAGCGCAGCGACGCGCTTGAGCGGCACGATGAAGCCGAGGTCCATCATCTGGTCGGCCTCGTCAAGCACGAAGATCTCCACGTGCTTGAGCGTCAGCGCGCGCTGGTCGATGAGGTCGAGCAGGCGGCCGGGCGTGGCGACGAGGATGTCGCAGCCGCGCTCGAGCGCGCGGGCCTGCTTGCCCACCGGCACGCCGCCGAAGATGCACTGGATCGTCAGGTTCAGGAACTTGGCGTAGCCGCGCATGTTCTCGGCGATCTGCGCGGCGAGCTCACGCGTGGGCGAGAGCACCAGCATGCGGCAGCCGGCGTTCTGGCGCGGCTTGGGGTCCTGCGCCAGGCGGTGGAGCGAGGGCAGCGAGAACGCGGCAGTCTTGCCCGTGCCGGTCTGCGCGATGCCGAGGAGGTCGCGGCCTTCGAGCAGCGACGGGATGGACTTGCGCTGGATCGGCGAGGGATCGGTGTAGCCCTTGGCCTGGAGCGCGCGGAGAATGGGCTCGGCAAGGCCAAGTTCGGAGAAATAGGACATACGTCACTTTCGAAAGTGCGCGGGGGCGCGCACGGTCGAAAAAGGGCGCGCGCACACGGCAAGGTGTCGTTACGGGCGACCCTGCGTGAGGAAGGAAGCTTGCATTGCGGCAACCGCTCGTCCGGGCCGGCCTTGGCGCCCTTTGCACCTTGGCCTCACGCTGCTCTCGGACTGCGGCGGGAGGACCCGCGCGCCGGTTGTCGAGCCGCTACATAGTACGCGTTGCGGCGAAGCGCAAGAAAATTGCGGATGAGCCGCGCGGCCGTGCGTGCCGGGGCTCAGTCATCGCCCCACTGCGCGGTATGCGGATCGCCCAGAGTCACCAGCCGGCGCAGCGCGGCGCGCGCCAGCCGCTCGTTCTCCACCTTGCGGCGGGCGGCGGCCATCTGGCGCAGCGGGGCCGGGCGCAGGATCTCGGCGTCGTACCCGTCCGCCACGATCACGCCGCAGCAGTCGGGCAGGAAGGCGTCGGTTTCCAGCGGCGTGCGGTCGAGCGCGGGCGACAGGCCCCAGTAGAAGCGGTCGCAATAGTCGAGATAGTCGGTCCACTTGCCGTCGCCCAGCAGGTCCGCGCGCGCCACCTTGATCTCGACGATCAAGACATGCCCCTTGGCATCGATGCCCATCAGGTCGGCCCGCCGCCCGCAGCGCAGCGGCATCTCGGGCATGCACCAGATCCCGTTGCGCGCGAACAGCCGCGCGATCCCCCGCGCGACGTCGAGGGCGGTGTGCGGCGGGGACAGGGAATCGATCGCGGTCATGGCGCGATAATAAGAACATACCATGAACTGGCAAGCCCCTCGCGTCCGCGCCTCCCGCATGCGCAATTTGCCGCTGGTAACCCCCGCCTGCCTCTGCTAACCGGCCGTCCACTGCACCCGTAGCTCAGCTGGATAGAGCGCTGCCCTCCGAAGGCAGAGGCCACAGGTTCGAATCCTGTCGGGTGCGCCACCTCTCCTCGATATCGTCAGGCACGCCTGCCCCGCTCTTGCGCGGGAGCGGGTCAGTCTTCCGCGGGGACGATCCGCGGCTGCATCAGGTGGATGAACAGCAGCGCCACCAGGTAGGCCAAGCTGCAGACGACGAAGAGCGGGGTGTAGCCGAGGCCCCGGTCGAGCGACCAGCCGGCCATTTCGATGATGCCCGTGCCGGTGAGATTGCCGGCGATGGCGCCCAGCGCGATCACGGTGGCGATGCGCGAGGCGGGGATGATCTCGGTCGCCATGCCGAAGATGTTGGTCGAGAAGCCCTGGTGCGCGAACAGGCCTAGGCCGATGCAGAGGGCGGCGAGCCACGGGTTGGGCGCGACCAGCGCCAGAGGCATCACCAGGATGACAAGCGCGAAGGCCAGCATCGCCGACTTGCGCGCGGCGTTCAGCGAAAGGCCGCGCTGCAGCAGCAGCGGGTAGAGCACGCCGCTGGAGACCGCACCGAGGGCGGCGAGCACGAAGACGATGGCGATCGGCAGCCCGATCTCGCCCTGGCCGAGCGCGAAGTGGCGCGCGAAGAAGTCGGGGGCCCAG
The DNA here is from genome assembly GCF_042432915.1 of Novosphingobium soli. NCBI lineage: Bacteria > Pseudomonadati > Pseudomonadota > Alphaproteobacteria > Sphingomonadales > Sphingomonadaceae > Novosphingobium > Novosphingobium soli. The sequence goes on from NZ_JBHLWK010000025.1 coordinate 95,163, forward strand.
AACAGCACGAACCACCAGACCAGGTCGGTGCAGGCCTTGGCGCCGATCACCGTCCAGCTGCGCCGGTCGCTCAGCGCCGCGCGCCAGGCCAGCGGCGCGCGGGTGGCGGCCGGGACCGACCCGGCGGGCGCGAGGTGACGGGTGTTGAGGTGCCACGCGAGCAGCCACACCAGTCCCAGCGCGCCGGTGACGGCGAAGGCGGCGCGCCAGCCGAAGGCGAGCGCGAAGGGCGGGATCAGCAGCGGTGTCAGGATGGCGCCGATGTTCGGCGCGGTGTTGATGATGCCGATGCCCACGGAACGCCGGCGGATCGGCAGGTACACCGCCGTCGCCTTCATCGCTGCGGGCGTGTTGACCGATTCGGCGGTCGCCAGCACGGCGCGCGCGACGACGAACTGCTGCACCGTGGAGGCGAGCGCATGGGCCATCCCCGCAAGGCTCCAGACGGTCACCGCGAAGCCATAGGCGAAGCGCACGCCGAAGCGATCGACGAACCAGCCCACGCCGAGCAGGGCGGCGGCGGCGGCCAGCTGGAACACCGAGCCGAGGTGGGCGAACTGCTGGTCGCTCCACGCGAACTCGGCCTCGAGCATCGGCTTGAGCAGCGCCAGCACCTGCCGATCCACGTAGTTCAGCGCGGTGGCGAGGAAGATCAGCGCGATGAGGACGTTCTGCGCCCTTGCACCTCCGGCCGCGGCCTGCGCGGCTTCGGGACCGGCCGGTGCATCCGCCGGCGCGGCATCGGGCGTGTCGTTCATGCGTCCTCTCCATCCTGTCCGGCGACAGCGCTTGTCGGGCGATCGAACGAGAAAGGCTCTTGCCCCGGCCCCGACATCGCCATACACGCTGATATGACAACGCAGGACATACAGCAAGCCTCTTGTCGCCGACAAAGGGCGGTTCTTCAGGGCGAGGGTACGTGATCAACAACCATGCCGGAGATCTGTACGGCGAGATCTTCCTTGCCGAAACCGCGCGCAGCGCAGCGCCGGGGGGCCTGGTGGAGCGCTGGAAGGGGCTCTGGCCCGGGATCGCGGTCTGCTGCATCGCCAGCATCGCGGCGGCCTGGCTCTCGGAGCATCACGGCGTCCCCATCATCCTCATGGGCCTGCTGATCGGCCTGGCGCTCAACTTCGTGACGAGCGTGCCGCGAACCCATGCGGGCCTCGACTTCGCGTCCAAGACCTGCCTGCGCTGGGGCATCGTCGTGCTCGGCACCCAGGTCACCCTGGCCCAGATCGGCGAGCTCGGCCCGGTGCCCTTCGTCTCGCTGCTGGTGGTGATGGCGGCGGCGATGGCGGCGGCGATGATCGCGGCGCGGCTGTGCGGACAGTCGGCGGCGATCGGCGTGCTCGCCGGGGGCGCCACCGCGATCTGCGGCGCGTCGGCCGCGCTCGCGCTGTTCGGCGTGCTCGGCGCGCGGCGCGTCAGCCAGGGCCAGTTCGCCCTGACGCTGGTGGTGATATCCGTGGCGAGCGCGCTGGCCATGTCGTTCTACCCGCCGCTGGCGGGCGTGCTGCACTTCGACGACCGGCAGGCCGGCTTCCTGATCGGCGCCTCGATCCACGACGTGGCCCAGGCGATCGGCGGCGGGTACGCCTATTCCGACGTCGCGGGCAGCTACGCCACGATTGTCAAGCTGTCGCGCGTGGCGCTGCTTGCCCCGATCGTCGCGATAGTGTCGTTCTTCTTCGCCGACGAGGCGGGCGGATCGCGCCGCGGATGGATCGGCAAGCTGGCGCTGCCCTGGTTCATCACGCTGTTCCTCGCCGTGGTCGTGGTGAACTCGCTCGCGCAGTTCCCCCCCATCGTCGCGCAGGTCAGCCTGACGCTGTCGAAGGCGCTGCTCTTGCTGGCGGTCACGGCGACCGCCATGCGCTCGCGCCTCGACCTGATCCTGGAGATGGGATGGCCGGCGACACTGCCCGTGGTCGCCGCCACTCTCGCCTCGCTGGCGACGGCGATGGCGTTCAGCATCGCCCTGCTATGAGGACTCATGAACCAGCACATCCATGACATCGCCGTCATCGGCGGCGGCATCAACGGCAGCGGCATCGCGCGCGATGCGGCCGGGCGCGGGGCCAGCGTCCTCCTGATCGAGCAGGGCGACCTGGCCGGCGGGACCTCCTCGGCTTCGACCAAGCTCATCCATGGCGGGCTGCGCTACCTCGAGCACTACGAGTTCGCCCTGGTGCGCGAGGCGCTGGGCGAGCGTGAGCGGCTGTGGTCGATCGCGCCGCACATCATCCGGCCGATGCGCTTCGTCCTGCCGCACGTGAAGGGGCTGCGGCCCCGCTGGCTGCTGCGCCTGGGCCTGTTCCTCTACGACCACATCGGCGGCCGCCGCGATCTGCCCGCCACCGAGTCGATCGACCTCAGGCGGCATCCGGCCGGGAAGCCGCTCAAGCCCGGGTTCGCGCCGGCTTTCGTCTATTCGGACGGCTGGGTCGACGACGCGCGGCTGGTCGTGCTGAACGCCCGTGACGCGGCCGACCGGGGCGCGACGGTGCGGACCCGCACCGGCGTCTCGCGGCTGGAGCGGCAGGGCGATCACTGGCTCATCACCTGCGGCGACGAGAGCTTTCGCGCCCGCGCGGTCGTCAATGCGGCGGGTCCTGCCGTGCTCGACCTCCTAGAACGGGCGCACGAGACGAGCCGGCGCAAGATGCGGCTGGTGCGCGGCTCGCACATCGTCGTGCCGCGGATGTTCGACCATCCCTACGCCTACTTCTTCCAGATCGCCGACGGGCGCATCTTCTTCGCCATTCCCTACGAGCACGACTTCACGCTGATCGGCACCACCGACCGGGACCACCACGGCCCGTTGTCCGAAGTGCGCGCGAGCGAGGAGGAGATCGCCTACTTGTGCGAGGCGGCGAACGTCTACTTCGAGCGGCAGATCGCGCCGGCGGACGTGGTCTGGAGCTATTCGGGGGTGCGGCCGCTGGTGGACGACGGGTCCGGCAAGCCGGAGGCGGCGACGCGGGGCTACAGCTTCGACCTCGATGCCGATGCCGACGGGAAACTGCCGCTGCTGTCGGTGTTCGGCGGCAAGATCACCACCTACCGCCACCTGGCCAAGGACGCCGTGGAGCGCCTGGCGCCCTACATAGCGGCGCTGCAAGGTGGCGATTGGACCGCAACAGCGCCGCTTCCGGGCGGAGCCTTCCCCAAGGACGGGGTGGCGGACGTGATCGCCGGGCTGCAGCGTGACTACCCCTTCCTGGACGCGCGCACCTGCGAGCGGATCGGGCGGGCCTACGGCCTGCTTGCGCGCGAATGGCTGGGCTCCGCCGCCGATCCGGCCGCGCTGGGCACCGCCTTCGGCCATGGGCTGACCGGTGCCGAGGTCGACTACCTGATGGCGCGCGAATGGGCCGTCACGGCGCAGGACGTGCTCTGGCGGCGCACCAAGCTGGGGCTGCGGTTCGACGCGGCGCAGACGGCGGTCCTGGAGGGCTACATGCAGGATCACAGGGGGGAACGGCCGTGAGCGGCGACCTGATCTTGGTGCTGGACGAGGGCACCACGTCCACCCGCGCGATCGTCTACGCGCCCGACGGCGCGGTCCTGGCGACCGCCCAGCGCGAGCTGACGCAGCACTATCCCGAGCCCGGCCGGGTCGAGCACGACGCGACCGAGATCTGGGACCGCACGCTGGCCTGTGCGCGCGACGCGATCGCCAAGGCCGGGGGAGCGGAGCGGATCGCCGCCATAGGCATCACTAACCAGCGCGAGACCGTGGTGGCCTGGGACCGCCAGACCGGCGAGCCGGTGACCCGCGCCATCGTCTGGCAAGACCGGCGCACTGCGCCGCTGTGCGCCAGCTTGCGCGAGCAGGGGCTGGAGGCACACCTCCAGGCGCGGACCGGCCTGGTGATCGACCCTTATTTCTCCGGCACCAAGATGCGCTGGATCCTCGACAACGTGCCCGAGGCGGGGGCGCTGGGGGACAGGCTGGCCTTCGGCACGGTCGAGAGCTGGCTGGTGTGGAAGCTGACCGGCGGCCTGCATGTCAGCGATGCCAGCAATGCCAGCCGCACGCAGCTCCTCGCGCTCGACGGGGCCGACTGGGACGATGAGCTGATGGCGATCTTCGGCGTCGCCCGCGCGATGCTGCCCGAGGTGGTCGACAGCCTGGGCCGGCTGGGCGAGACGCGCGCCGACCTGCTCGGGCGCGCCATCCCGATCTGCGGCCTCGCGGGCGATCAGCAGTCCGCCTGCATCGGCCAGCACTGCCTGGAGCATGGCGACACCAAGGCCACCTTCGGCACCGGGGCCTTCGTCCTGACCAACCGTGGCAAGGCGCTCCCCCGTTCCGGCCACCGGCTGCTCGGCACGGTGCTGTACCAGGTCGGCGGGGAGCGGACCTATGCGCTGGAAGGCTCGATCTTCGTCGCCGGCAGCCTCATCAAGTGGCTGCGCGACACGCTGGGCATCATCCGCTCGGCCGGGGAGACGGAGGCGCTGGCGCGGTCGGTTTCCGACAGCGGCGGCGTGCTGTTCCTGCCGGCGCTCGCCGGTCTGGGGGCGCCGCACTGGCGACCGGACGTGCAGGGCGTCGCGGCCGGGCTGACGCTGGGGACCAGCCGGGCGCACCTCGTGCGCGCGGCGATGGAATCGCTGGCCCACCAGTGCCACGACCTGCAGGAGGCCTTCGCCGCCGACGGCGCGCCCTGGGCCAAGCTGCGCATCGACGGCGGCATGAGCGCGAACGACTGGATCGCGCAGGACCTCGCCGACGTGCTGGACCTGCCGGTCGAGCGGCCGGCCGACATCGAGACCACCGCGCTGGGCGCGGCGATGCTCGCCGGCGTCGGGGCGGGCCTCTACGCCTCGCTCGAAGAGGCTGTCGCGATGCGCGGCCACATCGCCAGCTTCACGCCGCACATGGACGCGCCAGCGCGCGCAAGCCGCCTGTCGCACTGGCGCGCGGGGCTGGAGAAGCACCTGGCCCTGGGCTGCTGAGCAGGGGTGACGGGCCGACCTTGCGCGAGCCATCCTTCGACAAGCTCAGGATGAGCGGGGTTGGTGTTGCGAGGGGGAGCGGCCCCTTGCTCGCGACGGGCTGGCCGGCTCCCGAATGAGTGCCGCTGGGCCTGGGCGATGCCGGGATTGCACCGGTCCTCTCCGAACGTGCCCCATCCTCCAGACCCGCTCGGCCTGAGCCTGTCGAAGGCCCGACCGTGCGCGAGCCATCCTTCGACAAGCTCAGGATGAGCGGGGTTGGTGTTGCGAGGGGGAGCGGGCCTTGCTCGCGATGGGCCAGGCGGCTCGCCGTTTCGAACGCGCCACTCCCCCGGACCCGCTCAGCCTGAGCTTGTCGAAAGCCCCGCCGCACACGAACCCTCTTCCGGCACGCTCAGGATGAGCGGCCGCGACCCTATGCGGCCGGGCGCAGCTTCAGCAGGGCATCCACCACAGCGGCGTCCTGGTCGGGCGTGATCGGCGCGCCGTAGGCCTCGCGCATCTTCTTGACCGTGGCGGCCCACTGCTCGCGCTTCAGCGGGGGCTGGTATAGCACCATCGTCGTCGAGTGGCAGGCGATGCAGTGCTGGTCCAGCACGGCGTCGCCGCCGGCTGCGGCGAAGGTCAGCGTGTCGTCCGGCAGGGTGATGGTCTGCGAGCGCAAGGCCCCGCTCATCGCCGAAGGGCGGGCTTCGGCGGTCTCCTGCGGCGTGGGCGCTGGCCCTCCGCAGGCGGCCAGCACGAGGCAGGCGGGAAGGGCCACGGAGGCGGGAAAGGCCAAGAAGCCGGGCCGGGAAAGGGCGCGTAGCGTCATCACACGATCCTCGCCCGCACGGTCTCGACGCAGCCGCGCATGTAGCCGCCGGGGTTCCAGTTCGGCTCCATCGGCTGGCCTTCGCCTTTGGTGTTGGTGCAGCGCGCCATCAGCGCGAGCTCGCCCTTGGCGGGGGTCGGCAGGTCGATCGAGAAGCGGCGGAAGCTGTAACGGCCCTCGTCCGTGCCGAGCTGCGCGGGCGACCACGTGTGCCCCCCGTCGGCCGAGACCTCCACCTTGGCCACTCCCTGGTCGCCGCCCATGGCGATCCCCCGCACCGGCAGGGTGTCGCGGTGGGGAAGCGCGGTGCCCTCGACCACGTTGGTGATCCAGCTGCGTGGAATCATCCGGCTGATCGGCTCGGTGGGGAAGTCCTTGGCGCCAGGCGGCACGTCCGCCTGCGGTGCGGTGGGGATCTTGTAGGCCTTGGTCATCCAGTAGTTGTCGTCCGGAGCGGCCAGGACCTCGATCTCGCTCAGCGCCTTGATCCAGTAAGTCGAATACCAGCCGGGCACCACCAGCCGCAGCGGGAAGCCGTTGAGCATCGGCAGCTGCTCGCCGTTCATGGCGAAGGCGATCATCACCTCGCCGTCGTTCGCATGGTCGAGCTCGAGGGACTTGTCGAAGTCGTCCACGGCGGTGAGCGGCCGGTCGAGGCCGCCGAAGCGCACCGCGGCGGCGCCGGGCTTGACGCCGGCCATCTCCAGCACGGTGCGCAGCGCCACGCCTTTCCACACCGCATTGCCCATGGCGCCATGCGCCCACTGCGCACCGGGCACGCGCGGCGAGAAGAAGCCGCGGCTGTTGCCCGAGCACTGGTTGACCGCGGCATAGGCGATGCGCGGCAGGCGCAGCAGCTCGGGCAGGCTGATCGACAGCGGCTTGCCGACCTGCCCGCCCACCGTCAGGCGGAAAGCGTCGACGTCCACCTCCAGCGGGATGTCGGCCCAGTGCCAGCGCACGTAGAAGCGGTCGTTGGGCGTGAAGACGTGCTCGTCGAACACGGACATCGGGCTTTCCAGCAGGACCGGCCGGTTGCGCTGGACGATCATCGGCCCTTTGCCGGGAAAGTCGCTGGCGAGCGGCCGCTCGTCCGGTCCTCCCGTCATGCCGAGCCGGACGAGCCCGCCCGCCTGGGCCAGCGCGCTTGTGGCGCCGAGGCCGGCAACCGCCCCGGCCCCCAGCAGGCGCCGGCGGGCGAGGCGGCCGGCCAGAAGCGAATCGAACCCGTCCATGTCCTCGGTCCTCGTCAGAGCGCCAGCGGGCCGTGCGCGATGTTCGGCAGCACGTGGCGGGCGAACAGGTCGGCCTCGGCGGCATGCGGATAGCCCGACAGGATGAAGGCCTCGATCCCTTCCGCCTGGTAGGCGCGCAGCTTGGCCAGCACCTGGTCGGGATCGCCGACGATGGCCGCCCCGCAGCCCGAGCGGGCGCGCCCGATGCCGGTCCACAGGTTGTCCTCGACGAAGCCGTCGCCGCCCGCGGCCGAGCGCAGCTCCGCCTGGCGGGTGACGCCGACGCTGGCGGTGTCGAGCGACTTCTGGCGGATCGCCTCGCCGGTCTCCGCGTCGAGCTTGGACAGCAGGCGGTCGGCATAGGCGCGCGCCTCGTCCTCGGTCTCGCGCACGATGACGTGGGCGCGGTAGCCGAACTTGAGCGTGCGGCCGTGGCGCGCGGCGCGGGCGGTCATGTCGGCGATGGTCTCGCGCACCTTGTCCATCGTGTCGGGCCACATCAGGTAGACGTCGCAGCCCTGCGCCGCGGCCTCGCGCGCATCCTCGGACAGGCCGCCGAAGTAGAGCGGCGGGCACTTGCCCGAGGTGGTGGTGATGCGCGCCGGGGCGAGGTCGAGGTCATAAAACTCGCCCTTGAACCGGAGATGCTCGCCCGAGAGCATGGTCTTGAGGATCTGCATCACCTCCAGCGTGCGCTGGTAGCGCGGCTTGCTCTCCAGCTTCTCGCCCGGGAGGTCGGAGGAGATGATGTTGACCGTCAGCCGCCCGCCGAGGATGCGGTCGAGCGTCGCGATGCGGCGCGCGAGCTGCGGCGGCCAGTCCTCGCCGCAGCGGACCGCCCAGAGCAGCTTGATCCGCTCCACCAGCGGCGCGATGGCGCCGGCGAACATGGTGGTGTCGATCCCCAGGCTGTAGCCGGAGGGCAGCAGGATGTTGTCGAAGCCGCCCTTCTCCGCCTGCAGCACGATGTTGCGGCAGTGCTCCCAGCTGGACGCCAGCATCGGGTCGGGCTGGCCGAGGAACTCGTAGTCGTCGTCGCAAAGCGCCGAGAACCAGCTGATCTCGCATTGCTGCTGCGCGGTGCCTTCGGGGGTCATGGCAGGGGCTCTCCTTTCGATGCCACCAGCACCGCGTACCACTGGGCGCGGGTCCAGCGGACCTTGAGCGCGTCGGCGGCTTCGGCGATGCGGGCGGCTTGTTGTGATCCGACGATCGGGATCGGGCGCGCGGGATGCGCCATGATCCAGCTATAGGCGGCGGCGGTGCGCGACACGCCGTGGGCATCGGCGACCGCGTCCAGCAGCGCGGCGACCGCGTGCTCGCGCTCGGTCCCCGGCGCGGCGATGCGCCCGCCGCCGAGCGGCGACCAGGCCATCACCGCCAGGTCCATCGCGATCGCCTGGTCGAGCTCGCCGTTCTCGATGGGCGCGAGCTTCAGTGCCGAGAGCTCGGGCTGGGTCGAGACGATCGGCACGGGCAGGAACTGCTGCAGCGTGGCGATCTGGCCCTGGGTGAAGTTGGAGACGCCGAAGCTGCGGATCTTGCCGGCCTGGTGCGCGTCCTCGATGGCGCGGGCGATCTCCTGCGGGTGGGTCAGGATGTCGGGGCGGTGGATCTGCCACAGCTCGACCCGGTCGGTGCCGAGCCGCGCCAGCGAGGCGTCGATGGCCGACGCGAGGTAGGCCGCGCTGCTGTCATAGGGCACGCCCATGGCGATGCCGCCCTTGGTGGCGAGCACGATGCGCTCGCGCAGGCCGGGCTCGGCGGCCAGCACTCGCCCGAGCAGCGCTTCGGAGGCGCCGAAGGGCTCCTGGTTATCGGGTCCGTAGATGTCCGCGGTGTCGACCAAGTCGATGCCCGCGTCCAGCGCGGCATGGAGCAGCCGGGCGGCGGCGCCGACGTCGGTGCCGCACAGGCGCCAGTTGCCCCAGGCGAGGGCGGAGACCTCGATGCCGCTGCGGCCCAGCGGGCGACGGGCGGAAGGTGCCGGAAGGAAATTCATGCGTTGCAGGTCCTGTCAGGAGAGGAAGTCGGCATTGATCGCAGCGACCGAGGCGCGCTCGACCAGCCGGTGGTCGAGGCGGCGGTGGATGAGGGTGTCGCCGCCGATGAGCAGTTCGGCGGCCGCGCGTGCCAGTTCCCGGGTGGGCTGGTGGACGGTGGTGAGCTGCGGCCAGACCATGCGGGCGAGGGTGGTGTCGTCGAACCCCGCGACGGAGAGCGCGGCGGGCACCGCGATGCCCATGTCGTGGGCGACGGAGAGGACGCCCGCGGCCATGTCGTCGTTGCTGGCGAAGATCGCGGTCGGCCGGCGCGGCTGGCCGAGGAAACGGCGCGCCGCGGCGACGCCGCTGTCGAAGTCGAACTCGCCGGGGGCGACGAGGGCCGGCTCGTAGGCGATGCCGGCCCGGTCGAGCGCGCGGCGGTAGCCGAACAGGCGCTCCTCGGAGGCCATGTGGTTGGGGTGGCCCTTGATGAACCCGATCACGCGGTGGCCGCGGTTGACGAGGTAGGTCGTCATGTCGTCGGCCGCCTGCGTGTCGTCCATGAACACCGAGGAGGTCAGCGCATGGTTGGTGCCGGGCGAGATCCGCACGAAGGGCACGTCCATGGCCTCGAGCATCGTCAGCACCGGCACGCAGTCGGTCACCGGCGAGGAGAGGATCACGCCGTCGACGTGGGTCTCGGTGACGAGGCCGCGGACCTGGTCGCCCACCAGCGGGTCGGCGACGTCGACGGGCTGCGCGAGCAGGCGGATGCGTGCGGCGTGGCACGCCTCCCAGCAGCCCATCTGCACCTGGTTCATGTAGTAGGGGCTGTGGTTGTCGTAGATCAGCGCGACCTGGCCCGACTTGTTGCCGGCCAGGATCCGCGCCGCCACGCTGGGGCGGAAGCCGAGCTCGCGCATGGCCTGCTCGACCCGCTCGCGGGTTTCGGACTTCACGTAGGGATGGTTGTTCAGCACGCGGCTGACGGTCTTCACCGAGACGTTGGCCCGTGCCGATACGTCCTTGATGTTCGCCCTCTCGCTCATCCGCCCCGTTCCTTGCCGATCTGGGCGAACAATGGCGCAAACGCGCTGTCGGGGCGATAGAAGACCGGCGGCGATCCGATCGGGGCGTCGATCTCGTGGCGGCCGGGGGCGAAGTCCTCGCCCGACCACAGGTGGCGCCAGGGGGCGGTGCCGGGGAGCACGACGCTGCGGCGGGGGGCGCCTTCCTCGACCACCGGGGCGACCACCAGGTCGGCGCCGTAGAGGTACTGGTCCTGCACCGCGTAGAGGTCGTTAGCGTCGGGATAGTGCAGGAACAGCGGCCGCTGAACGGGCAGCCCGGTGCGCACCGCCTCGTCGCTCAGGTGCCGCACGTAAGGGGCGAGCGCGGCATGGATGCGGGTCATCCGGGCGAAATGCGCCAGCAGTTCGGGGGTGGAATCGACCTGGAGGTTGTCGTCCGGGCGATTGCCCTCGTGGCTGCGCATCACCGGGCTGAACGCGCCCAGCTCGCACCAGCGCATCATCAGCTCGGCGCTGCGCACGTTGCCGTGGAGGCTGGTGTAGCCGCCGACGTCGCTGTGGGAGTAGGCGTTGCCGACCAGGCCGGCGGAGAGCGCCGCGGTGACGACGGTGTTGATCCCGTCGTGCCGGGTGAAGTCGACCGACTGGTCGCCGGCCCACAGCAGCGGGCAGTGGGCCTGCACGCCCGAGAAGCCCGCGCGCATGAAGAACAGCGCCTCTCCGGTGCGCCCGCGCGAGGCGATGGCGCGCGCGTTGGCCTCGGCCCACAGCACCGGCCAGCGGTTGTGCATCAGCATCGGGTCGCTGCCGTCGTGGAGGCGCAGGTCCACCGGCAGGTACTCGCCGAAGTCCGCCATCCACCCCGAGAGGCCGAAGTCGAGCATCTCGCGCCCGATCACCCGCTCGGCGAACCAGTCCAGCGCGGCCGGGTTGGTGAAGTCCACCACGCCGCAGTCGAACTCGCCGAAGTCGACCAGGTAGGGCGCGTCCTCGTCCTGCCGCAGCGCCAGGAAGCCGTGCTCCAGCGCCTCCTGGTACTGCACGCCGTCGTTGGCGAGATAGGGGTTCACGTAGCCGAGGAAGCGGATGCCCGAACGCGCCAGCTCGGCGATGCGCTCGGGAAGCGCGGGGTAGCGCGCCGCGTTCCACGACCAGTCCCAGAACAGGCGCCGCCCGAAGCTGGTCTGGCGGATGCCGATCCAGTCCTCGCACCACAGCCCGGACACGGCCGCGCCCGCCGCCACGATCGCCTCCAGCCGCGCGAAGCTGCGCGCGCCGTCCTTGAGACCGACGATGGCGCCGCCGATCGCCCAGTCGGGCAGCGGCGGCTGGCGGCCGAAGCGGTGGCTCAGCGCGCCGACGAGGCCCACGAAGTCCCCGGCCGCGAAGAACTCCAGCCGCGCCGTGCCTTCCCACACTTCCAGCCGGTGGCGGGCGGGGTCGGTGAAGTCCAGCACCGCGTAGGCGCTGCTGTCGAGGTGGCAGGCGTAGCGGCGCGAGGAGAGGAAGGTCGGCTGCGGGTAGTTGGTCCACCAGTAGTCGCCGCCGGCCATGCCCTGCGCGTCCATGAGCCGGGTCAGCTCGGTGGTCTTGTCGCGCCCGACGCCGGGCTCGCTGGTCCAGATCGGGAAGCGCCGGCCCGACAGGTCGAGGTAGCTCATCTGCTCCCCGCCGCCCCAGACGTGCTCGTCCGCCTGCGCCACGAGATCGACCCAGAGGCGGTCGTAGCCGGGCTCCAGCGCCTCGATCCGCAGGGCGTCGCCGGCTTCCGCCGCCACCCGCAGCAGCGCCGGGCCCTGCGGCGCGGCGGAAAGGACGAAGGCCTCGCCCTCGCGGCGCACGAAGGCGGGGGCGAGGTGGCCTTCGGGCGCGTCGTCGATACGGAAGTTGCCGCGCACCATCGCGATGTCGGGATGCCCACGCGCGAGCGTGAAGGCGGGCGAATCGGGGCTGTGGCGGAGCAGGACGCGATCCTCGAGCACGCCGGTGAGGATCCCGTCTTCCAGCTTCAGCGTCAGCGCCACATCCATGCTCCCACTCACGCCGGTGACCGGCGGCTCTTCCTGGCTTGTGACACCGCTTGACATAAACTCCCGCCCAGCACAAGCCGGCTGCGGCATCGGGCGATGGCGGAAAGCCGTGTCGCAGCCGTTCCGGCGGCGCCTGATGTCCATCGTTGACATAAACGAGCAGGCGGAATATCCACCTGCGCGATAGAGATTGCGGAGCAATGGCTCCTGGGGAGGAAATTCATGAGAAATTCGGCTGCCCTGCGGGCGTCTACGCGTGTTTCGCTGGCGGCGATCGCGATCGCCTGCGCCGCCTCCGCGGTCCCCGTCCTGGCCCAGGAGGGCGCCGCTCCCGCGGACAGCGCTCCCAACGAGATCGTCGTCACCGCGCAGAAGCGCTCCGAGAACCTCCAGGCCGTGCCGCTCGCGATCAGCGTCGTGGGCGAAGCGACGCTGAAGGCCAACAACATCACCAACACCGAGAGCCTCGGGCAGGTGGTTCCCTCGCTCACCTTCAAGCGCGGCACCACCAACACCAACTCGACGCTGAGCATCCGCGGCGTCGGCACCCAGTCCTTCTCCTCCGGCGCCGAGCCGAGCGTCTCGGCCGTGGTCGACGGCGTGGTCATGGGCCGCTCGGGCATGGCCTTCAGCGAGTTCACCAACATCGAGCGGATCGAGGTGCTGCGCGGGCCGCAGGGCACGCTGTTCGGCAAGAACGCCTCGGCCGGCGCGATCAGCATCGTCACCAAGTCGCCCACCGACACGATCGAGGGCTCGGTCTCGGCCGGTCTGTTCGAAGGCGGCGAGAACCGCGCGAACGTCGACATCTCGGGCCCGCTCGGCACCGGCGTCGGCTTCACCCTCTCGGGCGTCTACGCGCAGTACGACGGCAACATCCGCAATCTCTACGACGGCGAGAAGGTCAACGGCTTCAAGCGCTACGGCGTTCGCGGCAAGCTGGTGGTCGAGCCCACCGACACCGTCGAGATCACCCTGATCGGCGACTATGTCCACGCCAAGGACAACTGCTGCGGCGACGTGCTGGGCACCTACGTTCCCAGCGCCCAGCTCACCAACCTGTTCATTCCGCAGCTCGGCTTCCAGCCCGGCTCGAAGAACCGCACGATCAACAACGATTTCACCCCCGGCACGCGCGACACCAACGCCGGCGTCTCGGCGCAGGTCGACCTCTCGCTGGGCGACTACACGCTGACCTCGATCAGCGCCTACCGCCGCTGGACCAACACCCAGTACCGCGACGGCGACTTCCACTCGGTCTACGCCACCCACGTGGCGCCGCTCGACATCCTGCAGCACGACGTCGGCTACCTGAAGTTCCAGCAGTACAGCCAGGAAGTGCGGCTGGCCTCGCCCACCGACCGCTTCCTGTCGTTCGTGATCGGCGGCTTCCTGTGGCACACCAAGGAATACGACACCTTCTCGCGCACCGTGTCGCAGTGCACCGCCTCGACGCTGCCGGTCGACGCCACGGGCTTCGCGCCCTGCGCGGCGGGGGCCAGCACCTACCTCAACACGGTGGGCAGCGCGGAGTTCACCACGCGCTTCAACAACCAGGCGCTGTTCGGGCAGTTCACCGCCAACGTGACGCCCGAGTTCCGGGTGATCGGCGGCGCGCGCTGGATCCACGACAAGATCAGCTACGACTTCGCGCGCGTGACCAACCCCTCGACCGGTCCCGGCATCTCGGCGGCGTTCTCGAACTCGGATTCGACGTCGGAGACGGGCTGGTCCTACAAGGCCGGCCTGCAGTACGACGTCGCCGACGACGTCATGGCCTACGCCACCTACTCGCGCGGGTACAAGGGGCCGGCGTTCAACATCTTCTTCAACATGGGCCCGCTCAACACGCAGCGGATCAACCCGGAGACATCGGACGCCTACGAGATCGGCATCAAGAGCCAGCTGCTCGACCGCACGCTGACGCTCAACCTGGCCGCCTTCTACGAAAAGTTCGACAATTTCCAGGCGAACAGCTTCACGACCGTCAACGGTTCGGTGACCACCAACCTGACCAACGCCGGCTCGGTGCGCAGCCAGGGCATCGAGGCGGAGATCATGTGGTCGCCTTCAGACGCCTTCTCGCTCTCGGGCGGGTACAGCTTCACCGACGCGGAGATCCTGGAGTTCTACTGCCCCGATTCGATCGGCGCCGCCAACCTGCCGGCCTGCCGCGCGCATGACGGCAAGCCGCTGCCCTTCGCGCCGCGCCACAAGTTCAACCTCACCGCCAACTGGCGCGCGCCGCTGCCCGAGACGCTGCCGTTCAAGGTCAACCTGATCCCGACCGTCAGCTACCAGAGCCGCACCAACTTCGACCTCGACCAGACGCCGCTGGCGCAGCAGTCGCCTTATGCGCTGGTGAACATGACGATCGCCATCGCCAGCCACGACGACAAGTACCAGCTCAGCCTGATCGGCAAGAACCTGACCGACAAGTTCTACACCAGCTTCGTCACCCCGGTCGGCAACGGCGTGGCCGCCGGCAGCTTCACGCGCCTCCAGATCCCGCGCGATGCCGACCGCTACTTCGGCGTCAGCGGCCGCGTGGCGTTCTGAGCCCCCCAGGCGCGGCGGCCCCCCCTCCTCCAGGCTGCCGCGCCGACATCCAGGCGCGCAGGGACCCGGTCCCTGCGCGCCTGCTTGCGTGTGGGGCTGCTCCGCACCTGCGGCCTCGTCCCCGTTCTCCCAGACCGCTCAGGCTGAGCCTGTCGAGGGCTCCGCGGCCGCGCGCGGGCATCCTTCGACAAGCTCAGGATGAGCGGGTGGTGTTCAGGTGGAGCGGGGATGGTGTTCAGGTTGAACGGGATGGCGCTCAGGATGAGCGGAATGGTGTTCCGCACCCGTGGCCTCGTCCCCCACTCCCCCGATCCGCTCAGCCTGAGCCTGTCGAAGGCCCCGCGGCCGCGCATCCATCCTGCAACAAACGCTACGTCGGCCGCGGGTCACTTCAGCCGCAGCGGCAGTCCGGCGGCGACGAACTGGACTTCGCCGGCCTGCGCCGCCACCGCCTGGTTGAGTCGCCCCGCCTCGTCCCGGAAACGGCGGGCGAGCGCGTTGTCGGGCACGATGCCGAGCCCCACTTCGTTCGCCACCAGGACCAGCGGGCAGGGGCAGCGCGCCATCGCGGCGCCCAGCGCGGCGGTGGCAGCGTCGCGCGGGAGATCGGCGAGCATCAGGTTGGTGAGCCAGAGCGTCAGGCAGTCGACCAGGATCGCGTCGGCCGCACGCGCGGCGCGGTCGATGGCGCCGGCAAGGTCGAGCGGCTCCTCCAGCGTGGTCCAGCGATCACCGCGATCCTCGCGGTGGCGGGCGATGCGCTCGTCCATCTCGGCGTCGAGCGCCTGCCCGGTGGCGATGTAGGCCAGCGTGCCCGGGTGGGCCTCCAGCCGCTGCTGCGCGTAGCGGCTCTTGCCCGAGCGCGCGCCGCCCAGCACCAGCAACGCCCCGCTCATGCCGCGCCCCCGGCCAGCGCCAGCAGCCCGTCGACGTCGAGGTGGCGCTCGATCGCGTCTGCCAGCGCATCGAGCGCCGCGTCGACCCGGGCGGACTGGTCGAAGCCTTCGGACTGCACCCCCAGGCGGCCGAGCAGCGCCCCGCGCAGTCCCGGCGCGGCGAGGAGGCCGTGGCAGTAGGTGCCGAGCACCAGGCCATCGGCGCTGACGGCGCCGTCGTCGCCGCTCTCGAGCCGTGCGAAGGGGCGGGCGGCGTCGGGCCCGGTGGTCACGCCCATGTGCATCTCGTAGCCGGTGAAGGCGGCGCCCAGGCCGGTGCCGGCCACCTCGCGCAGTGCCTTGCGGTCGCCCAGCACGGTCGCGACGTCCAGCAGGCCGAGGCCGGGCGCCTCGCCGGGCGGACCCTCGAGCCCGAGCGGGTCGGCCACCGAGCGGCCGAGCATCTGGTAGCCGCCGCAGATCCCCAGCACCGCGCCGCCTCGGCGATGGTGCGCCAGGATGTCGATGTCCCAGCCCTCCTGCCGCAGGAACGCGAGGTCGGCCAGGGTCGCCTTCGATCCGGGCAGCACCACCAGCGTCGCCCCTGCCGGGATCGGCGTGCCGGGGGGGATCATCGCCACCTCGACGCCGGGCTCCTGGCGCAGCGGGTCGAGATCGTCGAAGTTGGCGATGCGCGGCAGGATCGGGCAGGCGACGAGGCGCTTGCCGGCGCGCGCGCCGAGCCCGCGCTCGAGCACCACCGCGTCCTCGCTGGGCAAATGGGCGACGGCGGGAACCCACGGCAGCACGCCGAAGCCGCGCCAGCCCGACAGCCGGGCGATGGCGTCGTAGCCGTCGGCGAACAGCGCCGGGTCTCCGCGGAACTTGTTGATGAGGAAGCCGCGGATCATCGCCGCGTCCGCCGGGTCGAGCACCGCGCGGGTGCCGGCCACCGCGGCGATGACGCCGCCGCGGTCGATGTCGCCGGCCAGCACCACGGGCGTGCCGGTGGCGCGCGCGAAGCCCATGTTGGCGATGTCGCCGGCGCGCAGGTTGATCTCCGCGGGGGAGCCGGCACCCTCGACGATGACGAGGTCGCAGCGCGCCTCCAGCCGGCGGTAGCTCGCCAGCACCTCGGGCAGGAGCGGGCGGCGCGCCTCGCGGAAGTTGGCGGCGCCCAACGTGCCGCGCACCTGGCCATGGACGACCAGCTGCGAGGTGCGGTCGGCCTGCGGCTTGAGCAGCACCGGGTTCATGTCGACGTGGAGCGGCGCCCGCGCGGCGAGGGCCTGCAGCGCCTGCGCGCGCCCGATCTCCCCGCCCTCGGGCGTGACCGCGGCGTTGTTCGACATGTTCTGCGGTTTGCACGGCAGCACGCGCAGCCCGCGGTTGGCGGCGGCGCGGCACAGCCCGGCGACGAGCACCGACTTGCCGACGTCCGAGCCGGTCCCCTGCAGCATCAGCCCAGCCATGCAAACCCCAAGGCAATCGCTCCCAGAACGATGCAGGCGCGCCGATAGATCGACAGCGCCCGCGCCAGGTCGCGCGGGCCCGCATCGCGGCCGTCCTCGCCGATCCAGGGCTTGGGGGCAAGCACGCCGTCGTAGGCGATCGGGCCGGCCAGCCGCACCCCCAGCGCCCCGGCCATCGCCGCTTCCGGCCAGCCGGCGTTGGGCGAGGCGTGGCGGGCATGGTCGCGCGCCAGGGTGCGCCAGCCGCCCCCGCCGGCCAGGCACAGCAGCACGGCGGCGAGGCGCGCCGGCACCAGCATGACGAGATCGTCGGTGCGCGCCGCCGCCCAGCCGTAGGCGCGGAACGGCTCCTCGCGATGGCCGACCAGGCTGTCGGCGGTGTTGATCGCCTTGAGCGCCCAGGCCCCCGGCAGGCCCAGCACGAGCAGCCAGAACAGCGGCGCCACCACCCCGTCGCAGAAGCTTTCGGCGAGGCTCTCGATGGCGGCGCGCGCGACGCCCGGCGAGTCGAGCGCGGCGGTGTCGCGCCCCACGATCATGCTCACCGCCTGCCGCGCCCCGGGCAGGTCGCCGGCCCCAAGCGCGCGCAGGATCGGGCGGACGTGATCGTCGAGGCTGCGCGCCGCGATCGCGGGCCAGGCGAGCAGGGCCAGGAGCGGCCAGGCCAGCGGGCCGGCGCAGGCCCGCACCATCGCTTCCACGGCCGCCGCGGCCCCGGCGGTGAGCGCGACCAGCAGGACCATGGCGAGGATCCCCGCGCGGCGCCGGCGGACGGCACCGTCCTCGGCCCGGTTCCAGCGCCGCTCGCACCCCGCGATGATGCGCGCGAACAGGCCGACGGGGTGCCCCGTGCGCGCGTGGAGCCAAGCCGGCCAGCCCAGCAGCGCCTCGATCGCCAGCGCGGCGGCGGCGACCGGCTCAGCCATCGCCCGCCCCGTGCGCCAAAGCCCGGTCCAGCCGCGCCAGCGCCGCGCTCGCGGCCGGCACGCCGAGGCGCAGCGCGTCGGGCCGCTCGGAAAAGGGACGGGTGAGGATGCGCGCGGCGGCGAGCCGCTCGAACAGCCCCGCCGCATCGCATCCGGTGACGTAGCGGAACAGCGGGCAGGCGCCCTGCGGCATCAGGCCATGGCGCCGCAGCACGGCATCGAGCGCCGCGGCCCGGCGCGGCAGCTCGGCGCGGGTCGCGGCGATCCAGGCCGCGTCCGCGTAGGCGGCGCGCCCGATCGCCAGCGCCCCGGCGTGGACCGGCCAGCTCCCGACGAGGGCGCGGACCCGCGCCAGGAGCGGGGGAGGGCCCAGCAGGAAGCCCAGCCGCAGCCCGGCGAGGCCGAAGAACTTGCCGAAGGAGCGCAGCACGATCAGCTCCGGCCGCACGCCGGCCTGCGCGGCCACGCTCGCCTCGGGATGGCAGTCGGCAAACGCCTCATCCACGACCAGCCAGCCTCCGGCCCCCGCGATGCGCGTGCTCCAATCGAGGATCTCGGCCGAACTGCGAAGCGCGCCGTCCGGGTTGTTCGGGTTGGCCAGCACCACGGTCTCGGCTCGGGCGGGCGTCTCCCCGAAGGCGATCGGCCGCGACGTCGCGAAGGCCTCGGCATGGGTGCGATAGGCCGGCACCAGCGCGCGGCCCGGCGCGCCCAGGAGCAGGCCGAGCAGCCGCAGTGCCGTCTCGCTTCCGGGGACCGCGCAGACCACGGCGGGATCGGCGCCGAAGCTGCGGCCGGCGGCGTGCTCGAGCGCGGCGAGGGCGCCGGGGTCGGGCAGCGCCGACCAGTCGCAGGGCGGCGCGCGGTCCAGCGGCCAGGACACCGGGTTGAGGCCGGTCGAAAGGTCGAGCCAATCGCCGGGCGCGCCCCCGAACCGGGCGGCAGCTTCGGCCAGGCGCCCGCCGTGGTGCAGGAACGCCGCCGTCATCCTGCCAGCACCAGCGCACCGAGGAGCACGGTCTCGACGATCTCTATGCCCGCGCCGTGCCCGTCTCCCGAGATGCCGCCGATCCGGCTGCGCAGCCACCAGCCCCAAGCGGGGACGGCGAGGAACAGCACCAGCAGCGGCAGCGCCAGCACGAGCGCGGCGGCGACGGCGACCGCGCTCCAGAGCGCCAGGTGAAGCGGGGCGACGCCGCTGCGGAAGCGGCTTGCCAGCCCGTGGTGGAGCGGCGGGAGGAACAGCGTCCAGGCAATCGGGGCGACGCGCGCCAGCACCGGCACCGCGGTTAGCGCCGCCGCCTGCGCGCCGGGCTGCGCGCCGGGCAGCGCGTGGAGCAGGACGAGCTTGGCCAGGAGCTGCAGCACGATCGCGACCACGGCAAAGCTGCCGAGGTGCGGGTCCGCCATCACCGCCGAGAGCCGTTCCCGCCCGCCATGCGCGGCGCCGGCGCCGTCGGCCACGTCGCCGAGGCCGTCGAGGTGGAGCGCGCCGGTGATCGCGACCCAGGCCAGGAGCGCGGCGATGGCGGCAAGCCAGGGGTCGCGCGCTTGCAGCGCCCACCAGGGCAGGGCGACGGCGGCGCCGACCGCGAGGCCGGCGACCGGGAACCAGCGCATGGCGGCGGCGAAGTCGTCCGCGTCGGCGCGGACCGCGGGCAGCGGCAGCCGCGTCAGGAACTGCACCGCCAGCACCAGCCGCCTCATGCGGCCAGCCCGACGATCTGCGCCACCGGTCCCGGCGAACCGGGTTCGGGCGAGGGCCAGAGGCGGAGGCTGAGCACGCTGGCGTAGGGCAGGTCGAAGGCCCAGGCCTGGCGGTGGTCCATCGCACAGAGCACGGCGAGCGCGGCCCGCATCGCACCGCCGTGGGTGACCACCAAGGTGGGCGCCTCGATCTGCGCCAGCGCGGCTCCGACGCGGGCGCGGGCCTGCGACCAGCGCTCCCCGCCCGGCGGTGGATGAGCCTCCGGATCGTCCCAGAAGCGCGCATGAGCGGCGGCATCGGCTTCGTGCGGGGCCAGCCCGGTCCACGCGCCGAAGTCGAGCTCGCGCCAGCGGGCGTCCACCGCGTGGGGCAGGGCGCGGGAGGCGGCGATGTCCCGCGCGGGGATGACCGCGCGGGCGAGGTCGGAGGAGACCACCCGCTCGAAGGCCAGCTTTTCCGCCTGCGCCAGGCAGGCCGCGACCCCGGCGGGCAGGGGCGCCTCGTCCGCATGGCCGAGCAGCAGGCCCGGCCGGACGGGCACGCCATGGCGCAGGAGGTGGACGGCGATGCCGCTCATTGCGGGCCGGCCACCGCCGCTTCCTCGAAGGTGGCCATCTCGCCGTGTGTCGCCAGCGCCGCGCGGACGATCGGCACGGCCAGCGCCGCTCCGGTCCCTTCGCCCAGCCGCAGCCCCAGCCGCAGCAGCGGGTCGAGCCCGAGGCGCGCCAGCAGCGTCCCGTGCGCCGCCTCGGCCGAGCAGTGGGCGGCGAGGCAGTGCTCGGTGAAGCGGGGATTGTCCTGCGCCAGCGGCACGATCGCGGCGCAGGCGATGAAGCCGTCGAGCAGGACCGGGATCCGCTCCAGCCGGGCCGCCAGGATGGCGCCGGCCATCGCCGCGATCTCGCGCCCACCCAGATGGCGCAGGGTCTCGAAGGCATCGGTGCAGGCGCGGCCGTGAAGGGTCAGCGCGGCGGAGACCGCCGCCGCCTTGCGGTCTAGGCCGGCATCGTCGAGGCCGGTGCCGCGTCCGATCCAGTCGCGCGCGAGGCCGCCCAGCGCCTGCGCGCAGAGCGCGGCGGCGGGCGTGGTGTTGCCGATACCCATCTCACCCACGACCAGCAGCTGCGTGCCGGGACGCACCGCGGCGGCGCCCCGCTGGAGCGCGTCGAGGCACTCTTCGGCGGTCATCGCCGGCGCGCGCGTGATGTCGCCGGTGGGGCGGTCGAGCTCGAGGGGCACCACCGACAGTTCGGCGCCGCAAGCCCGGGCCAGGGCGTTGATGGCGGCGCCGCCGGCCTCGAAGTTGGCGACCATCTGCGCGGTGACTTCGGGGGGATAGGCGCTCACGCCCTGCGCGGTGACGCCGTGGTTGCCGGCGAAGACCACCGCCTGCACCGCGTCGGCGCGCGGCCGCTCGCTGGCCTGCCAGCCCGCCATGAACGCCGCGATCTCCTCCAGCCGGCCGAGCGCCCCGGACGGCTTGGTGAGGCGGGCCTGCCGCTCCAGCGCCGCGGTGCGGCTGGCGGCGTCGGCGCGGGGCAGGGCGGCGAGCGCGGCGGCGAAGGCGGCGGGATCGGAAAACGGCGTCATGTGCAGACGTATCCTTCCGGCGGGGTGCGGGTGATGAAGTGGCCTTTCACGCCGTCCGGCCATTCGCGATAGGGCACCTGGCCTTCGGCGCTGGCGGCGTGGCGGACCGCGTAGCCGAGGATGGCGCGCGCAGCGTCCTCCCCGGGCACGAAGTCCCCCAGCACGTAGCCCACCTTGCCCGGCGCGCGGATGTGGACGGTACAGTGCCGGCTGCAGGCGAACAGGCAGGGCATCGCCTGGATCGCAATACCCTGCAGTGCGGGGTCCGCGGCCTGGACGGCGCGCAGGGCGTCCTCCAGCACCGCCCCGCCGCGCCGGCCCCGCTCGTCCTCGCGTGCATCGGCGCCGAGGCGGCAGGTGCTGCATACGACCACCGAAGGGCCGGCATCGACGGGTTGCAGCATCAGAAGCGACTCCTCATTCCCAGGTAGACGGTCCGGCCCAGCGTCGAATAGCCGCTGACCGTCTCGTAGTCCTCATCGGCCAGGTTCTCCACCCGGCCCTGCACGATCAGCCCTTCGGCGACTTGCCACTGCGCGCGCAGGTCCACCAGCCAGTAGTCGTCCAGCTTGGCGGTTCCCGTCGCGGCGTTGTAGCTCTCCCCCGCGTACCGCGCGGCGATGCTGGCGCGCAGCCCCTGCGGCAGCGCCACGCCGGCCTCCGCGTTGGCGAGGTGGCGCGGCACCCGCTGGAGCTGGCGGCCCAGCGTGCTGCTGCCGGGGGTGCGGTCCTCCGCCTCGATCCAGCTGTAGTTGCCGTTGGCGAAGAACGCGCCCCAGCGCCCCTCGGCCGACAGCTCGAGCCCGTGCGCCTCGGCGCGGCGGACGTTGGCGTAGTAGCCGAAGCGGGTGGTCTGGGTACCCGGGACGTAGCAATCGGCGGGCAGCGCGCCGCTGGTGGGGCAGTAGGCGAAGTCGATCAGGTTGTCGGTGTCGCGCTGGAACCAGGTGGCGGAGAGACGCAGCGCCTCGCCGAAGCGGCGCTCGGCGCCCACCTGCCACCCCTTCGCCCGCTCCGGCGCGAGGCCGGCGGCGCCGTAGTCGCTGAACATCTGGTAGAGCGAGGGGGCCTTGTAGCCCTCGTCGTAGCTGGCGCGCAGGACGCTGGCGCCGCCGTCCGGGGTATAGACGGCGCCCGCGCTCACCACGGTGTTGCCGCCGAAGCGCGACTGGTGGTCGTAGCGTGCGCCGGCGTCGAGGGTCAGCCCGCGCAAGGGCGTCGCGCGCAGCTGGCCGTAGACGCTGTCGGTGTCGACCGATTGCGGCGTCAGGACGTAGGGCGTCGTGCTGTTGGCGGGGGAGGCGGTGGTCATCCGCTGTTCCTCGCGCTCCAGGCCGAACACCGCGTCCACCGCACCCGAGATGGCGTACGTGCCCTGGTACTCGTAGCGGCGCACGCGGCCGTGGGCGTCGAAGGTGACCTGCCGGATGGAGCGCGCCGGATCGAAGTTGGCGCGGTCGGTCTCGTTCTGCAGCACGGCCACGCGGTTGGTCAGGCGGCCACCGAGCAGGGCGAAGTTGAGCCCGGCATAGCCCGTCCATTCCTCGGTGGTGCCATAGGCCCGCGTGTCTCCGCTGGTGCCGTCGAAGTCGTTACGCGAATCGGACCAGTAGCCGCGCAGGTCGAGGCTGACGCCGGGCGCCAGGCGCAGCGTCGCCGTGCCGCTGGCGGCGCTGCGGGCGTAGCCGTCGTCCTCCTGCCCGTTGGAGCGCGCCGAGATGCCGTCGGTGACGAAGCGCGAGCCGGACAGCCGCCAGTCGAGCGCCTGCGAGCTGCCGCCCAGCCCCGCGCGGGCGGAGACGGTGTCGTGGGTTCCCGCCTCCACCGCCAGGCTCCCCTCCAGCGGCGCGACGGGGCGGCGGGTGCGCACGTTGACCACGCCGCCGATGGCGTCGCTGCCCCACAGGATCGACTGCGGCCCGCGCAGGATCTCGATGCGGTCGATGTCGTCGAGCAGGAGGTTGGAGAAGCCGTAGCCGGCCGCGGTGGAAGAGGGATCGGACAGGCGCATGCCGTCGATCACCATGACGCTCTGCCCGGCGTCGGCGCCGCGGATGCGCAGCGAGGTGGTGGTGCCGTAGCCGCCGTTGCGCGACAGGCTTATACCGGGCGTGCGCAGCAGCGCATCGGTGACGGCGATCGGCTGGATCGCGACGAGCGCGGGCTCGTCGAGCACGGTCACGGTGGCGGAGACCCGCTCGGAGGCGACCGGCGTGCGCAGCGAGGTGACGACGATGCGCTCGCCCGCGTCTTCCTCGCCTGCAGGACTGGAGGTAGGTGCGGGGGCCTGCGCGAAGGCAGGAGTGGCGGCGAGCGCGAGGCTCGCGGTGGCGATGGTCAGGTGTCTTGGCATTCGTAGTCCCTCCTGCAAGCGGCAATGCCCCGTAGCCCGGCGTCGTGCGGAGAAGGACAGGCGCGAAGCCGCGGTCCTTCCGCGCGGCGCAGCGCCGGCGAAGCTATGGCTGTCGTTGCGCGAGGATGTCCCCCCGTCCGGCCGGCACACCCTGTCCGGTCGAAGAACGACTGCGGCAGGCAGGTCTCCTGGCTCGCGGGTCGTTGCCGGTCCGGCCGCCTTCTCAGGGTCCGAAGCCCCAATGGCGAAATGGCCGGATGGCTCGCCGCTTACAGTTGCAGGGGCAGCCCGGGTCTTTCACCCGAGTTCCCTTTTGATCCCGCGAGGGAACCTGTCGCGGGCCGGCAACTATCGTGCGGAGCCGTGCTGCGCAAGGCCCCGATGCTTGCGCGCCGCGCGGAAGTGGCTTAAGCCGTTCATGCAACGGATGCCCGAGAGGGCATGATCGGTGGGGTCGACGCAAGTCGGGCCAGAACCCGGCCGTTGCTCCCGCCATCGCCAATCGGCCGGGCATCGCCGCGATGCTGTCCGGACTCGCCGGATCGCTGCGCGCGGCCCGCCTTGATCGTGTCGCCCGCCGCCTGTCGCCCGCCGTCCTTGCCCGGAGTGAAGCCATGGTCCGCCCCGACTATCCCGTCCGCCTCCAGGCCTGCGTCTTCGCGGTGCTGGCCGTGGTCATGCTGGCGACGCGGACGACAGCGGCCACCCACGTCCTGCACCTGCCCGAGACGAGCCTCGCCAGCTTCTTCGTGCTCGGCTACTTCGTCCGGCGGCTGGCCGGCTTCGCCACGCTGTTCGCATTGGCCTTCGCAATCGACGTGGCGGTGGTCGGAGCGAAGGGCTGGATGAGCTTCTGCCTCACGCCCGCTTATGGGATGCTGTTCCCCGCCTACGCGATGATGTGGGTGGCCGGGCGGATCGGGGCGGCCCGGCTGGAGGAGAGCGCAACCGACCTGATGCCGGCGCTGGTCCTGCTGACCGGCGCGACGCTGTCGTCGCAGATCCTGTCCAGCGGCGGCTTCTATTTCCTGAGCGGGCGTTTTCCCGACGCGAGCGTCGCGGGCTTCCTGCCCCGCCTCATGACCTACTTCCCCTACGTGCTGGTCGCCACGCTGGGGTGGACGGGCGTGGCGGCGATCGCCTGGGGCATGGTCCTGGGCTTTCACCCGAGCCTGCGCAAGCGGCCGGTCCGGTGAGCGCGGGCCCGGCAATCGCGCCCCCGGCAGTCGCCCGGTGTCCGGCGCTGATGGTCTCGGCGCCCGCCTCCGGGCAGGGCAAGACGCTGGTGACGGCGGCGCTGGCGCGGCGGCATCGCGCCGCCGGCCGCCGCGTGCGCGTGTTCAAGTGCGGGCCCGACTTCCTCGACCCGATGGTGCTGGAAGTCGCCAGCGGCGCGCCCGTCCACCAGCTCGATCTCTTCATGTGCGGCGAGGACGCGTGCCGGGCGCTGCTGCACGAGGCGGCCGTGGAAGCCGACCTGATCCTGGTGGAAGGGGTGATGGGCCTGTTCGACGGCGATCCCAGCGCGGCCGACCTGGCCGAGCGCTTCGGCCTGCCGGTGCTGGCGGTGCTCGACGGCTCGGCCATGGCGCAGACCTTCGGCGCCCTCGTCCACGGCCTTGCCAGCTATCGGCCGGGCCTGCACCTGCACGGCGCCATCGCCAACCGGGTCGGCACCGAGCGCCACGCCACGCTGCTCGCGGGCAGCCTTCCGCCCGGGGTGGCGTGGCTGGGGGCGCTGCCTCGCCACCCGGACGTGGTGCTGCCGGAACGCCACCTCGGCCTCGTCCAGGCAGGCGAAGTGCCCGACCTGGACGCGCGGCTGGACCGTGCCGCGTCGCTCCTGCCGGCGGACTGCCTGACGCTGCCGCCGGAGGTCGCCTTCTCCCCGGGGCGGGACGGCGCGCCCGCCGGCGGGCTGGAAGGCCGGCGTATCGCCATTGCGCGGGACGAGGCCTTCGCCTTCGTCTACCCGGCGAACCTGCGCTGGCTGCAGCGTTCGGGCGCGCGCCTTGCGTTCTTCTCGCCCCTGCACGATGCGCGGCTGCCGGATTGCGATGCGCTGTGGCTCCCGGGCGGCTATCCCGAGCTGCACCTGGAAGCGCTGGCGGGCAACGCGACGATGCTCGCCGCGATTCGCGCCCACCACGCGGCCGGCAAGCCGATCCTGGCCGAATGCGGGGGCCTACTCTACGCCTGCTCCACGCTCGACGATGGACGCGGCCGGCGCGCGGAGATGCTGGGCATCCTGCAGGGGACGGCGACGATGCAGCCGCGGCTGGCGGCACTCGGAATGCAGGAGATCGCGCTGGAGGGCGGCGCGCTGCGCGGTCATACCTTCCACTACTCGCGGCTCGCCACGCAAGTGGCTCCCGCCGCGCAGGCGGTCACGCCCGACGGCAGGCCCGGCGAAGCGCTCTACCGGGAGGGCTCGCTCACGGCGAGCTACATGCATTTCTACTTCCCTTCCGCGCCCCGGGCCGCGGAGCGGCTGTTCGGAGTCCGGCCCGCCTGATCAGGCCTCCACCAGGCTCGCGGTACCAGCGGGCAGGGCGGGAGGCGGGGTGCCGCTCTCGGCCAGGTCGGTGATCCCCGGTTCGGGAACGCGAAACACCTTGGCCCGCGCGGCACGGCGGCCCAGGTTCTCGCTGGACGACAGGCTGATGAGCCAGGGGGAGGCGAACAGGCCGGCGATGATGGGCAGCAGCCACAAGGCGGTCATGGTGTCGAGGAACACCGTCGAGGCCAGCGCCGCGCCGAGCAGCAGGTGCTCGCGCAAGTCCGGCAGGACCTCGCGGACGGTGATGCGGCGGGCGTCGCGCGTCTGCGTGTTCCATCCCGCCGAGATACCGAGCAGCAGCCCCAGCAGCGCCTTGGTCTGCGTCACCATGGTGATCGGCGCCAGCAACATGCTGAGCACGATCTCGACCGCCACCGAGCGCAGGATCGCGCCGGTGCCGCCGAAGCTCGCGCGGCGGGCACGATCGGCGAGCATCCAGGTCGTGCCCATCACCTTGGGACCGAACAGCAGGACGACGGTCAGCGCCAGCACGCTCGGCGGCGCCAGCGTGACGAAGCCGCCGGTGTCGCGCGTCGCGACCTGGCCGATCATGGTCAGGATCAGCAGCAGCCAGCCTGGCGAGGTCAGGTAGGCGGAAGCGCCGATCAGCAGGTGCAGGCGGCTGGCCCAGTGCAGCCCCGAGGCTCCGAGCAGCTGCAGGTGCTGCAGATTGCCCTGCATCCAGCGCCGGTCGCGGATGGCGAGGTCGACGATGGTAGGCGGGAATTCCTCGTAGCTGCCGCCGATCATCACCATGTGGACGGCCCAGCCGCGCCGGCGCAGCAACGCCGATTCGAGCATGTCGTGGCTGAGGATGTGGCCGCCGAAGGGCGGCTTGCCGGGCAGCTCGGGCAGGCCGCAGGATTCGGCGAAGGCGCGCGTGCGCACGATCGCGTTGTGGCCCCAGAAGTTCGCCTCCGCGCCGGACCACCACAGCAGCCCGGCCGAGGCGATCGGTCCGTAGGCCTCGCTGGCGAACTGCATCCAGCGCTGGAACAGCGTGCGCGCGTTGGTGATCATCGGCACCGTCTGCAGCAGGCCGATGGAGGGACGCTCCTCCATGATCGAGGCCATGCCAACGATGGTCTCGCCGCTCATCATCGAATCGGCGTCCAGCACCAGCATGGTCTCGTAGGCGGCGCCGAAGCGGCGGACCCAGTCGGCGATGTTGCCGGGCTTGCGCGCGATGTTCTGCTCGCGGCGGCGATAGTAGACCGCCACCGGCGCCTCGCGCACCAGTTCGCGCCAGGCGGCCTCCTCGCGCTTGCCGTGGAAGGGATTGGAATCGCTGAGCACGAAGAAGTCGATCCAGGGCGCGCCGCCGGCCTCGGCGATCGAGAAGGCCATCGCCCGGACCCGTGCGAAGACCTCCTCCACGCTCTCGTTGTAGACGGGCATCAGCACGGCCGTCCTGTGGCGCAGGCTGGTGGCGGGGCTGGGCAATGCGGTGAAGCCCGGATGCTCGCCGGTAATCAGCTTGAGGAAGCCGATCGTCGAGGTGACGAAGCCGAAGGCGATCCAGCAGAACAGGGGGACGAAGAACGCCAGCAGCGCCACTTCGACCGCGTCCAGCCCGTCGCGCGAAAGCTCCAGCCGCACCGTGCTCGATGCGGCGAGCCCGATCACGGCGGTGAGCGCGATCAGCAGCAGGCGCTTGACCATCATCCCGTGCGGCGCGGTCAGCACCTCGCGCTGGCCCGGCGGGTTGCCGTAGAGGTTCTGGACCGGCATCGCCATTGGCGCTTCGGGCGGGGTCATCGGCGGGTGGGGCACGGCGGTGATACTCACGTTTCGATGGCCTTGATCACGGTCTCGCTCAGCGCGGCGTCGCCCCGCTTGAGGTAGAGCCGGAACTGCGGCTGCTTCACCTGGTCCACCCGAAGGTCGATCATCGCGCGCCAGCGCCCCTCCGCGCCGGCCACCGGGTAGGCGGAGGCGGCCGCGACCGCCGCCTGTGGCAGGTCGGTCTGGGGCACCAGGCCGCTGGTGCGGTCCAGCCCGGCGAGCGCCGGCCCGGCGAAGTCGAACACGAACTTGCGCACGCCGTTCGCCGGCGGCGCGCCGGGGATGCCTCCCGGCCCGTCGTAGACGTCGACGCAGCGGGCGGTGCCGTCGGCGCTCGGGTCGCTGGAGGTCCAGGTCAGCCGGTATGCGACGTCGCGCCGCTCGCCGGCGCGGGCCGGGCGGTCGCCCTTCCAGAACACGGCGATGTTGTCGAGCGTCTCGCTCGCCGTCGGCATCTCGTAGAGGCACACGGCGCCCGGGCCCCAGTCCCCCTGCGGCTCGACCCAGAGCGAGGGTCGGCGGTCGTAGAACACCCCGTCGTCCTGGTAGTGGTCGAACGCCTGGTCGCGCTGCAGCAGACCGAACCCGCGCGGCGAATCGGCGCGCAGCGAGTGGAGCCGGGGCACCGGCGGATTCTCCAGCGGCCGCCAGATCCGCTCGCCGTTGCCGGCCCAGATCGCCAGCCCGTCCGAATCGTGGATCTCGGGCCGCCAGTCGCGCCGGGCGGCGGCGGCGGACTGGTCGTACCAGAACATGCTGGACGCCGCCGCGAGGCCGAGCTGTTCCACATTGCGCCGCAGGAAAAGCGCCGCCTTGATGTCCTGGACCACGCTGCCCGCGGTCTTGCGGCAGTCGAAGGCATAAGCCCCCGCCAGGCTCGGCCCGTCGAGCAGCGCGTGGATGCGCAGCGCGTCGGCGCCGGTCTGCTCGATCCAGAACTGGGTGAAGGCAGGAAACTCCTCCTCCCGCGCCAGACCGGTGTCGATCGCCAGCGCCCTGGCCGATAGGCCGTACTGGTCGCGCGAGCCGGACGAGCGGAAGTAGCTGGCGCCCTGGAACGCCAGCCAGTCGCTGCGCCCGGACGGGTCCATCACCCGGAAGCCGACCGGATCGGCGCGGCCGCTGCCGACGAACAGGCCGCTGGTGTCGGTGATCTCGCGCGCCTGGCCGCCTTCGACGATGGCGATCCGCACAGCCTTGGGCGCGGTGTCGCGCACCGCCGGCAGCAGTCGCACATTGCCGGCGACCGCCTGCGCCTCGCCATAGGTCAGCCGCACCGCCGCGTCGTAATCCGCGGCGGCATGAGGGGAATCGGGCACAGCAACGTAGCCCCGGCGCGCCGCTGCGCGCGCCTCTGCCACCAGCCGGTCCCACGAGAACGGTTCGGGCGGGCCCATCCGGCCGGCGACGGCGGCTCTCAGCCCCCCCGGCACGGCCCCGGCCGCCACCAGGGCAGCCACGAGACCGACGGCCCCGCGACGCGAAATCTGCACGCGATCAGACAGGTTGGCTACCTCTGTTGCCCAGCTACATCGATGCCCATACGCATGGACGACGTTATAGTTGCACCTGCGAAGCTTTCACGGGCCTGACCGGGCCGTGCCGTTCGTCGCGTCCCGCCAACCGGTGATCACCGGATCGCCGGGTGCCAGGCCGTTGGCGAAGACCTCGGTGCGCTTCCCGTCGCTGGCGCCCACGGTGACGTAGACCCGCCGGGGCTCGCCGTCGTCGAGCACATAGATGCGATCCCGGCGCCGGCCAGGGCCCGGGGCGGGCTCGAACGCAAGTGCAGCATCGGGCACCAGCAGGACGTTGCGCCGCGCCGGAAGTTCGATCTCGACGGTGGCCGGCATCCCCGGCCGCACTTGCGGATCGGGGTGCTCGATGGTGAACACCGCCCGGGGCGGGGCGACCTGTGGCGGCGGACTCACGCGCAGCAGCGTCAGCGTCGCGGCTTGCGGCGCGTCGGGCAGGCTGTCCACTCGCACCTGTGCCGGCGTTCCCGCGCGGATGGGCTCGGCCGGCTGCACGGCCAGCGGCACTTCCATGGTGAGCGGGGCAAGGCCGGCGGCGATGGTGAACAGCGGCTGGTGCTCCGTCACCGCCTGTCCCGGCCGGGCATGGCGCATCGACAGCATGCCGGCGATCGGCGCGCGCACTTCCGAGCCGGCCCGCCGCGCCTCGTCCTCGCGCAGCTGCAGGCGCGCCGTCTCCACGTCGGCACGGGCGGCTTCGACCGTGATCGCCGCCCGGCGCGCTTCCGCGCGGGCGTGCTCCATCTCGTTGAGCGAAGGTGCCCGGCCGCCCGACCGCCGCCAGACGCTCTCGAAACGGGCGAGCCGCGCTGCCGTCTCCTGGGCCGAGACTTGGGCCGCCGCCAGCGCCGCGCGCGCCGCGGTCAGCTGGCTGCGGTCGACGGCGAGCGCGCTCTGCACTTCCCCCGCGTCGATCCGCGCCAGCAGCTCGCCGCGCTCCACCGCGCCGTCGGTCTTGCCGGAAACCCAGACGATCCGTCCGGGTAGGCTTGCGAAGACGGTCACCTCGCCTGCACCCCTGATCTGCCCCCGTTCGGAGATGAGCGGAACCAGGTCTCCCCGCTCCACCGGGGCGGAGTAGTAGGGCGTGTCCTCGCCGTTGACGAAGCGCACGAAGAACGCGAGCGCGCCCAGCGCGGCCAGAGCCAGCACCAGCAGGCTGAGCCAGTGGCGCAGCACGCGCCGCGGCGCGGCCCCGAGCAGGGTATCGACCGGGGAATGCGGGTCCTCCTCGGTCACAGCGGCGGTCACAGGGTCAGTCACAGCCGGCGGTCACCGTGATGATTTCGGCCGATGCGTGCGGGTCGGGCACGATCGGATCGAGGCCCTCGCGCGCCCACGCCCCTTCGTGCGCCGACCACAGGTTGAGCGCCGCGGTCACCCGCCCGGCTCGCGCATCGACGAGGGCGAGCTCAACGGCGAGCGCCGCGGCTTCGGCGACGTAAAGCATGGCGAAGCTTCCGGCTCCCTCGCGGTAGGCGATGCGGGCGTCACGGGCGGTCCGGCGGGCCTCCCCCAGCGCCTGCGTCAACCGCGCCTCGCGCAGCACGGCCTCGGCCAGCGTGGCACGGCCGCCGTCGCCGGGCGTCGCCGTCTCCAGCGGATCGAGCGGGGGATCGGGCAGGGTGCCCGGGCTGCCGAGCCGCGCCGCCAGCGCGTCGGGCGCGGCTCCCACCAGGCGGGCGAGCTCGGCCATGGCGGCGTCGAGGCGGCCTTGCGCGAAGCCCAGCTCGCCGCGTGCGGTCTCGTCCTGCGAGCGGGCGAGCGAGCCGTCGATGGCGGAGACCAGCCCCGCCTCGCGCCGGAACTGCGCCACCTCGGCGTTGTCCTGGTACTGCCCGCGCAACGCCTCGCGCCGCGCGACATCCTGCTGGAGCCTTCGCACTTCCACGTAGGCGAAGGCGATCTGCCGGGCCAGCACCAGCCGGCGCGTGGCGATCCGTTCCACCCGCTCTTCGCGCGCGGCGGGGTTGGTCTGGCCGTCCTTGTCGCCGAGCAGGCGGCCCAGGCGCGAGACGATCCGGCGCGCGTCCCGTGCGGTCTCCAGGTCGTAGCGGCGAAGCGCGGCGACGCGGCACGAGACCTCGGGGCTGGCTGCAAGGCCATCCTCGATGAGCGCCGTCAGCAGGGGATCGCCCGCGTCGCGCCACCACGCGGCGCCGGAGGCGGGTGCGGGGGCCGCGCTCGCGCTGGAGGGTGGCGACGCGAGGGTCGGCTCTCCCCCCGTGCTTCGGCATCCCGCAGTCGCGAGCAGCAGTGCGGCCATCGCTGCCGCGCCCACGCGGGCGCCTGTTGGGATGTTCGTCGACACGGCATACGCGATAGCACCTGAGGCGGGCGAAGCAATCGTGCTGCGGTCGCGAAGGGATTCGGCTGCGGGGCGGCCCGTTCAGACGGTCCACGGCGGGCGGGGGCCGGGTTGCGAATGCCTCCGAACGCTTCATGAAACTTTTTTGAAAAAAGGGTTTGACCGAATCGGGGGTGGTCCTTAGAGGGCGCTTCACCGCAGCGGAACACG
>NZ_JBHLWK010000026.1:0-50275 GCF_042432915.1 Novosphingobium soli
TGCCATCATCTTCTGGTGCAATTGAGTCCGGAGCCTAGCTCAGGCCATCACCGCCACGCTGTCGCACACCAGCCGGACCAGCTCGGCCTGGCCGCGGACGCCGAGCTTGGCATAGAGCCGCTTGGAATAGTTGCGCGCGGTCTCCAGCGTCAGCCCCATCCGCTCCGCCGCTTCGGCGATCGAGAGCCCTTCGTTCAGGGCGATCGCCAGCTCCGCCTCCCGCGGCGGCAGGTCGAACAGCCGCGCAAGGCGGGCCGCGCTCTCCTGGGTGCGGGCATGGGGCAACCGGCATAGCGCGAGCATGGAGGGGCGCGGCATGTCTGCGGTGCTCGTCAGCAAGGCCTCGAGCCGCGGATGGTCGTGCAGCAAGACCGCGCGCGGCGCGGGCGGATCGGCGGAGGTGAAGGCTGCGGCGGCGGCGCCGAGCTCGCGCTCGGCCTGGACGCCCATGTCGCGCAGGCGCTCTCCCAGGCGGGGAACGTGCCCGAGGTGGTCGCGCATCCAGGCGTCCAGCCGGGGGTCGATAGCGAGCAGCCGGGCCTCCCGATCGAGCACCATCCAGGCCGTCGCGCTCCGGGCCAGCCCCTGGGTGCTGACGCTGGCCCTGATGCGGTGGCTTTCGAGCGTCACGTAGCTGCGCAATGCGGCTTCGACGTAAGGGACGAGCGTGGCGAGGATGGCGCTGTCCGCCGCGTCGCAGGCGCGGGCGCGCGCGAGCATCAGCCAGGCAGCGGTATCGCCGATGTCGGGGAGGCGCACCACCCGCTCGTCCGCGATGCCCAGCCGGCGCATCTTCGCCTGGCGGTCGGCGCGGAAGACGGGGTCGTGGTCGACGAACTCGCCGACGCCGTACACCCGGCCCGGCCGCAGGCGGTCATAGTGGACCCGTTCCAGCGCATGCGCCTCGAACGGATCGCGCTCGGCGACCGGCGGCATCGGGGCCGGCCGGAAGCGAACGGCCTGGGCGTGCGGGCCTTCGCCCTGTCGCACCACGAGGCCCGTGGA
This sequence comes from Novosphingobium soli, assembly GCF_042432915.1. Lineage (NCBI taxonomy): Bacteria > Pseudomonadati > Pseudomonadota > Alphaproteobacteria > Sphingomonadales > Sphingomonadaceae > Novosphingobium > Novosphingobium soli. Next base: position 1,006 of record NZ_JBHLWK010000026.1, read on the forward strand.
TTCGGCGCCGGTGCGATGGCGCAGGCGGCGCAGGAACTCCGAAAGCTGCGCTTCCTCCCCGATCCCGCGCATCAGCGGCAGCAGGAGATCGGTTTCGTCGATGGAGGTCAGGGCCATCTACCTCCCATATGGGAGGTTTGCCGCTGTGTCATCCCTGCAAGGAACGATTCGTGCCCACGGACGCGAAGTTGACCGGCAAGGGGCCACCCCAACGAAGGGACGCCTTGATGAAGACGCTCACACACCTCGAACGGCTTGAGGCCGAATCCATCCACATCATCCGCGAGGTCGTCGCCGAGGCCGAGAAGCCGGTGATGCTCTATTCGGTCGGCAAGGACAGCGCGGTGATGCTGCACCTCGCGCGCAAGGCGTTCTATCCCTCGCCGCCGCCGTTCCCGCTGCTCCACGTCGACACGACCTGGAAGTTCAAGGCCATGTACGAGCTGCGCGACAAGATGGCGCGCGACAGTGGCATGGACCTGCTCGTCTACCAGAACCCGGAAGCGGTGGAGAAGGGCATCAATCCCTTCGACCACGGCGCGCTCCACACCGACATGTGGAAGACCGAAGGGCTCAAGCAGGCGCTGGACAAGTACGGCTTCGACGCGGCCTTCGGCGGCGCTCGCCGCGACGAGGAGAAGAGCCGCGCCAAGGAGCGCATCTTCTCGTTCCGCACCTCCAGCCATGGCTGGGACCCGAAGAACCAGCGCCCGGAGCTGTGGAACCTCTACAATGCGCGCAAGGCCAAGGGCGAGTCGATCCGCGTCTTCCCGATCTCGAACTGGACCGAGCTCGACATCTGGCAGTACATCCACCTGAACGACATCCCGATCGTGCCGCTCTACTTCGCGGACAAGCGACCGACCGTCGAGCGCGACGGCATGCTGTTGATGGTGGACGACGACCGCTTCCCGCTGAAGGACGGCGAGGAGCCGGTGATGCGCTCGATCCGCTTCCGCACGCTCGGCTGCTACCCGCTGACCGGCGCTGTCGAGAGCGAGGCCAAGACTCTTCCCGAGGTGATCCAGGAAACCCTGCTCACCACCACGTCCGAGCGGCAGGGCCGCGCCATCGACAAGGATGCCGGCGGTGCCGGCATGGAGGTCAAGAAGCAGCAGGGGTACTTCTAAAAGCCCCGTTCCCGTTGTCGCTCAGGCTGAGCTTGTCGAAGCCTTCGAGCGTAGCGCCAATGCCCTTCGACGAGCTCAGGGCAAGCGGAGAGAATTCCATGCCAGAAACTGAAACTAAGGACGCCGTCTACGTCACCGACGCGCTGATCGCCGAGGACATCGACGCCTATCTCGTGCAGCACGAACACAAGACGATGCTGCGCTTCATCACCTGCGGCAGCGTCGACGACGGCAAGTCCACGCTGATCGGTCGGCTGCTCTACGATTCCAAGATGATCTTCGAGGATCAGCTCGACGCGCTGACCGCCGACTCCAAGAAGGTCGGCACCCAGGGGCAGGAGATCGACTTCGCGCTGCTGGTGGACGGTCTTGCCGCCGAGCGCGAGCAGGGCATCACCATCGACGTCGCCTATCGCTTCTTCAACACCGAGAAGCGCAAGTTCATCGTCGCCGACTGCCCGGGCCACGAGCAGTACACCCGCAACATGGTGACCGGCGCCTCGACCGCCGACCTCGCGGTCATCCTGATCGATGCGCGCAAGGGCGTGCTGGTGCAGACTCGCCGCCACTCGTACCTGTGCCACCTGATCGGCATCCGGAACATCGTCCTGGCCGTCAACAAGATGGACCTGGTCGACTACGACGAGGCGGTGTTCGACGCCATCGTCAAGGACTACACCGAGTTCGCCGCCTCGATCGGGATCGAGAGCTTCACCGCGATGCCGATCTCCGGCTTCAAGGGCGACAACATCACGACGCTGTCGGAGAGTACGCCCTGGTACACCGCGCCCAAGTATGCCGGGACCACGCTGGTGGAGCACCTGGAGACGGTCGAGGTGCTGTCCTCGGTGGATGCCGACAAGCCGTTCCGCATGCCGGTGCAGTGGGTCAACCGCCCGAACCTCGACTTCCGCGGCTTCTCCGGGCTCATCGCCACCGGCGGCGTGAAGCCCGGCGACAAGATCCGCGTCCTGCCCTCGGGCAAGACGAGCACGATCACCCGCGTCGTCACCTTCGACGGCGACCTTGAGGAAGCGGTCGCCGGCCAGTCGGTGACCGTCTGCTTCGAGGACGAGATCGACTGCTCGCGCGGCTCGGTGATCGCGGTGGCGGACAATCCGCCGCAGACCGCCGACCAGTTCGAATCGACCATCGTGTGGCTGGCCGACGAGGCACTCGTCCCCGGACGCGCCTACTGGCTCAAGCTCGGCACGCAGATGGTCTCGGCGACGGTGCAGGAGCCGAAGTACACGGTCAACGTAAACACCATGGACCACATGGCGGCCAAGACGCTGGAGCTCAACGCGATCGGCGTCGCGGAAGTGACCACCGACAAGGCGATCGTGTTCGAGCCCTATGCGGACAACCGGACGCTGGGCGGCTTCATCCTGATCGACAAGATGACCAACGCCACCGTCGCCGCGGGCATGCTCAACTTCTCGCTGCGCCGCTCGCAGAACGTGCATTGGCAGGCCGTCGACATCGACCGCAGGCAGCACGCCAACCTCAAGAACCAGAAGCCGGCGGTGCTGTGGTTCACCGGGCTGTCGGGATCGGGCAAGTCGACCATCGCCAACATGGTGGAGAAGAAGCTGCATCGGATGAACCGGCACACCTTCCTCCTCGACGGCGACAACGTGCGCCATGGCCTGAACAAGGACCTGGGCTTCACCGAGGCCGACCGGATCGAGAACATCCGCCGCGTGGGCGAGGTCGCCAAGCTGATGACCGACGCCGGCCTGATCGTCATCACCGCGTTCATCTCGCCCTTCCAGGCGGATCGCGAGATGGTGCGCGCGATGATGCCCGAAGGCGAGTTCCTCGAGGTGTTCATCGACACCCCGCTCAAGGTGGCCGAGGCGCGCGACGTGAAGGGGCTCTACAAGAAGGCGCGGTCGGGCGAGCTCAAGAACTTCACCGGGATCGACAGTCCCTACGAAGCGCCGCGCAACCCCGAGATCCGGATCGACACTACCACGATGTCCCCCGACGAGGCCGCGACCCTCATCGTCGACACTCTGCTGGGAGACGCCTGATGAGCCTGTCCGACGGCGATCTCGCCGCGCATCTCGCCCGCGTGGCGGGGCAGATCCTGCTGCAGGTCCGCGCGTCCGGCCTGTTCGGGGGCAAGGCCCTGGGCAAGGCGGGAGACCAGACCGCCAACCAGTTCCTCTGCCACGCGCTGCGCGAGCAACGGCCGGACGATGGCCTGCTCTCCGAGGAGGAGAAGGACAGCGCCGAGCGCCTGGCGCTCAGCCGCGTGTGGATCGTCGACCCGGTCGACGGTACGCGCGAGTACGGCGAGGAGCGCGCCGACTGGGCGGTCCACGTCGGCATGGCAGTCGACGGAGCGCCCGTGCTGGGCGCGGTGGCGCTGCCGGGACTGGGCCTCGTCCTGCGTTCGGACCGGCCCGAGGAGGTTCCCGCCGCGCCCGGGAGGCTGCGCATGGTGGTGAGCCGCACCCGCCCCGCACCCGAGGCCACCGCCGTCGCCGAGGCGATCGGTGCCGAACTGGTGGCGATGGGCTCGGCCGGGGCCAAGGCCATGGCGGTGCTGCGCGGCGAGGCGGACATCTACCTCCATTCGGGCGGCCAGTACGAGTGGGACAGCTGCGCCCCGGCCGCGGTGGCGCTGGGGTGGGGCCTGCACGTCTCGCGCATCGACGGCAGCCCGCTCGTCTACAACCAGCAGGACGTCTACATGCCCGATTTGCTGATCTGCCGGAAGGAGCATGCCGACAGGGTGCTGCGCGAGGTGGCGGCGCTGGCCTGACGGTCCGTCGTCCTGGATCGTGCCGGGACGACGATATCGTGCGCCGCGGTGCGGATCGTCTCCAAGTCAACATTGCTGTTCAGTGGCGCCGTCGCTATAGCCGGCCCCTTTCCGGAGAGTTGGGGGCAGTATGGAAGCGAGGGCCAGGCGCCGGGTCAGGGACCCGGCCGCGACACGCGAGACGATCCTCGAGGCGGCCAGCAACCTGCTTGCCAAGGACGGGCTGGAGGGCGTCAGCCTCTCCGCCGTGGCTCATCTGGCGGCGGTCAACCGCGGCACCGCCTATCAGCACTTCGAGACGCGCGAGAAGCTGATCGAGGCCACCATCGACTGGGTCTCCGACAAGCTGTTCCGCGCCGTCTTCGGCGACCCGGAGACGATCGGCGAGCGCCGCGTGGAGGAGGTCGACACCGCCGCGCTGACCGACCGCCTCTGCGATTTCGCCATGGAAAACCCGGAGATCTGCCGCGTCTGGCTGCAGCAGGTCCTTGCCTCGCCCGATCCCAGCCAGGACCCGTTCTGGCGCGAATACGCGGGATCGCTCCAGCGCTTCGCGGAGACCAAGCTGGCGATGCCCGGAGTGGACGCGGAGGTGCTCTCGGTGCTCAACCTTGCGGGCATGTTCTTCTGGCCGATCTTCGTGCGCGCGCACGCCGCGAACGACCAGGAGCGCAACGACCTGTCCCGCCGCTTCAGCCACGAGATCCTGCGCCTCTCGATGTACGGTTCGATGAACGCCGAACGCTTCCCGGAAGTCGCGGCGCGGCTGGCGGGAGGCCCGGGGGCGGAGCGGCCCTGACACGCCTGCCACGCCCACTCTCTTCGCGCCTGCACACTTCCATTTCGCCTCCGCGATGCCATGCGCCGATGGCATTGACGGGGAGGGGGCGAACCCGTCAGCACGACGGGGAGGTTCGCCGCCCGCCGGGCCGACGAGGGAGTTGAAGCCATGTTTTCCGCCATCGTGATCGACAAGACCGAGGAGGGCCAGTCCGTCGGCCTCCAGCAGCTCGACGAGAGCGCCCTGCCCGAAGGTGACGTGACGATCGACGTTGCCTTCTCGACGCTCAACTTCAAGGACGGCCTCGCCATCACCGGCAGCTCGCCCGTGGTCCGCAAGTTCCCGATGGTCCCGGGCATCGACCTCGTCGGCACCGTGACCGAGAGCAGCCATGCCGATTGGAAGGCCGGCGACACCGTCGTCCTCAACGGCTGGGGCGTGGGCGAGGTCCACTGGGGTGGCCTGGCGCAGAAGGCACGGCTGAAGGGTGACTGGCTGGTGCCGCTGCCGGCAGCGTTCACGCCGGCGCAGGCGATGGCGATCGGCACCGCGGGCTACACCGCCGCGCTCTGCATCGACGCGCTGGCCGACTGGGGCGTGACGCCGGACCAGGGCGAGGTGCTGGTCACCGGCGCCACCGGCGGCGTCGGCTCGGTCGCGATCGCCATCCTGAAGAAGCTCGGCTTCTCGGTCGCGGCGCTCACCGGCAAGGCCGCCGAGGCGGACTATTTGAAGGCGCTGGGCGCGGAGACGGTGATCGACCGCGCCGAACTGTCGGAGAAGGGCAAGCCGCTGCAGAAGGAGCGCTGGGCGGGCGTCGTGGACACCGCCGGCAGCTTCACGCTCGCCAATGCCTGCGCGCAGACGAAGTACGGCGGCGCCGTGGCGGCCTGCGGCCTGGCGCAGGGCGCGGACCTGCCCGCCACCGTCATGCCCTTCATCCTGCGGGGCGTCGCGCTGCTCGGCATCGACAGCGTCATGGCGCCGAAGGCCAAGCGCCTCAAGGCGTGGGACCGGCTCGCCCGCGATCTCGATCCCGCCGCGCTCGAGACCATCGGCCAGACCATCGGCCTGGGCGAAGCGGTGGAGGCCGCGCGCAAGTTCATGTCGGGCGAGGTCAAGGGCCGCTACATCGTCGACGTGAACGCCTGAGCAAGGGCCGGCGGGTCGTGCGCCCGCCGGAACCCGGTTGCAATGACAACGAGGATGCCAATGACGGGTTCGGTGACGGTCGTGGAAGGGCTCTCGATAGCCCACGGCATACCGCTGGCGGAAGAGCAGGGGATCGGCGCGCTGACGCTGGGTGGCTACCTGCGCGAGGTCGTGGAGCGCTACGGCCCGCGCGAGGCGGCGGTGATCCACCTGGACGGCAAGGCCGTGCGCTGGACCTACGACGACCTCTACGCGCACGCAATGCGGGTGGCGCAATCGCTCCTGGCGCTGGGCACCGGCAAGGGCACCCGCGTCGGCATCCTCATGACCAACCGGCTGGAGTTCCTTTCGACCGCGTTCGGGGCAGCGCTCGCCGGGTGCGTGGCGACGCCGATCAGCACGTTCTTCACGCCCACCGAATTGGAGGTGGTGCTCAAGGCATCGGGCGTCTCGGTGCTCCTGCTGGAGCGCTCGGTGCTGCGCAAGGACTTCGCGGACATGCTGGCCGAGCTGGAGCCGGCGGTACTGGACGCGCAGCCCGGGGCACTGGCATCGCGCAAGTTCCCCTTCCTTCGCTACGCCGCCATGATCGGCGCCGACCGGCCCCACGGCATGATCGAGTCCTTCGACGCCTTCCTCGCCCGCGGTGAGGACGTGGACGAGGATCTCGTGCTCGCCGCCAGCGACGCCGTGGCGCCGTCCGATCCCGGCATCCTCCTGTTCTCCTCCGGCTCGACCGGCAAGGCCAAGGGCATCCTGAGCGCACATCGCGGCGTGTGCCTCCAGCTCTGGCGTTGGCCGCAGTGGTACGCCATCCGCGACGACCTGCCCGCGCGCACATGGTCGGCCAACGGGTTCTTCTGGTCCGGCAACTTCACGATGGCGCTGGGCGGCACGCTCTCGCGCGGGGGCACGCTGGTGCTGCAGCGCTGGTTCGATGCCGCCGAGGCGCTCGACCTCATGGCCAAGGAGCGCGCCAACATGGCGCTGGCCTGGCCGCACCAGTGGCCGCAGCTGGAGGCAGCGCCCAACTACGCGCAGGTCGACCTGTCCTCGCTGGTCTACGTGGACAGGCACATGCCGATCGCCCGCCATCCGACCGTGTCCAGCACCTGGGACGAGCCGGGGCAGGCCTACGGCAACACCGAGACCTTCACGCTCATCACCGTCTACGCCGCGGGCACCCCGGAGGCGATCGCCGGGAAATCGCACGGCATCCCGACGGCCGGCTCCACCATCAAGATCGTCGATCCGCTGACGGGCGCCACCATGCCGCTGGGCGAGCGCGGCGAGGTCGCGGTCAAGGGGCCGACCCTGATGCTGGGGTACCTCGGCATCCCGCTGGACGAATCGGTCGACGGTGACGGCTTTCTGCGCACCGCGGACGGCGGCTACATCGACGGCGAGGGGCGCCTGTTCTGGGAAGGCCGCCTCAACGACATCATCAAGACCGGCGGCGCCAACGTCTCGCCGCTGGAGATCGACGAGGTGATCCGCGCCCACCCCGAGGTGAAGGTCTCGCAGACGGTGGGTGTGCCCGACGAACTGCTGGGCGAACTGGTGGTCTCCTGCATCGTCCCGGTCGAGGGCACCGCACCCACGCCCGAGGCGATCCGCGACTTCGCGAAGGAGAAGCTGGCCAGCTACAAGTTGCCCCGCCGCATCCTGTTCGTCGCGGAATCGGACCTCGAGACCACCGGGAGCGCGAAGATCAAGACCGCCGAGCTGCGCAAGCTGGCGGCCGGTCGCCTGGCGGGCTGACCGGGATGGCAACGCCCGACTTCGCCGACTGGCTCGCGATCTGCAACCTCAAGGCGGCCTATTGCCGCCTGCTCGACACCAAGGATTGGGAGGGCTGGAAGCAGCTCTTCACCGAGGACTGCGTTGTCGATACAAGGCCGAGCGGGGGCACCCGCGAGGAGGGCCGCGACCGCTTCGTGGCGCAGGTCTCCCAGGCGCTGGCGGACGCCCGCACGGCGCACCAGATCCACTCGCCGCAGATCTCGATCGAGGGCGACCGCGCCGAGGTCGTCTGGGCGATGCAGGACCGCGTCATCAAGGACGATTTCGCACTGACCGGCTACGGTCACTATCACGAGGTCTGCCTGCGCACCCCGGAAGGCTGGAAGATTGCCGAGCAGACGCTGACGCGGCTCATCCTCGACATGGACCGGCGACCGGACCCGCGCGCGACCTGAGCGGTATCGCCGGGGCGCGTCGGACGGGCGCCGGGGCGATCTATCGTGACCGCGATAGGCGGGTGATAGGGGAGCCGTTATGCTCCCGAGAAATCGAGCGACCTGCAGGCAGCGGGCGCTGGCATGAGAGGGAGCAAGCGTGGGCAAGACGATCGTCATCACCGGTGCCGGAGCGGGTCTCGGCAAGTCCCTGGCGCGGCGGTTCGCCGCCGAGGGGGAGACGGTAGTCCTGCTCGGCCGTACCCTTTCCAAGGTGCAGGCCCTTGCCGATGAACTGGGCGGGGACGCGCTGGCCGTCGAATGTGACGTGGCGAGCGCCGATTCCGTGCGCGCTGCCTTCGCCACCATCGCCGAGGCGCACCCGCGCATCGACGTGCTCATCAACAACGCCGCGGTCTACGAGCCCTTCACCGTGGCCGAAGCGACCGACGGGCAGATCGACGGCATCATCGCCACCAACCTCAACGGCCCGATCTACTGCTGCCGCGCGGCCATCCCGATGATGGAGCGCGGCGGCCTCATCATCAACGTCGGCAGCGAATCCATCGACCTGCCTTTCGTCATGCTCTCGCTGTACCAGTGCACAAAGGCGGGGCTGGAGATGTTCACCGCCGCCCTCGAGCGCGAACTGGACGAGAGCGGCATCCGCGTCACGCTGCTGCGCGCCGGCTCGATGTTCGACGAGAGCAAGGAATTGCCCAACTGGGACCGCGACGCGGCGATGCGCTTCCACGCCGGTTGCGCGAAGAACGGGCTGGACCTGCGGGCCCGGCCGGTGTCGCACTCGAACTCGGTCACCGACGTGTTCCTCGCGGTCGTCGACCTGCCGGCCGACGTCCACGTTCCGCACCTCGTCATCGGCGGGCGCAGGCCCTGATCCCTTCTCCGATTTCTTGCCAAGGACCCCGACAATGACCACTCTTCCCGACGCCCGGCTCTACATCGACGGCAAGCTTCGCGATGCGACCGGGGGCGCGACCTTCGACGTGATCAGCCCCTGGACCGGCGAACCGGCCGGCAAGGCTGCCGATGCCACGGCGGCGGACGTGGACGAGGCGATCGCGGCGGCGCGGCGGGCCTTCGACACCACCGACTGGTCCACCAACGTCGAGAAGCGCGTGGCGCTCGTGCGCAAGTACCGCGAGCTGTTCGAGCGGGACCGGGCGCGGCTCGGCCAGCTCGCCATGCACGAAGCCGGTGCGGCGCTGGGCGCGGTGAACCGGGCGCACGTCGACATGGCCCTCGACGGTTGGGACGACTACATGACCGTCTTCGACAAGATCGAGTGGGAGAAGGACTACGGCGAGAAGCCGGCCTTCGGGATGATCCACAAGCGTCTCGGCGTGCGCGAGGCGGTCGGGGTCGTGGGAGCGATCACGCCCTGGAACGTCCCGCTCTACGTCAACATCGGCAAGGTCGTCGCCGCGCTTCTGGCAGGCTGCACCGTCATCCTCAAGCCCGCGCCGAACACCCCCGGGATGGGCGCGATCTTCGGTGAGCTGGCGGCGGAAGCCGGGTTCCCGGCAGGCGTCATCAACGTGGTCTTCGGCGCCGATCCAGCCCTGGCGGGCGAGATGCTGGTGCAGGACCCGCGCGTCGATCTCATCTCGTTCACTGGCTCCACCGGCGTGGGCAAGCGCATCATGGAGCAGGGGGCTGCCACGCTGAAGCGGGTGTTCCTCGAACTGGGTGGCAAGTCCGCCAAGATCGTGCTCGACGACGCGCCCAACTTCGCGATGGACGTGGCGATGACCATGCTGGTGTTCCACGCCGGGCAGGGCTGCGCGGTGCAGTCGCGCCTGCTCGTCCCCAAGAGCCGCTACGAGGAGGCCAAGGCTATCCTCAAGGGCGCCTACGGCCAGTTCGGCGACAACTGGGGCGATCCCAACGACCCGGCGCACATCATGGGCCCGGTGGTGTCCCGCCGCCAGATGGAGCGGGTCAAGAGCTACATCGACCTCGGCCAGGAAGAGGGCGCGACGCTGCTGGTGGGCGGCAATATCCGCCCGGACAAGGGCGGCGGCTTCTTCGTCGAGCCCACCTGCTTCGTCGACGTCACCAACGACATGCGGATCGCCCAGGAGGAGATCTTCGGGCCGGTCCTGGTGGTGATCCCCTACGAGGACGACGAGGACGCGATTCGGATCGCCAACGAAAGCTCCTACGGCCTGTCCGGCGGCGTTTCGGGCAGCCACGACCGCGCGATCAACATCGCCCGGCGCGTGCGCACCGGCTCGATGAGCGTCAACAACGGCATGTGCATCTCGGGCGACATCCCGTTCGGCGGCTTCAAGGCCAGCGGCATGGGCCGCGAATGGGGCCTCGAGGGCATCGAGGAGTACACCGACGTCAAGATGCTGGCGTGGCCGGTCGCGCAGGCGGAGCCTGCCTGAGACGAGCCCGACGATGGTGGACGGGCCTGAGACCGTCGAGACGGATCACCTCGCCGGGGTTGATCCGTCGCTGGCGGCGGCGGTGATCCAGGCCTGCGCCGAAGTCAGCCACAACGTCAACGGCCAGAAGCTCGGCCGCAAGGGGAGGGTGACGCGCGAGCGCATCCTCGCCGCCGCGCTCGAAGTGATCGAGAACACGGACGAGCCGGTCACGCTGGGCCGGGTGGCGCGCCGGGTCTCGCTGGGCATGACCTCGGTCTACAACTACTTCACGGACATGACCGAGCTGCTCCTGGCCGTGCTCGATCCGGTCATGGCGACGGCCGAGCAGGATTATCTGTGCGTCCTGCGCGAGCGTTGGCCCGATGATGCCCTGTTCGACCACTGCTACCGGTTCGTCCGCGCCTACCACGCATTCTGGTTGCGCCATTCCCGCCTGCTGCACTTGCGCAACGCGCTCGCCGACCAGCAGGACGCGCGGATGGTGCGGCATCGCATCGTCAGCAGCCGTCCCATCATCGCGCTGCTGCTGCGGCAGATGGGCCAGGAGGCGATGGGTCTCGGGCCCCATACCTCCATGGCGACGATGGTCATGATCGGGATCGAGCGCTCGGTGACGCTGGTGACCGATCGCGAACTGCGCCGCCTCGTCGGCATCGAGCCCGAACTGAGCGAGGATCGCTACCTCGTCCCCGGCGCGCGGCTGATGGAGTTCGCCATCGCGGATGCGCGCTCGGGCGGTTGCGGCGAGCGGCCGGTGGCACTGCTGGACTGACCACCGGCCGCCGCGTCAGAGCGATCCGGAAGCGGAGTCTCCGCCTCTGTCCGATCTGGATGCGGGCGCGGCAGCGCGAGCCGCGCCGGTGAACTTACTTGGACTTGCCGCCCACGCCCTTGAGGTAGGCTTCCATGCCCTTGATGTAGTCCGGGTTCAGCATCAAGGCGCTGTTCGCCATGCGCTCGACGTGCCGGGCGGAATCCCGGCCGACCTCGGCACAGAGCTCGATCGCGACCTTGGCGGCGCCCATCTGCTCGCCGTTCTGCTTGGTCAGGTGGCGACAGAAGTCCATCACCTCCTGCTCGAAGGTTGCGTCCTCGTAGACCTGATGGACGAGGCCCATGGTGAAGGCCATGTCCGCGCTGGCGGGCTTGTTGGCCATGACCAGCCAGCGGGTCCAGTGCGGACCGCAGATCCGCGTCAGGCGCGAGACGCCGCCGGAGGCCGGCAGCACGCCGAACAGGCCTTCGGGGAACGCGTAGCCCGCGCTCTTTGCGGCCAGGCGGAAGTCGCACGAGAGGCTCATCTCCAGCCCGCCGCCCACGCACATGGCGTGGTGGGCGACGACGATGGGCTTCTCGATGTGCTCCATCTCGTCCCACAGCTGCTGCATGTTGTTGAGGTTGAGCCTGTGGTTCTCGCGGATGCCGCGCGCGCTGGCGCTGTTGTAGACCGGCGAGATCGTATTCTGGTTGCCTCCGCGCAGATCGGCGCCCGAGCTGAAGTAGCGGCCGGTGGAGCGAATCAGCATGACCTTGAGCTCGGGCGTGTCGCGCAGGCGCAGCACCGCCGCCGTCAGCAGGTCCATCATCTCGCGGCTGATCGCGTTGAGCTTGTCGGGGCGATTCAGCGTGGCGACCAGGATGCCGTCGCGTTCCTCGGTCAGCAGGTGCGGTGCTTCGTCGGTCATTGCGGTCTCCTCAGCCACGGGTGCGCGGCAGGCCCAGGCCGCGTTCGGCCACCATCGAGCGATGGACCTCGCTGGTGCCGCCGTAGATCGTGGTGCCGGCAGCGTGGCGATAGCACTGGTTCAGGAAGCCCGCAGGCCCCTCGCGCTTGGACAGCGAGACCGGCGCCGTGAGGTCGAGCAGATCGCGGCTGTCGCTGAGGAACTTTTCGGAGGAATACATCTTCGACATCGGTCCGAAGCCGTGGTTCGGCTTCTTCTCGACACTGGCCCACTGCGAGCGGTAGGTCAGCATGTCGGAGATCCACAAGTGCGCCACGCTGCGCGCCAGGCGGCACTGCGTGCGCACCTCGCCGGCAATGCCGAGCTCTTCGGTCAGCGCCTCGGCCGCCTCGATCATGGCCTTCATGACCTTGGAGAAGCCGCCGCCGTGCTCCAGCTCGAGCGCGGCGCTCATCGTCTTCACGCCGCCGTCGATCTCGCCCAGGCGCCACGAGTCCGGCACCACCACCCCGTCGTAGAAGGTGACGTTGGTGCGCTCGTCCTGGAAGGTGTGGACCGCCTGGACGGTGACGCCCTCCGTCTTGAGCGGGACGATGAACATGGTCAGGCCCTTGTGCTTGGGCACATCCGGGTTGGTCCGTGTGAGCATCAGCACGTAGGTGGAGAGGTTGGCGCCGCTGGTCCACATCTTGGTGCCGTCGATGCGCCAGGAGCCGTCTTCCTGCTGCGTCGCCTTGCACTGCGCGGCGAAGACGTCGGAGCCGCAGGACGGCTCGGAGTAGCCCAGCGAGCAGAGCACGTCGCCGTTGACGATCTGCGGCAGCACTTCGGCCTTGAGCTCGTCGCTCCCGTACTTGTCGATCACCATGGCGACCATCGCGGCCACGTTCGCGCCGGGCGTGTTGTAGCCCTGCCGTTCCATCTCGCCCATCGCCGCGATGCGGGCGTAGGGCGTGATGTTGCGGCCGGAGAGATGCTCCGGTAGGCCCGGGAAGAGCAGATTGTGCTCGGCCAGCATCTTGTGGACTTCGGGGACGTAGCCTTCCCAGGAGTAGTGGAACTTGGCCTTTTGCTCCGGCGTCACCTTGGTGGCGAAGAGCTCGGCGATCTCGGCGCAGACCTGCCGCGCCTCGTCCCCGAGGTCGAAGTCGAGGGGCACCTCGCCCGATTCCGGCAGCGCGGGCTGCTCTCCGGCATAGAGCCGGCGGCCGGCTTCCTCCAGCGCGAGCGCCGGGTCGCCCGCGACCAGCGGCCAGGCCTTGGCCCGCAGGTTGTAGAGGTGGATGTCGTACTCGTTCGACAGGCCGTAGCCGCCGAAGGTGTGCAGCCCCTGCGCCACCGCGCGCGCCGCCGCGTCGCAGGCGTACCAGTAGGCGAGCGAGATCGTCGGGCCGGCTTCCGCCGAGCCGTCGAAGATGTCGCGGATCGCCTTCCACGCGAGGAACTTGGCACCGTCGGTGTCGCACACGAGGTCGGCAAGCGGGTGCGAGATGCCCTGGAAGGTGCCGATGAGCTGGCCGAAGGCCTTGCGCTCGCCGGCATAGGCGGCCGCCATCTGCAGCGCCTGCCGGCCGAGGCCGGAGAGCGCGACGGCCATGTAGAGCTTCCACTCCTCCAACGCGGCGCCGAACGCCTGCACCGCTTCCTCGCCGGACGCGAGCACGGTCAGCTCCGCGGCGGCGAGTTCGATCTCGGCGATGGGGGTAGTGGCGAGGTTCTCCTCGGCCTTCGCGGCACCTTCGGCCAGAACCGCGAGCACCACTTCGGAGCCGCGCCGGGCGATCACGGCCCGCGCCACCGTCCCGCCCGCGATCCACTGCTTCGGCCGCTCGGCAAGGTCGTGCATGGCGATGGTGACCACCGCCTCGCCGGCGATCGCCTGCTCCAGAAGGTCTTCCTGCCCGCCCAGCTGGCCCAGCAGGCGGGCGGCGACGAGCGCTTCGGCGAGCGGCCCGGAAACCAGCGTCCGCCCGGCCTCTTCCATCAGCAGCGCCGCGTCGAACAGTCCGAGCCCCATGCCGCCCGCATCTTCCGGCACGCGCATGGCGAAGGCGCCGAGGTCGGCGAGCCCGCTCCACAAGGCGCTGTCGAAGCCGGCCGTCTCATGCGCCTTGCGCACGCGCACCGTGCTGGAATTCTCGTCGAGAAAGCGCGCGAAGGTGTCGCGCATCATTTCCTGTTCGTCGGTCAGATCGAAGTTCATGGCAGGCTTTCCCGGGGCTTATCGTTGTCGATCGGGGCGGACAGGCACGCCTCTCGCATCGGTCCTGAACACAGGTTGCGAAGGCGTTCAATCCGGCCCGGGTGGCAATCGCGGGCGCGATGGAGAGTGTCGGCGATGTCGGCGACGGGCTCGCTCTCCCGCCGCCCGGGGCAAGGGCAGTGCCCCCGCACGGGGATGCCAATCGCACATGCGATGGCTGGTGATCCGGCGCTTGCCGTATGGCCTGGGCGGTGCGGGAGCGATAGTCTCGGACGTGAACGGCAAGGCTGAAGACCCACGATGGGCGGGCCTGCCGGGCGGATCATCCGTCTTGGGAAAGGAGCGCCGTGATCGCCTGTGCGCCCGCAGATGCGTTCCTGCTGCCCGGCTACCGGCGCTTCCTCCGGGTCGAGCCTGCGGGGAATGACCCGGCCGGCCGCGTTCTTGCGCTGCTGGAGGACGACCTGCACGCCATGGCGGTGGAGCTACGGCACCGGGACGGGATCGTGACGGGCGTGGAGGCCTTCATGGACCGGGCGCCCTGGACGACCTGCCCGGGGGCGCAGGAGGCACTCCGTCGCACGTTCATGGGTCAGCCGCTGAGAGAGGTGACCGCCAGGCGGGAAAAGCAGGCGAACTGCACCCATCTGCACGACCTCGCGGTCCTGGCCGCCGCGCATGCGAGCGATCGCGCGCCCCAAGCCTACGAGATCGCCGTCAGCGACCCGGACGCGGGTGAGCGCGTGCTGGAGATCCGCGGCGGCGGTACGGCGCTGCACCGGTGGGTGGAGCAGGACGGGACCTTGATCGAGCCCCTGGAGATCCGGGGGCTCTCGCTCCTCTCGTTGCGGGACTGGATCTCAGGCCTGTCCGGCGCCCGCCAGGAAGCGGCGCGCCTGCTCCAGTGGGCGGGCCTGGTGGCTCACAGCCGCACGTATTCCGACGAGGAAAAGCGCGCTGCGCTGTTTCACCGGCCGAGCTGCTTCACGATGCAGCCGGAGCGGGCGGGAAAGGCCGTGGGACCCGCGCCCATGGAGGACTTCACCCGCGAGACGCCGCAGCGTTTGGACCGGCTGCGCACGCGCTTCGCCGTCACGCGCGCCGGACAAGGACAAGAACCAGAACAACGGGAAGAAGCACCGGCATCCACGATCAAGGGAGACGAGAGATGGAAATGAACGACATGGTCATCATCAGCGTCGATGACCACATCAGCGAGCCGCCGGACATGTTCAAGAACCACCTGTCGGGTGCGCTGCTCGAAAGCGCGCCGAAGCTGGTGAAGGACGACAACGGCAAGGACGTGTGGGTGTACCAGGGCCAGAGCTTCGCCTCGGTGGCGCTCAACGCGGTGGTCGGGCGGCCCTTCGAGGAATACGGGATGGAGCCCACCTCGCTCGACCAGTTGCGCGAGGGCGTCTACATGGTCGACGAGCGCGTGAAGGACATGGATGTCAACGGCATCGCGGCCTCGCTCAACTTCGGCTCGGTGTTCGATTTCGCCGGCGGGCGGCTCCACCGCGTCCCCGACAAGGACCTCGCGGTCAAGCACGTGAGCGCCTACAACGACTGGCATATCGACGAATGGTGCGGGTCCCACCCCGGCCGCTTCATTCCCTGCGCCATCCTGCCGACGTGGAACATGGACGCGACCCTGGCCGAGCTGAAGCGCGTTTCGGACAAGGGGTGCCATACGGTCTCGATCAGCGAAAACCCGACCTGCCAGGGGCTTCCCAGCATCCACAACGCGTACTGGGATCCGTTCTACAAGGCGATCAACGACCTCGACATGACGATCTGCCTCCATATCGGCGGCGGCAACCCGGCTCCGCATGCCTCCATGGAGACGCCGATCGAAGCGTGGATCTCGACCATGCCGATGACGATTGCCTATGCCGCGTCGGACTGGCTGCAACTGGAGGCGCTGCACGACTACCCGGACCTGCGCATCGCCCTGTCCGAGGGGTCGATCGGTTGGGTGCCCTATTTCACCGAGCGCGCCGACTTCTCGAACTCGCGCCACAAGTACTGGACCCACTCGCGCTTCCAGCAGCTGAAGCCGAGCGAGATGTTCAGGCGGCACTTCCTCAACTGCTTCATCGACGATGCCTTCGGCCTGCAGAACATCGGCTTCATCGGCGAGGACAACATCGCCTACGAGTGCGACTACCCGCACTCGGACACGCTGTGGCCCGAGGTGCCGGAGCGGCTGTGGCCTACGATCAATCACCTCACGGACGCGCAGATCGACAAGATCACGCACCTGAACGCAATGCGCTGGTTCCGTTTCGATCCCTTCCAACATCACGCGAAGGCGGACCTGACGGTGGGCGCGCTGCGCGAAAAGGCGCGCCAGGCCGGCGTCGACGTGACGCCCAAGTCCTCGCTGGGCGAGCGGCCCCTGGCGGAGGG
The DNA here is from genome assembly GCF_042432915.1 of Novosphingobium soli. Classification (NCBI taxonomy): domain Bacteria; kingdom Pseudomonadati; phylum Pseudomonadota; class Alphaproteobacteria; order Sphingomonadales; family Sphingomonadaceae; genus Novosphingobium; species Novosphingobium soli. The sequence continues at coordinate 17,736 of NZ_JBHLWK010000026.1, forward strand.
CGAAGTGCGCCCGGTGACTTCGGGCGACATCATGAAGATGTTCGTGCGCCACGAGGATGCCGATCGGATGAGCCGCATGGCGCAGGAGGCCTGACCGACACGCGCCCTCCGCGGTCGGGGAGCGATCCCCGGCCGCGGGGCAGGGGGGGTATCCCGGCATCATCGCCTGACGCGAAAAAAAAAGCACCCCGCAAGTGGCCTCGCGGGGTGCTTTCCGTTGGGTTCGGAATGGATCAGGCGGCGTGCGAGAACTGCTCGACCGTCGACTGCTGGTGATGGTGGTGCGAAGGGCCGTCCGGCAGGCAGGCGCGCATGGCGTCGCTCAGGCACTGGAACAGCGCTTCCGGATTCACCTTGTCGTCCTTGCCGTAGATCACGCTGACCACCAGGGGGTGGCCTTCGGGCTGGCGCGGGACGAGGCCGCTGAGGGCATCCGCGCCCGTGCCGAAGCCGGCAGGGCCGAACAGGTGGCGCGGCTCGCGACAGCCGTCGATCCGGGCCATCATCTCGGAAAAGGCGAACTTCTCCTGCTCGGCGGCTTCCGCGTTCAGGCGGCGCACCATGCCCTCGCAGCGCTGGCGCGCGACCGTGGACAGCATCAGCCAGCCCGGGGCGCTGCGGGCCAGCGGCTCCTTGACGCCGCCGGCCAGTTCGCGCGTGGCGGCAAGCGCACGCGGACCATGGCGCCAGTTCACGATCTGCGCGTCGAGGCCGACCATCGAGTGCAGGGCGACCGAGAGGCCGGTCTGCGCCACCAGACGGTCCATCAGGCGCACGATCCGCCCGTCGCGCACCAGTTCGGGCTGGCCGGAGGTGCCGATCAGCGCCGCGCGCGGGGTGAGGCTGTAGGCGCGGGAATAGGGATCCTTGTGAAGAAGCCCGAGTTCCACCAGGCTCGACAGAAGTTCCGAAGTGCTGGACTGCGGGCGATTGTAGCGCCGCACGATGTCCATGACAGTTGCTTCGCGATGGGCATCGTCGAAGTACTCCAGTACCTCGATCACGCGCCTTGCGATCTTAGCCTTATTCGATGACGACGTCTTGCCAGCCATGAGGTCTCTCCTCCCTCCGATTGGTTGATGAACTCGATCTTCTTGCCGAGTGCCTCAATCCCCGAGTCGTTGCCCAGATAACTGAGTCATTCTCGTTTTTTGCTGACTTGGGTTAGCATCAACAGCGGTGTTCATCAAGCACCACTTTTGTATACGAACCTGATGGGGAGCTTGGCTGCCTCGGGAACGGATGCATCCGCTTCCGCTCGCTCCTCCCGACGCGTTCGAGTATGTCGGGAGCGCGGGGACTGGTCAACGGCGCCGCTCCGGTCCATGTTCCGCATCGAACCGTGGCAATCACTCTGGAATCGAAGAAGAACCTTGGATTTGGGCCATTTGACGCAGTCGGTTCACGACTTTGTCCAGCACGGACAAGGCTGGGATCAGGCGATCCTGCTCGTGTCTCTCGACCAGGTGCCGCCGAACATAGAGGGCCCGCGAATCCCCGCCTGCCCGGTGATCGGGATAGGCGATGCAGCCCATCCCCTGGCCACGTACATGGATACGGTGGTCGCCACGCGGGATGAAGCGAGGCCACTCGTCGCGGCCGCGTTGGCACAGCCGTTCGCCGCCGCGACTCTGGTGCAATTGCTCCGGGTGCTCCCTTCGCTGTCGTGGGAAGCGGGCCTTGATGCAGAGTCGTGGGCCTATGCGATGCTGCAGGGGAGCGAGGCGCACAAGGCGTGGATCGCAGGTCGCGTCCCCCGGACGGGTGCGGTGCCGGAAGGACGCGTCATGCTCACCCGGCGGGAGGACGAGGTCACGGCCGAACTCGATCGCCCCGGCACCGGCAACGCCATCGACCGGGCGATGCGCGACGCGCTGCACGAGGCGTTCTCACTGGTGAACCTCGATCGCACCATCCGGCGCTTCACCCTAATGGGGGCGGGCAAGGCCTTCAGCCTCGGCGCGGACCTGGACGAGTTCGGCACCACCAGGGATCCGGCGCAGGCGCATATGATCCGCTGCCGTACGCTTCCTGCGCGCGAGGCGATCCACTGCCGCGAGCGCTTCAACGCCCACGTCGACGGCGCCTGCGTGGGAGCCGGGCTGGAACTGGCGGCGTTCGCCGGCCGCGTGACGGCGACCAGCCGGTCATGGTTCCAGCTGCCCGAACTTGCCATGGGCATCCTGCCGGGGGCTGGGGGCTGCGTCTCTCTAACCCGGCGCATAGGGCGCCAGCGGACGGCTCTGATGGTGCTGTCAGGCCGGCGAGTGGGCGCGCGCCAGGCGCACGCCTGGGGCCTCGTCGATGCGCTGGTGGACGACATGTCCGGCGACGACCGTGGCGCTGACCGTCACCGCGGCGAGGTCCACGCTGGCCTCGGCCCAGGAGCGGTCGAGGAGGCATAGATCGGCCGCTGCGCCCACCGCGACGCGGCGCTCGCGCGACAGGTCGAGCCCGTCGCCTAGGTACAGCGCCACGGCCTCCTCGGGAGACAGCGCCTCATCCGGACCGATCGGGAGGCCCGCGGCAGTGGTTCGGGCGTGCGCCGCCGCCATCGCCTGCCACGGGTTCGCGCTCCCGTAAGGCGCGTCGCTGCCCCCGGCGAGGACGAGCCCCGCGTCCCTCAGCGTGGCCAGCCGGTAGAGATCGCGGTGGTGCCGCGGCTCGACATCGCGCAGGTAGCGGTCACCATGCTCGGCGATGAAGTGGGGCTGCACGCAGGCCTGCAGACCGAGCGCGCGCATGCGGGCCACCAGCTCGGATGGCGCGACCGAAACGTGCTCGATGCGGTCTCCCGGAACCGCGCTGGCGGTCTCCAGCACGGCCAGCGCGAAGACCAGCTCCACCTCGGTGACGCAATGGATCGCCACCGCGCGCCCCTGCTCGTGACCTGCCCGCACGGTGCCGCAGGCCTCGTCGAAGTCGGGCAGGGCGGCCTCATGAAGGTGCAGCTTCAGCGGCCCGATGCGCCATCCGTCCTCGCGCGCGAGGGCCAGGGTGAGGGCCCCCGCCAGTACGGTCGGCTGCAGCAGGCGCCTGCCGGCCCGCTGCTCAGCGATGTGGCGCGCAAAGGCGGGATCGTTGCGGGGCGACATGTCCGTCATCCCCGTCACGCCATGGCGGGCGAGTTCGACACTCACGGCACCCAGATCCGGCGGCGTGCTGCCCAGTGCCTTTCGCAGCCACGCGTCCTCGTCGAAGAGCCGTCCGGTGAAGCGATCACCAGCGCGCTCCATCCCGGGGGGAGGAGGGCCGGCGACCAGGAGTTCGGACAGCGCGCGCGAATTGAGCAGCCACATGCGCCCCGTGCGGTGCTGCACCCGCAGCGGCCGGTCGGGAACGATGCGATCGAGCATTTCGGCGTCGGGCAGGAACCCGCCGGTCGCGCCCTCATCGAAGCCGGTGGCGCGCAGCCACCCCGTGCCGGGCGCGCGCAGGAGCCGGGCAAGCTCCCCCTCGTCCCGGATCTTCGCGCAGTCGAGCGATGCCCGCCGGGCGGCCAGCGCCGCAAGGTGGATATGGTGATCGTGCAGTCCGGGCAGCAGCAGGCCGCCCTGCGCGTCGATCACGGGCTCGCCGGGAAGCGGCGTCAAAGTGCCGACGGCGGCGATCGTGCCGCCCGCCAGTCGGACGTCGGCCCGCCCGTGCCGCCAGACCTCGGCGCCCCGGATCAGCATCGCACCGGCGCGCCCAGGTAGCGCGCGGTGTCGGCACCGAGCGAGCGGACTTCGCCGCGGAGCGGCCGCGGGCGGACGCGGGGGAAGGGCTTGCCCCGCGCGAGACCCCAGGCGAGCAGCTCCGCCCGCAAAGCGGCCTCGTCATGCGCCCGTTCCTCGGCGAGCGCCATGGCGGCTATCGCGCTCATGGCAAGCCCGATGCGCCGGCCTGCGCCCTCGCGCAAGGCGGCGAGGCCCTCGCGCGCCGCAGTGATGCCGGTGAGAGGATCGGCGATGGCGTCTCCCACGTAGCCGATGCCGCCGCCCGCCTCGGCCATGGCGCGCGTCAGGCCGCCGGCGACTCCGCAGTCATTCCCGATTCCCGTCCAGTTGGCGGCTTCGGCGGTGGCTCCGTGACCGGTGATCGACAGCCAGACGAGCCCCGGCACTTCTCGCACCAAGGCATCCGCGTCGATCCCCAGCTGGCGCAGGGCACGCGGCCGCGAGGATTCGATCACCACGTCGGCGCGGCGGATGAGCTCGACCAGGCGGGCCTTTTCGGCACCGCTGCCGAAGTCCACCAGGAGGCTGGCCTTGCCCTGGTTGATGCGATCGAAGGTGAAGGGATCGTCGCGACGAATAAGGTCGGGGCGGGTGAGGCTCTCCACCTTCACCACCTCCATGCCCGCCTGCCAGAGCAGGTGCCCGGCCAAGGGGCCCGCCCAGGTCGCGGAGAGATCGACGACGAGGGGCCTGTGGTCGCGGCATTGGTCACGGGACCGGTCGCGGCGAAGCCCTTGCTGCAGGACCGTGACGGGAGGCGAGGCTGGTGTCTCGTCCGCGGAGGCCACCGGCAAGCCCAGCGTGCGCCCGGTGGATACCAGATGGTCGCAATCATGCCGCAGCACGTGCTCTGCGATGGCGCTCCAGTCGCCCGTGTCCACGTCCGGATCGCCGAACAAGGCGGGAAGCAGTTCGCGATCGACATCCCGGATCAGGGTGAGTGCGAACCAGCCGCCGTCCCGCGTGGGCAGGAGCCGGCTGCCGCCGAGCCCCGCCGACACCGGTCCGGCGATCACATAGCGACCGTTCGATCCGCGCTCGCCCAAGAGGGTGGGGCCGTCGAGGGCAGCCAGCGCGCGGCTGTCCTGCGCGAGAGCCATGGCCTGCAACTGTCGGCTCGCCCAGCGCGCCAGCGGGATCGCCGGGCTGGTGGAGGCGTCCTCAACCGGCAAGGACTTCCTTCACCTTGCGCCGCAGCAGCTTGCCCATTTCGTTGTAGGGCAGCTCCGCCACGAACGCGACCTTCTCGGGCACGCGCGAGGAGCGAAGGCGCGAGCGGACGAGTTCCTTCAGCTCGGCCTCCGCCGGGGTGTCGTGCCCGTCGCGCGTGACGATGGCGACGCCCACCGCCTCGCCCCACTCAACCGAGGGAATGGCGCAGGCGCAGGCGTCCACCACGGCCGGATGCGTGAGCAGGACGTCCTCGATCTCGCCGGGCGACATGTTCTCCCCGCCGCGCACGATCACGTCGTCCGCGCGCCCGGAGAGGAAGAGGTAGCCGTCTTCGTCCATGTAGCCTGCATCGCGGGTGGGGAACCAGCCTTCGGGATCGAGCGCGCTCTTCTCCTTGTACTCGCCGGAGACCTGCTCCCCGCGCACGTAGATCTCGCCAGGCTCACCGGCGGGCAGGACCTCGCCGTTTTCGCCGCGGATCTCGATCTCCACGGTGGGGATCGGCTTGCCGAGCGAGGTGAGCCGCGCGCGCACCTTCGGGTCATCGGACGCCAGCGCCTCGCGGTGTTCGTCCGGGCCGAGCAGCGCGATGGTCGAGCTGGTTTCGGTCAGGCCGTAGGCGTTGGTGAAGCCTGCCGAAGGGAAGCGCTCCAGCGCCTTGTGGATGACTTCGAGCGGCATCTTGCCGCCGCCATAGGCGATGGCGCGAAGGCTGGCGGTCTCGCCTGTGATGCCTTTCTCCATGGCCTCCACGATGCGCGCCAGCATGGTGGGGACGACGAAGGCATTGGTGATCGCCTCCGCCTGGACCAGCGCCAGCCAGCCCTCGGGCGAGAAGCTGGGCAGCATCACGATCTTGCGCTGCGCGTAGATCGAGGAGAGCAGCGCCGAGATGCCCGCGATGTGGTAAGGCGGCACGACGACGAGCGCGGCGTCGGCCTCGTCCGCGCTGGCGAACTCCACCGTGCCGAGGATGTAGCCGAGCAGGTTCGAGTGGCGCAGGATCGCAGCCTTCGGCGCGGCCGTGGTGCCGCTGGTGAACAGCTGGATGGCCACACCTTCGCCGGGATCGTACTCGCGTGCGTCGTCGCCCGGCACCGTTTCCTGTGCCTTGAGCGTGAACTCCTCGCGCGAGAGGATCGTATGCCCGCAATCGCCCGCCTCGCCGTCACCGGTGATGCGCAGCACGCGTTCCTCGTCTCCGATCACCAGCGCGGGTGCGATGCGGCCCAGCAGCGCCGCCAGGTCCCCGTCGGGCAGGCGGTAGTTCAGCGGGCAGTAGGGCACGCCGGCCAGTGCCGCGCCGAAGACCGCGATCACCGCCGCCTCGCTGCTCTCGTCCAGCAGCGCGACGTAGTCGGCGCCGCTGTCCTGGATCAGCATGAACGCTCCGCGGGCGGCGGCGAGCAGATCGCCGTAGGTCCAGCGCTTGCCGTCGCATACGAGGCCGATGCGGTCCGGCGCGGCTTCGGCCGCCATTTCGAGTAGGAGAGCGATGTTCATCGGTTTGCGGTGTGCCTGTCGGAGGGAGGAAGGTCAGTCGGAGGCGGGAAGGGGCTTGGCATCCTTGACGACGAGGGCGATGCCGTCGACACTGAGCGAGCCCTTGCCCGGCTTGACGCAGAGCAGCTCGTACTTGCCCTCCGCATCGACGTAGCGCTTGCCCATCAGCGTCCCTGCCGAGAAGTCGGCCGCAAGCGGCGCCGCGTCGGCCGGCTTGGCCTCGCCCATCGGTGCGCCGCCGCACGCGATCTGGCCGTCGGCGGCGCGGATCACCATGACTTCGGTGTCGCAGGCGGCGCTCTTCAGGCGAGTTCCAGGCTTCATTCCAGGTTCCTTCATCTCTCGTGTTTGCGTTCGGTCCGGGTGGACTTGCGTTGTCTCACGCGATCGCACCGGATTGCTTTAGGCGCTCGATCTCGGGCCATTCAAGGCCCAGCTCGAGAAGTACCGTCTCAGTATGTTCGGATAGCTGCGGCGCGCGGGGCGTCGCGAAGGGGAGATGGTCGAACTGGACGGGGCTGCGCACGATCCGCATCGGCGCTGAGCCGTCGATCGGCTCCACCTCAACGAAGCTGTCGTTGGCGATGGCCTGGGGATCCTCCCCGAGGTCGAGCAGCGTCTGCACCGCCGCCCACTGGCCGCGCATCGTCTGCAGACGCTCGCACCAGTAGGCGAAGGGCTGCGCGGCGATGGTCGTGGTGATGAGCGCGCTGGCAGCCTCGCTGTTCTCCATCAGCGACAGGGCGTCGGCGAAGCGGGGATCGTCCGCCGCCTCGGGGATGCCCAGGTGCTCGAAGGTGTCGCGGATGTAGGGATCGGGCACCATGATGAACAGGCTGATGACCCGCCCGTCCGCGGTCGGGAAGTGCCCCAGGAAGGGATTGACCCTGGCGCCTCCGGCCTGCGGCGTGCCTACCCGCATCATCGTGCCGGTGTGGAGGTACGGCGCGACGACCTGGCCCATCGACCACATCGCGCTGTTGAGCAGCGAGACGTCCACTTCCGAGGTCTCGCCGGTCTGGCCTCGCTTGTACAGCGCGGCGGCGATCCCGCCCGCAAGGTACATGCCGCTGATCGAATCGCCGAAGCCGCCCACGCCCATCGTCAGCGGCACGCCGAACTCCTGCGGCGTCATGGCATGGCCAAGGCCGGAGTGGATCCAGAACGCCGTCGCATCGAAGCTGCCGCGCTCGCGCATCGGGCCCTTGTCCCCGAAGCCGGTGCCGCGTGCATAGACGATGTCCGGATTGGCCGCACGGATGTGCTCGACGTCGATCTTGAGCTTCTGACGGGCCGCGGGAAGGTAGTTGGTGAGGAACACGTCGGCGCTCTTGGCCAGTTCGTAGATCAGCGCCTGACCTTCCGGCGTGCCCACGTCGACCCCGATGCTCCGCTTGCCGCGGTTGGGATGCTCGATCATCGGGTTGACCACCGGGTCGAGGCGCGCGCCGGCGATGGTGAGCATGCCGCGCTGCGTGTCGCCGCGGACCGGATGCTCGACCTTGATGACGTCCGCGCCCCATTCGGCCAGGACCGCGCCCGCCGCAGGGACGAAGACGAACTGGGCGACTTCGAGCACCCGTACGCCTGCCATCACCTGCGTCATCGTCCTTCTCTTCTCCCCAGGGCCCGAGGCGCGATCAGGCGATCGCGCCCTTGGCCTTCCATTCCTCGATGCGGTCCCATTCGATGCCCATTTCCATGAGCACCAGCTCGGTGTGCTCCGAGGCCTGGGGGGAACGCGAGGTCTCGACCGGCTCGCCGTTCCACTGCACCGGGCCGCGCACCAGCTTGAGCGGGGCACCACCGTCCGCGCCCTCGACCTCGACGATCATGTCGTTCGCCAGCGCCTGCTCGTCGGTGAGGAGATCCTGGAAGCTCTGGATGGGAGCCCACTGGCCCGAGAAGCTCTTGAGATGCTGGCGCCAGTATTCGAACGGGTGCTCGGCAAAGGCCTTGACCAGGATGTCGCTGGCGGCGCCGGCATTCTCGAACAGCGCGCGCGGTTCCGAGAAGCGCGGGTCTTCCGCCGCCTCGGGCACGCCGACATGCTCGAACAGGCTGCGGATGTGCCCGGTGGGTGAGATCGTGCACAGGTTGATCGTGCCGCCGTCGCTCGTCTGGTAGTTGCCCATGAACGGATTGCGCGTCGCCCCGCCGGAACCCGGCATCGGGTTGCGCGTGAGAATCCCGGTCTCGGCGACCTGCGCGATGAGCGCGCCCGAGGCCCAGGCGGCCGTCGAGAGGAGCGAGACGTCCAGCTCCGTCGCCTCCCCGGTCTTCTCGCGGTGGAACAGCGCCGCGGAAATGCCCCCGGCGATGAACATGCCGCCGATGGAGTCGCCGAAGGCCGGGATGCCCTGCGACAGCGGGGCGCCCAGTTCCTCCGGCGTCATCGAGTAGGCGATGCCGCTCCGCGACCAGAAGCAGGTGCCGTCGAAGCCACCGACCTCACGCTCGGGGCCCTTGTTGCCCAGCGCCGAACCCCGGGCATAGATGATGTTCGGGTTGGCGGCGCGGATGTGCTCGACGTCGAACTTGTTCTTCTGCCGCACCTGCGGGAGGTAGTTGGTGAGGAACACGTCGCACTGCTTGGCGAGTTCGTAGAGCACCTCCTGCCCCTCGGCCGTGGAGAGGTCGATGCCGACGCTGCGCTTGCCGCGGTTGGGGTGCTCGAACAAGGTGTGCCGCAGCGGGTCGAGCGTGACGCCGCCCATGTTGAGGAAGCCGCGCTGCGTATCGCCCCGGACCGGGTGCTCGATCTTGATCACGTCCGCGCCCCAGTCGGCGAGGACTGCACCGGCCGCAGGTGTGAAGGTGAACTGCGCCACTTCGAGAACGCGAACGCCCTGCATGACCTTTGTCGACATCTGCTGCCAGTCCCTACCCATTGTCTTGTGATTGCCGGCCGCGGGCCGTTCATCAGCCGTTTGCGACAGTGACCCCGATGTGCTCGCATTGCTTGGGAGGATCAACCGCACAGGCCATCGTGCGGACGATCATGGCCCAAGTCCGGCAGGTTTGCAGGGGTTGCAGAGGCGCGGCCCCGCCTCCTTCGGCGCAGATCCCGCCGCAGCGATGATGTTGCCGGATTTGCGTTAGCAGTTGCAACAATAGCAATTGACCCAACGCGTTAGAAATACTAACTCAGCTTAGTAAGTTGAATACACCCACTCCTCAGGTTCGCAGTTTCGGAGACACACCATGAAGAAGTTTGCCTCGCTCGTTGCGCTCGCCACCGTCGCCGCTCTGCCGGCTGCTGCTCTTGCCGAGACCACCCAGGTCCGTGAAGCCACCGAGGAATCGTCGGCGGCCGTTGCCGTGAACGCCGGCAAGATGCTCTACTCGGCCGAGGGCACCCGCATCGCCCCGATCTACCGCGTCACCGCCGACGGCAACCCGCAGGTCATCCTGGCCGGCCGCCTCGTGACCGTGCCGGCTTCGAGCCTCAGCGACGTGGGTGGCAAGGTCACCACCTCGATGTCGAAGAAGGAACTCGCTTCGGCGAAGTAAGCCTCCTACGAGCTCTCAAGAAGGAAAGGGCGGCGCCGATGGCGTCGCCCTTTTCGTTGTGGACGCGAGCGCCGTGCACGGCGAGACGCCCGGGAGGCGTCGGGTCAGCCGCGGCTGACGTTCTCGTAGATGCGGGTCATGAAGTTCAGCAGCAGGTCGACTTCGTCGTCCGAGAATCCGCTGAACATGCGCTGTTCGCTGTCGGAAGCGATGGCGCCGAGCTGGTCGAGCAGGGGCTTGGCCTGTTCCGTCAGATAAACGGCGCGCGCGCGCCTGTCGTCGCGCCGGTCCCGGCGTTCCAGCAGGCCGTCCGCGCAGAGGCGGTCGATCAGGCGGCCGGCCGAGGCCTCCGACATCTCGAGGTATTCGGCGATGGTGCGCTGCGTGGAGCCGGGATAGCGGGCGACGATCGCGATCATCGCCCACTGCGAACGCGTGACGTTGAGCGCGGCCACCTTGCGGTCGAAGTTGTTCCGCTGCAGCCGCGCGATGATGGTCATGCGCAGCCCGACCTGCCGCTTCGGGCTTTCGTCCCGCATTTCCAGCGGGTTCATGATCGTCCCTTGCGGCTTGTCTTCGACGTCAGTCGCCACGCATTGCTCCTTGTCCTGCGCCGTCACACGCGTTCGATGATGATCGCCGGGGCCATACCGCCCGCCGCGCACATCGTGACGAGACCGTAACGCCCGCCGGTCCGCTCGAGTTCATCGAGGGCGGTGCCGATCAGGATGGCGCCAGTGCCGCCGATCGGATGCCCGAGCGCGATCGAGCCTCCGTTCGGATTGACCTTTGCGCGGTCGAGGTCAAGGTCGCGGATGAACTTCTCTACGACCACCGCGAAGGCTTCGTTCACTTCGAAGACGTCGATGTCGTCCGTGGCGAGGCCCGCTTTTGCGAGCACCTTGCGGGCGGCCGGCACGGGTCCGTTCAGCATGAGCGTGGGGCAGTCCCCGGTTTCCGCCATCGCCACGATCCGCGCGCGCGGCTTCAAGCCATGGGCCTGCGCGTACTCCTTCGACGCGAGGAGGATGGCCGAGGCGCCGTCGACGACGCCCGAGGAAATGCCGACATGGTGGATCGGCTTGATCTCGACGTCCGGATAGACCTGGTTGATGAGCTCCGCATACGTCTTCCCACCCGGCGCGGACGGCATGTTGTAGAACATCTCGAACGCGGGCTTGAGCTGCGACAGGCTCTCGGCCGTGGTGTCGGGGCGGGGGTATTCCTCATGATCGAGGATGACGTTGCCTTCGTCGTCGCGGACCACGATGGTCGACCTGTCGAAACGGCCTTCGGCCATGGCCACGGCCGCACGGCGCTGGCTCTCGACCCCCAGCGCTTCCAGTTCCTCGCGCGTGATGCCTTCCATCGCCGCGATCGCGTCGGCGGCGACGCCCTGGTTGGACTGCGGGTGCTTGGCCTGGAGGCGGGGATTGCCCGCGCCCATTCCCGCGCTACCGACCCCGGCCTCACGCATCTTCATGCCATAGGCGTTGGCATAGGAGAGCATGTCCATGCCCCCGGCGACCATGAGATCGGCCATGCCCGACATGATCATCGCCGCCGACAGGTTGGTCGCGGTGAGGCTGGAGCCGCAGAAGCGATTGAGCGTGACGCCACCGGCCTTGACGTCATAACCGGCATCGAGCGCTGCCATGCGCCCGATGTCGCCCGCTTGCAGGCCGAGCGCTGCGGAGACGCCCCAGATCACGTCGTCGACGTCGGCGGTATCCAGGTCGTTACGCTCCTTGATGGCGGCGAGCACGGTGGCTGAGAGGTGCTCGGGGTGCATCTGCGACAGGGCACCCTTGCCCATCTTGCCGATTCCGCGCGGCGTCCTCACGGCGTCGATGATGTAGGCCTCGGTCACGGGGGTCTCCTTGGATGTCGGGCGCGCAGGAAAGCGCGCGTTTCAGGCGTGATGCGGGGCCGCTCAGGCTTTTGCAATCAGCCGCGGGCGCTATCGCCGCAGCGATTGCTGACTAAGGTTAGCATATCGCATGGGGGGGCAGGAGCGGGATCGGCGGCGCGTGCGGCTTGACGTGGCCGGTCGGGGAGACAACATCGACCTCGAACGGGACAGGGCAGGATAGATTTGGCCATGACAGGCGGTGCGGCAGCGGCCAACGAGACACAGGCAGGCGGGCCTTTCGCGCCGCTGCGCGAACGCACGTTCCGCAACATCTGGACGGCGAGCCTGTTCTCCAACTTCGGCCAGCTGTTTCTCGGCGTCGGCGCGCAATGGGAGATGACGCGGCTCAGCAATTCGCCGGCGATGGTGGCGCTCGTCCAGACCTCTCTGATGATCCCGCTCATGCTGGTCACGCTGCCGGCCGGCGCGATCGCCGACATGTTCGACCGGCGGCGCATCGCCATCACCGGGCTCACCTTCAGCGCGGTGAGCGCGGCGGTGCTGGCGGGCGTCACCTTCCTCGAGCTGACGACACCGTGGTTGCTGCTGGCGTTCTGCGTCCTCATCGGCGCGGGCGTGGCGCTGTTCTCCCCCTCGTGGCAGGCCTCCATCCCCGAGCAGGTATCGCGGGCGCACCTGCCCGCCGCCGTGGCGCTGGGCACGATCAGCTACAACGTCGCGCGCAGCTTCGGTCCGGCGTTGGGCGGGGTGATCGTCGTCGTCTACGGGGTGAAGGCCGTGTTCGGCATGACCTCGCTGCTCTACCTGCCGCTGCTGGTCGCCTTCTTCCTGTGGCGCCGCCGGCACGTACCCTCGCGGTTGCCACCGGAGCGGATCGACCGCGCGATCCTGACCGGTGCCCGCTATGCTCTTCACGCGCCGGCGGTACGCACAGCGCTGCTGCGGGTCCTCGCCTTCGGGCTGACGACGGCGACCGCCTCGGCTCTCGCTCCGCTCATCGCGAAGGACCTTCTGGCCGGCAATGCAGCGACCTTCGGCATCCTGCTCGGCGCACAGGGCGTTGGCGCGGTCGCAGGAGCCTTGTTCGTCAGCCAGATCCAGGCGGCGCTCTCGACCGAGGGAGCCGTCCGGCTCTTCGCCATCGGCACCGGCGTGGCGCTGGTGGCGATCGGCTTCAGCCACTCGCTGGTGCTGACCTGTGCGGCGTTCCTGGTGGTCGGCGCATGCAACATCCTGACCATCGCCATGCTCAACGTCACCGTCCAGCTTTCGGCGCCGCGATGGGTGACGGCGCGCGCGCTCTCGCTGTTCTCCTCGGCGATCACCGCAGGCATCGGCATCGGCGCATGGGCCTGGGGCGTCGTTGCGACGAACTACGACGTCGCCTTCGCCCTCATCGCCTCGGGCATTGCGGTCGCCGCAACGGCGCTGCTCGGATTCCTGCTTCCGCTAGGCAAGGAGCCGGACGCCGACATGGACTCGGTCGAGATCGGCTACGAGCCCGCCGCAACCCTGGCGCTGACCTTGCGATCAGGCCCGATCGTGGTGGAGGTGGAGTACGACGTCAACCCCGACCAAGCCCGCGAATTCTACGCCGTGATGGTCGCCATGCAGCGCGTCCGCAAGCGCATCGGCGCCTTCGACTGGACCATCGCGCGCGACATCGAGGATCCGGCGATCTGGACCGAGCGCTATCATTGCCCCACCTGGGGCGACTACCTACGGATGCGGGGGCGCTACACACAGGCCGACTTCGACATCCAGGCGCAGGCTGACGCCTTCAACCGCAGCCATCACGGGCGGCGGGTCCGCCGCCGGCTGGAGCGGCCTTTCGGCTCCGTCCGGTGGAAGGCGGAGTCCTACGATCCGCAGCAGGAGACGATCGGCTACATCGCCCCCTGATGCGGTGATTCTGCCCTCGCGATATGTTTGACAGGTGTCCAGTGGGCCGCTGGCAGCCCGCGCCCCTTCGTGTACGGTCAAGCAAAATTGCAAATGGGAGGGATGATCGTGAAGATCGCAAGGACTTGCGCGTCCGTGTTCGCGCTGGTGGGCTTTTCGGCGCTGGCCCCGCTGCCGGCTTTCGCCCAGGCCGAGGCCCAGGAATCCGCCACTGTAGACGACGGCGCGATCATCGTGACGGCCCAGCGCCGCGCGGAAGCGCAGGTGGACGTGCCGATTTCGATCACCAATATCAGCAGCAGCGCTCTGGAGACGGCGAGCGTGCAGCAGCTTGCGGATATCGGCAAGGTGACCCCGGCCTTGCGCTTCGACTTTGCCGGCGGCTTCTTCCAGCCCACCATTCGCGGCATCGGCACCGCCGTGACCACCTCGGGCGGGGGCGGCAACGTCGGCATCTACATCGACGGGTTCTATTCGCCGAATCCGCTTGCCGCGGACTTCGACCTCATCAGCGTGGACAGCATCCAGGTCCTCAAGGGGCCCCAGGGCACGCTGTTCGGCCGCAACACCACGGGCGGCGCCATTCTCGTCTCGACGCGCGAGCCGAACACCAACGCGAATTCGTTCGAAGGGCGTGCCAGCTACGGCCGCTACAACGAGGCGCGGGCCGAAGGCTTCGCCAACTACGTCATCTCCGATAGGGTGGCGCTCAGCATCGAGGGGCAGTACCGGCGCGGCGACGGTTGGCAGCACGACATTTCCAGCGGCCGGCGCGTCGGTGAGTACGAGAACTGGTCGGTGCGCCTGGGCCTCAAGGCCGAACTGAGCGACAACGTGGAGTTCCTGCTGCGCTACAAGCACGGCGACGTCGACGATCCCTCGACGATGCTGGCATCAAGCCTGGACACTTCCGACTTCGGACTGGGCGCGCCCTTCGGCGGCATACCCGGCACCTACACCACGGCAAAGAACAGGATCGCCACGGGCTCGGTGGACGAGTTCTTCCGCTCCAACAGCGACGTCGTCCAGGGCACGATCCGGGCTGACCTCGGCTTCGCGGACCTGACCTCGTACAGCCAGTACCGCAGCGAAAACACCAACATGTCGCAGGACCTGGACTACTCCGGGGCAGACCTGTTCCAGCTCGGCCTGCCGAACCTCAACGAGACCTGGAGCCAGGAATTCCTGCTCACCTCCAAGAGCGGGTCGAAGCTGCAGTGGACCGCGGGGCTGTTCTACTTCGAGAACACCGACACGTACGTCACCTTCATCGACAATGCCGGGAACGATCCCAACTCGCGCGTGCGCCTGGGCGGGTCGAGCACCACGGTGAAGAGCTACGCGGCGTTCATCGACGCGACTTACGAGTTCACGCCCCAGCTCTTCCTCACCGCCGGCGCGCGCTACTCCAACGACAAGATCGTGGATGCGTACTGGAACCGCGCCTTCGTGGCGACGGAGGTGCCGGTGCCCAGCATTTCCGACAACAAGCTCACCCCGCGCGTCGTGCTGCGCTACAAGCCCACGGACAAGACGAGCGTCTATGCCTCGTTCACCAAGGGATACAAGGCCGCGCTGCTGGACGTCGGCGGCTCGTGCCAGACCCCGGCCACGAACTTCGTCTGCAACGATGTCCGGCCAGAGGACATCAACGCCTACGAGATCGGCTTCAAGTTCGAGGAGCGGGGGCTCTCGTTCGAGACGGCTGCGTTCTATTACGATTACAAGAACCTGCAGGTCTCGATCTTCCGCACCGCCACGGCGGAGCTCATCAACGCGGCCACTTCCGAGATCTATGGCCTGGAAGGGTCTCTGCACTACCAGCTCACCCCGGCCTTCCAGCTCAACGCCGGTGCCTCCTACGTCCATGCCCGGTACAAGACGTTCAACAACGCGCCGGTCTATGTGCGCTGCGCCGGGCTGGACCCGGTGACCGCCGCCGGGTGCGCCGCAAGCGGCGTCACCTTCGTCGTCGCGCCCACCACGCTCACCGACGTTACCATGCAGCGCACGCCCGAGTTTACCGGCTTCCTGGGTGCGCGCTACGAGACGCAGCTCGGCGGGGGCGAACTCGCGCTGTCCGGCAACCTGTTCCACTCCTCCAGCTTCTTCTTCGGCCCCTCGGGCATACAGTTCCGGCAAGGCGGGTACGAGACGCTGGCGTTGCGCGCGCAGTGGAACGCTCCCGAGGACCGGTACTACGTCGCGCTGTTCGGGGACAATGTCACCAACAGCCGCTATCGGACGCAGGCGCAGTATTCCAGCTACGGCATCGGCGCGAACTGGAGCAAGCCGGTGACCTACGGGATCGAGTTCGGCGTCAACTTCTGATCGGCGGAGGAGCGGTTCCCACCCGGGGATTGCCCGGCATCAAGGCGGCACCAAGACTGCGGTAGCGGCCGGTCGGCGGTGGGCTCGACGAAACCGATCTTCAGCCAAAGCAGAGAGGAAGCGAATGTCGCAGCAGGATACCTGGCGGGTGGTGCAGTGGGCGACCGGCAACGTCGGAACCCGCGCGCTGCGCATGGTGATCGAGCATCCTCGCATGGAACTTGCGGGGCTCTGGGTCAGCTCGCCCGACAAGGCCGGGAAGGACGCGGGCGAGCTGTGTGGGCTGCCGGCGACGGGGATCACGGCGACCAACTCGCTGGAGGAGATCGTCGGGCTGGACGCCGACTGCGTGCTCTACATGCCCCAGGGCACGGATTGGGACGCACTCTGCGCGCTGCTGGCTTCGGGCAAGAACGTGGTCACCACCCGCGGCGACTTCCACTACCCGCCGATGATCGACCCCGACAAGCGCGCCCGGATCGAGGAGGCCTGTGCCAAAGGAAACAGCTCGATCTACTCGACCGGCTCGAGCCCCGGGTTCGTGACCGAAGCCCTGGCCATTCCGCTGCTGTCGCTGCAGCGCGAGCACCGGTTGCTGACGATCGACGAGTACGCCGACGTGTCCAGCCGCAACTCGCCGGACATGCTGTTCCATATCATGGGTTTCGCCGCACCGATGGCGCCGTTCGACCAGCGCCGGGCAGAGCACCTCAGGGGTGATTTCGGCAGCTCGCTGTCGCAAGTGGCACAGGCGATCGGGCTACCCTGTGACGAGATAGAGGCGCATGGGGAACTGTCCCCGACGACGCGGGACCTGCAGATCGCCGCGGGCAGCGTCCCGGCCGGCACGGTGGGCGCCATGCGCACGACGATCACGTGCAAGCACGAGGGCCGCCCCGTGCTGCGCTTCCGCGCCAACTGGTACGTGACGACCGACATCGACGACGACTGGGATCTGCGTGAATCCGGCTGGCGGATCACCACCGAGGGCGACACGCCGGTGAAGGTCGACATCTACTTCCCCGTCGCTGCCGAGGACTACGCCGCCTATACGCCCGGCCTCACCGCGCATCGACCGGTCAACGCGATCCCGGCGGTCTGCGCGGCCGAGCCGGGCATCCGCACGACGGTGGAGCTGCCGCAGATCCTGCCGCTCTTCTCCTAGCAGACCGTCGCAGGCGGGGTGTTCAGCGCTCCTGCGGCACCGTGCCCTGGTCTCCGCCGAGGACGCGGTAGAGGGTGATGCGGTTGCTGGCCTGCTGCAGCCGTACCGCCACTTCCGCCTGCCGTGCGGAATAGAGGCTGCGTTGCGCATCGAGGTTGTCGAGCGAGCTGACCAGCCCGCGCCGATACGTCGCCTCGGTCAGCCGCGCCGTGTCCTGCGCCGCGGCGGTGAAAGCACTGGCGGCGCGCAGTCGCTCCGCCAGCGTGCCTTGGTCCGCCAGGGCATCGGCGACTTCGCGGAACGCCGTCTGGATGGCCTTCTCGTAGGTCGCCAGAGCGGCGTCGCGCTGGGCGCGCGTGACCTCGACGTTGGCGGTGCGCCCGCCGGCGTTGAAGATCGACCAGCTGGCACCGCCCCCCAGCGTCGCCGTGCGCGAGGCGCTGTCGAACAGGGAGGACAACGAAGAGCTGGCGAAGCCGATCAGCGCGTCGAGCGAGAGGGTCGGAAACAATTCAGCCCGCGCGACGTCGATGTCGGCGTTCGCGGCGCGCAGGTCGTACTCGGCCTCTATCACGTCGGGGCGGCGCAACAGGATCTGCGTGCTGGTGCCGGCAGGAACCTCGCCGAGGCTGGTGTTGACTTCGTCCATGCCCCCCGGGAGCAGAGCTTCATCGACATCGGCGCCCACAAGGAGGCGCATGGCGTTCACGTCCTGTGCCAGGAGCGCCCTTTGCTGGGCGATGTCGCCGCGGGCGGTTTCCAGCACTTGCTCGGCCTGGCGCAACTCCGTGCGCGCGGCGACGCCGCCCCGCAGGCGGGCGGTCGAGAGGCGGACGCTCTCCTGCGCGTTGGCGGCGGTCGCTTCCGCTACCCGGAGAAGGTCGCGGTCCGCGGCGTAGGTCGCCCAGGCCTGCGCGAGGTCGGCAACAAGGCCGAGGCGCACAGTGCGGGCTGCCGCTTCGGTGGCCAGCGCCGTGTTGCGTTGCGACTCCGTGGCGTTGGCGAGCCGGCCGAAGAGGTCCAGCTCGAAGCTGGAGACGCCCGCTTCCACCGAATAACTCGAACCGCTGCTGCCAGCGCGGCCACCGACGTCCTGATGCGCAGCCGATCCGGACACGCCCACCGCGGGAAACTGGTTGGCCCTGATGACCCGAACCTGCGCGCGCGCTGCCGTCACGTTGGCTGCTGCCACGCGAAGGTCCCGATTGTTTGCGAGCGCCTGATCCACGAGGGCCTGGAGCCGCGGATCGCGGAAGACGTCCTTGTACGAGACGAGTGGCAGCCCCGCTTCGGACTGCGCCAGGTACGCGTCACCTACGGGCCAGGACGCGGGCACCGGCGCCGCGGGGGCCACGTACTTGGGTGCCAGCGAGCAGGCTCCCAGCGCCAGCGCCGGCAACAGCCCGGCGAACAGGCGCACGCGTGCTGTCAGGCTCATGCTGTCTCTCCCGAACGGCCTCGGCGCTCCTGCCGCTTCTGCCGCGCCTTGGCGAGGCCGTCGCGCACGCTGCGGCGCACGAGGACGAAGAACAGCGGGATGTAGAAGATGGCAAGGATGGTCGCGGTCAGCATGCCGCCGACAACGGCCGTGCCGATGGCGACGCGGCTGTTGGCGCCCGCGCCGCTTGCCAGAGCCAGCGGGAGCACGCCGAAGATGAACGCGAAGCTGGTCATCAGGATTGGGCGCAGGCGAATGCGCGCGGCTTCGATCGCGGCGTCGATCACGCGCTTGCCCTGCCGTTCGGCCTGTTCCGCGAACTCGATCATCAGGATCGCGTTCTTGGCGGCGAGGCCCATGGTCGTGAGCAGACCGATCTGCAGGTAGACGTCGTTCTCCAGGCCGCGGAGCGTCACCAGGACGATGGCGCCCAGCAGGCCGAGCGGGATCACCAGGATCACCGCGACCGGAATCGACCAACTCTCGTAGAGCGCGGCGAGGCACAGGAACACCACCAGCAGCGACAAGGCATAGAGCACCGGGCCTTGTCCCGACGACAGCCGCTCCTGGTACGACGAGCCGGCCCAAGCCACGCTCACGCCCGGGATCTGCGAGGCGAGTTGCTCCATGATCCCCATCGCGGTGCCGGAACTGGTCCCCGGCGCCGCATTGCCCGAGAACTCGAACGCCGGAAGGCCGTTGAACCGGGAGGTCGAGCTGGGCGCGGTGGACCAGCCGATCTTCGAGAAGGCGGAGATGGGCGCCATCTGGCCATCGCTGCCGCGCACGAACCACTGGGCCAGGTCCTCTGGACGGGACCGGAACTGCGCATCGCCCTGAACGTAGACCCGCTTCACGCGGCCCTTGTCGATGAAGTCGTTGACGTAGTTGCCGCCCCAGGCGGTCGACAGCGTCGCGTTCACGTTGCCCGGGGTGAGTCCGAACGCGGTGAGAGCGCGGGTGTCGGTGTCGATCTTCAGCGTCGACACGTCGGGCAGGTTGCTGAGGCGCACGCCCTGGAGCTGGGGGCTGGCGGTAGCCGCCGCGAGCAGCTTCTCGCGCGCTTCGGCAAACTGCTCCGTACTCATGCCGTTGGCATTCTGCAGCTCGAGCGTGAAGCCCGACGAGCTGCCAAGGCCGCGGATGGATCCGGGCACGAGCGCGAAGACCTGGGCGTCGCGCAGCCCCCGGAAAGCCGCGCTGGCCCGCTGCACGATAGCCTCGGCGCTGTCCTTGGAATCGGTGCGTTCCGACCAGTCGGTCAGGTTGATGAAGGCCTGTCCGCTGTTCTGCCCCGACGCTCCCTGGCCGCCGCCCGAAAGCGTGAACATGCCCTTGAGGTTGTGCTTCTCGTACGTGCGGAAGTAGTCCTCGACCGCGTGCTGGACTTCTTCGGTGCGGGCGCGGGGCGTGCCTGCGGGCAAGCGCCACTGGATCATGATGTTGCCCTGGTCCTCGTTGGGCAGGAACCCGGTGGGCAGGCGCTGGAACAGGAAGAAGGTGGCAATGCAGGTCAGGACGAACAGCCCCAGCCAGCGCCACTTGCGCTGCACGACGCGGTCGACCTGCCGCACATAGAGTTCGGTCGTCCGTTCGAACCCGCGGTTAAAGCCATGGTGGAAGCGGTCCCATCCGCGCGCCAGCCATGGCAGGCGCCGTTCGACGAAGCTGGGCTCGCGCTCGTCTTCCGGCACCTTCGCCTTGAGCAGCGTCGCTGTCAGCGCGGGGCTGAGGATGAGGGCGACGAGGACGGAGAGCACCATGGCCGTCACGATCGTCAGCGAGAACTGGCGGTAGATGACGCCGGTCGAGCCGCCGAAGAACGCCATCGGCAGGAATACCGCCGAGAGCACGAGCGCGATCGCGACGAGGGCGATCTGAATCTCCTCCATCGACTTGATGGTCGCCTCGCGCGGAGTCATGCCGGGGTTCTCCTCCAGCAGGCGCTCGACGTTTTCCACCACGACAATGGCATCGTCCACAAGGAGGCCGATCGCCAGTACCAGGCCGAACAAGGTCAGCGTGTTGATCGAGAAGCCGACCGCATAGAAGACGGCAAAGGTCCCCAGAAGCACGACCGGCACGGCGATCGCCGGGATCAGCGTCGCGCGCCAGGTCTGCAGGAAGACGAACATGACGATCACGACGAGGACGATCGCCTCGAACAGCGCCTTCTGCACTTCCTCGACCGACAGCTTGATGAACTCGGTGGAATCGCTGCCGTAGATGTAGGTCAGGCCGTCCGGCAGGCTCGCCGCGAGCTCCTTCATCTTGGCCTTCACCGCCTCGGCGGTGGCCAGCGCGTCGGCGCCGGGGGAGAGCGAAATCGAGATACCCGCGCCTGGATGGCCGTTGACGCGGCTGATGGTGTTGTAGTTGTCGGCCCCGATCTCCACCCGCGCGACGTCGCCGACCGTCACGATCGAGCCATCGGCATTGGTCTTCACGACAATGTCGCGGAACTGCTGCTCGGTCTGGAGCCGCGAACCGGCGGTGACGATCGCGTTGATCGCCTGTCCCGGCACGGCCGGCATGCCGCCCACTTCGCCCGCCGCCACTTCGGTATTCTGTGCCTGGATCGCCGAGGTGACGTCGCTCGGCATCAGGGCCACGGCTGCGAGCTTGCGCGGGTCCAGCCAGATGCGCATCGCGTGCGGTGCACCGAAGACGTTGACGTCGCCGACACCGTTCACGCGGGACAGCGGGTCCTGGATGTTGGACGTGAGATAGTCGGACACGTCCTGGTTCTGCCGCGTGTCCGTCTCGTCATAGACTGCCACCAGCAGCAGTTCATCGGGATTGGACTTGGTGACGGTGACGCCCCGCGCCTGCACCGTCTGCGGCAGGCGTGGAAGCGCTGACTGCACCTTGTTCTGGACCTGGACCTGCGCGATGTCGGGGTCGGTTCCCTTCGCGAAGACGGCGCTGATCGATGCTTGCCCACGGTTGCTGGACGTGGAGTTGAAGTAGAGCAGCCCGTCGATCCCGGTCAGCTGCTGCTCGATGATCTGGGTGACCGAGTTCTCGATCGTCTCTGCCGATGCGCCTTGGTAGGTGGCACGGATGTTCACCTGCGTCGGCGCGATGTCCGGGTATTGCTCCTTGGGGAGGAAGTTGAGGGCCGCAAGGCCCGCCAGCATGACGATGATCGCCAGGACCCAGGCGAAGATCGGACGATCGATGAAGATGCGTGACATGCCGGGCTCAGTGGCCCCCGCCGGTGCCGGAACCCGCGCCCGATCTGCCGTCTTGCTGTTCGCCCTCGCGGGGAGGAGCGACCTTCTGCGGGCTGGAACTGGGTACCGGCTTCACGCTTGTGCCCTGCCGCAGCCCGTTCAGCCCTTGCACGATGACCTTGTCACCCTTCCTGAGGCCCGCCGTCACCACGGAGTTCGCGCCCGAGGTGCGCTCGGCCGTGACCTTGCGGCGCACGGCCTTGTTGCCGGGCCCGACCAGCATGACGAAGGCGCTGCCGTCGAAGTCCCGCTGCACGGCATTCTGGGGCACCAGGATCGCGTTGGGGTCCGCAGCCTGGTCGAACATGGCGCTGACGAACATGCCGGGAAGCAAGAGGTCGTCCGGGTTCGGGAAGCGGGCGCGCAGCGTCACGGTGCCGGTGCTCTGGTCCACCGTCACTTCGGAGAACTGCACGGTCCCCGGGAGCGGATAGGCCGCGCCGCTGTCGAGCATCAGCCGGACTTCGGTGCTGCCGGGCAGGACTCCGCCTTCCGCCAGCCGGCGGCGCAGCGCCGTGAGATCGGCTGCGGACTGCTGCATGTCGACGTAGATCGGATCCATGCGCTGGATCACTGCGAGCGGCTCTGCCTGGGTCGCGCTCGCGAGAGCGCCGACGGTGAACAAGGACCGGCCAATCCGGCCGCTGATCGGCGCCGGCACCGTGGTGAAGCGCAGGTTGATGCGCGCGGTGTCGAGCGCGGCGGCGTTCTGAGCAATCGAGGCCTTGGCAGTGCGCGCCTCCGCCAGGGCATCGGTGTAGTCCTGCCGTGCCACCGCTTCCATCTCGGCGAGAGGACGGTAGCGATCTGCCCGAACCTGCGCCGCATCGGCCGTGGCGCGAGCGCTGGCGAGATTGGCCTGCGCCTGGTTCACCGCAGCGCGGTAGAGGCTGGGATCGATCTCGAACAGCGGCTCACCGGCGCGAACGGTGCTCCCCTCGGTGAAGAAGCGCTTGCGGATCACGCCGGTGACCTGCGGACGGACTTCCGAGGTCTCGAACGCGACGGTCCGGCCGCTCAGGGTGACGCCGATCGGGACGCTGCTGGTTTGCGCCACGATGTAGCCGACTTGTGCCGGGGGCTTGCCGCCCTGATCCGGCGCTTCAGTCCCGCAGGATGACAGTGCGGCGGCCACGACGAGCATGAAAGGCCGGCGCCAGCTGAAGAGGCGCCGGGAAGCTGGGGGGGTATCGGGTTTCAATGCGCACGCCTTGTTCGGACTTGCATCGTCCTATCGAAGCAAAGACCCGACCTCGCAAGGCTCCATTTCGCACGTGCGACAATTTGCGACCCGAGGGGGCGGTTCCGTCAGGTCGGGCCGGAACCACCGGCCGGTCTTCGCCGTTTTCTTGCAAGGAAAGGAAGTGGTGCCCGGGGGCGGATTCGAACCACCGACACTGCGATTTTCAGTCGCATGCTCTACCAACTGAGCTACCCGGGCATCGCATCTGCAGCGGCCTCCGAAGGGACCGGCGAGCGGTTGGTGGCGGGCCTATGGCGAAGCGCGCCGACCTTGGCAACCCCAAAATGACGGGACGATTTCAATCGTCCTGTGGATTGTCGGGAAAGCTCGGCGGTCCGGGCAGGGCATAGCCGTCCTCCAGCCACTGGAGCAGGTCGCGGTCGCGGCAGCGCTTGGAGCAGAATGGGGTGTGTTCGGCCGCACGCGGCTTGCCGCAGATGGGGCACTTGCGTTCGAGACGGGTCATGCGCCTAGCGCCTGCGCGAATCCGCCGGTGAGCGCAAGGCCCGGTGCGTCGCGCCAGCGCAGTACCCGGCCGGTCCGGCGGGTAAGTTCGGCGATCCATTCGTCCCTGATGGCCGCGCGAACCGCAGGAGAAGCCGTCAGGAGCAGGACGCCCGGATCGGTGATTGCTTCCGCCTGCCGCAGGAGCAGGCGGGCCGCCGCCGCTGCGGGAGCTCCCCGCATCCGCTGCGGGAGCGATGGCCGTTCCAGGCGTGCCACGATCTGGACAAAGCCGAAGCCGTTCATGGCGGTGCGCTGGTGCGGCCACGCCGCCAGCGCGTGTTCCAGTGCCTCGTCGACAGCCCTGCGGTCGTCCCTGCCCTCGAGCGAGGGGAAGTCGATGCCGATCGAGCCGGCCAGGTCCAGCCGCCCGATCGCCTGCGCCACCGCGGGTACGGCGGCAAGGGCCAGCGCTGCGGGCGGGAGCCCGCCGTCGATGTCGATGAGCGTCATCGCCGGCGTCGGTGTCACGACCAGCGACCCGCCGTCGAACGGAACGATGCCGTCCAGCGCTTCCAGCGCGATCTCGGGCCACGGGTCGTCGGGAAAGCGGCGTACGAGGCGCACAGGCTGACCCGTTGCGCGCAAAGTCTCCGCCAGCGTCGGTGCGGGGCGAACCGGTGCATCGCTGATGCGGGCCTGCGCGCGCTTCAGCCGCCCCGTTTCGGCCATGGCCGAGCGCACGACGATGGCGCGGTGGAGGGCGCCCTCGGCTGCAGATCGCGGCAACCCGTCCACCAGGGCCTCCTCGCCGGTTGGAAAGCGGAGCGTGCCGCGGCGTGAACCGGCGCGCCGCGACACCAGCACGGCGTCCGCGACCTGGCCCGCGGCAAGGCGGCCGGGCCAGTCAAGACGGGCGGCGAGGACGTTCCCTCCGTCGACCAGGATGGCACGGGATTCGCCGATCCCGTCCTCTACGAGCCACTCAGGCAATCGCGAATCCTGCCGCCTTCAACAGGGCGCGCGTTTCGAATAGCGGCAGGCCGACGACGCCCGAGTGGCTTCCGGAGATCCACGCGATGAGACCCTCGGCGCTGCCCTGGATGGCGTAGCCGCCCGCCTTGCCGTGCCATTCGTAGCCCGCGACGTAGGCCTCGACCTCCGGCGTGGAGAGGGGCTTGAAGCGCACGACCGTCTCGCTCAACCGCTCGCGCAAGGAGCCGTCGGGCGCGCGCAGGGCAACGGCGGAAAGGACGCGATGGCGTCGCCCGGAAAGCAATGCGAGGCACGAGCGCGCGGTCGCCTCGTCCTCGGCCTTGGGAAGGATGCGCAGTCCTGCGGCGACCACGGTGTCGCCGGCGAGGACAAACGCCTCTCCGGGCATCGACGCCAAGGCCTTTTCACGGGCCATCCGCCGCGCATAGTCGCGGGGGTTCTCCCTTGGGCGGGGCGTCTCGTCGATGTCGGCGGATGCGACCGTGAACGTCGTCACGCCGAGGCGCGAGAGCAGTTCGCGACGGCGCGGGCTGGCGGATGCCAGGACGAGAGCAGGGGGTGCGGCGCAGCCTGCGACCGAACCGGCTCCGGACCCGCCGTCAGTACTGCCCTGGGCCACCGCGACCGGGCATGAAGCGGTAGGTGATGCGCCCCTTGGTGAGGTCGTAGGGCGTCAGTTCGACCAGAACCTCGTCGCCGACAAGGACGCGGATGCGGTTCTTGCGCATCTTGCCGGCGGTGTGACCCAGGATTTCGTGGCCATTCTCCAGCTCCACGCGGAACATGGCGTTCGGCAGCAGTTCGACCACGCGACCGCGCATTTCGAGGAGTTCTTCTTTCGCCATTGGCGATCAGTGTCCGTTGTTCTGGTGTGTCATCGCGGCGCGACATAGCCACGACTCCCCGAAATTGGAAGCCTTCGCGGTTCATCGCGGCGCAAGACGGTTGCGACAAAATGATACTGGGCAGCGCCTTGTCGTTCCTGGGCCGGCGAGGCATCAGAGCTGTGGGGAGGAACTTAACTTTTTGACACAGATGCACCTTGGCGGAGATTGCAGTTGCGTTCCCTACCTCTGATAAGCCTTGTCGCGTGCCTCGGCATGCCCGCCGCTGCATATGCGGCCGAGACGCCGGTGCCGCCAGCTGCGGAAGACGACGACAGCAATGCCGACGATCCGCTGGAAGTGCAGGGCGACGAGATCATCGTCCTTGCGCCGCGGATCATGGGCCAGATCGACGTACCGCAGCAGCCCATAGAGGTGTTCGACGAGAACGACATCGCCTCCTACGGCGCCAGTTCGATCGAGGAACTGCTCGAAGCGATTTCGCCCCAGACGGGCAGTGGCCGCGGTCGCGGCGACGGGCGTCCCGTCATGCTCCTGAACGGCCAGCGGATCACCAGCTTCCGAGAGATGCGCAACATCCCGCCGGAGGCGATCCGCCGCGTCGAGGTGCTGCCGGAGGAAGTCGCGCTGCGGTTCGGGTATGCCGCCAACCAGCGGGTCGTGAACATCATCCTCAAGGAGCAGTTCGCAGCTGTCACCGCATCGGGCGAGTACAACCGCCCGACCCGCGGCGGCTACGACAACTACGAGTTGGAAAGCGGGCTGTTCAGCATCTCCGGCCCGCGCCGCTACAACGTGACCGCCAAGCTCGATGAGACGAGCATGCTGACCGAGGCGGAGCGCAACATCATCCAGGATGACTCGCGCACGTCCGATCTCGCCACCGACCCCGACCCGGCTCGCTATCGCAGCCTTGCCGGGAAGGATTCCGAGCTGGTGCTGGAAGGCACGATGACCCAGGGTCTGGGCGAGAAAGGCCTCGCCGGGGCGATCACCGTCACCGGCGGCTACACCCGTTCACAGACCACCTCGCTTTCGGGCCTCGACACCGTCACCCTGACCGATGACAGCGGCAGCCTTCAGCGGACGTTACCCGACCCGCTCACCACCCGCGCCATATCCGACACGTTCGAGGGTGGGCTGGGGTACAGCACCATGGTGGGCGAGTGGCAGCTGAGCGCCACCGCCAACGCCACCTACGCGGATTCGAGCACGCGGGTGGATCGCCGACGCGACGGATCGGACCTCCAGGCCCAGGTGGATGCAGGCGCATTGGCGATCGACGGCGCGCTGCCGTTCGTGCCCGGCGCCGGAGTCGACGTGGCGACCACGCGCCAGCTCACGCTCAGCAATCTCGCGACGATCTCAGGCAAGCCATTTCGCATGCCGGCCGGTGAGGCCAATCTCACCGTCAAGGCGGGCTACGACTTCGATCGCTCCAGCAGCGAGGACACCCGCAACACGCTCGGCGCCGTCACGCTCAAGCGTGGCGACGTGCTCGGCGGCGTGAACCTGGCACTGCCCCTCACCAGCAAGGGGGAGGACTTCCTGGGTGCTGTCGGGGACCTGACGCTCAACCTGAGCGGCGGGCTCGACCGCCTTTCGGATTTCGGCACACTGAGCAATTGGAGCGCCGGCCTGACCTGGTCTCCCACCGAAAAGCTCAGCTTTCAGGCCAGCTACATCGTCGAGGAGGCCGCGCCGAAGCTCACCCAACTCGCCGCTCCCAACATCCTGACCTACAACGTCGCGGTGTACGACTTCACGACGTCACGCACCGCTCTGGTGACGACGATCAGCGGCGGCAATCCGAACCTCCGGAAGGAGACGCAGCGCGACATCAAGCTCTCGGCGCAGTGGCAGCTACCGTTCCTCAGCCGCTCGAGCCTCATCGTCGAGTACTTCCGCAATCGGTCGAGCGACGTCACCCAGTCGTTCCCGCTGCTCACCCCTGCGGTCGAGGCAGCGTTTTCCGACCGCGTGACG
This sequence comes from Novosphingobium soli, assembly GCF_042432915.1. Taxonomy (NCBI): domain Bacteria; kingdom Pseudomonadati; phylum Pseudomonadota; class Alphaproteobacteria; order Sphingomonadales; family Sphingomonadaceae; genus Novosphingobium; species Novosphingobium soli. The sequence goes on from NZ_JBHLWK010000026.1 coordinate 45,103, forward strand.
CGCGATGCAGCGGGCAATCTGATCGCCCTGGACCGGCGACCGGTCACGTTCGACGAGGTCAAGACCTCGTCGATGCGCTGGGGCATCAATTTGTCCGGTAGCCTGGGGGACTCCTCGTCGTCCTCGACGTCCACCGGGGGTGCCGGCCGTGCCGCGGCGGCGCCGGAGGGCGCGCCCGCGGCCCCGGTGACCGGTCCCAACGGCCCGATGCCGGGCGTGCAGACGCTGGGAGGGAAGCCGGCAGGAGTCCCGGGCGGGCGCCCGGGCTTCGATCCGGCTCGCTTTGCTGCGGTGCGCCAGCAACTCTGCGCGCCGGGTGCGACCGCACCCGACCTCTCGCAAATGCCCGAGGGACTGCGGCAGCGCCTGTTGGGAGCCGACGGCAAGATCGACCCCGCCAAACTCGCGGAATTCAAGGAGCGTGCCTGCGCCGCCGATGGCGCGAACGGGCCTGCCGGCCCCGGCGGACCGGGTGAAGGTGCTTTCGATCCGCAACGCTTCGAGAGGATCCGTACCGCGCTCTGCTCCGGTGGCAGTGGCCCGCCGGACATCACCAGCCTGCCCAGCCGCATGCGCGAGCGGCTTGTCGGGGCTGACGGCAAGGTCGACCCGCAGCGGCTCGAACAGCTGCGAGCGCGCTTCTGCACGGCCGATGGCAGCGCAACGACCAGCGGCAGCGCGGGCAGCGGCGCGCCGGCGCCGGCCGGGGATGCGATGCGTGAGATGCGGTCTGCAGGCGGCCCGCCGCCGATGCAATCGAGTGGAGGCGGGGCTCCGCGCGGCGAAGGCGGCATGAACGGGCGCGGGCCCGGCGGCCCCTCGATGGGGCCGGGCGGCCCGCCGATGGGCCCTGGCGGCCCGCGCGGTAGCCGCTGGAACATCGCGGTCTACCATACCTGGCGCTTTACCGACACGGTGAGCATCGCGCCGGGCGTGCCCGTGCTCGACGAGCTCGACGGCGACGCGATCGCGGCCGGCGGCGTGCCGCGGCATGCGATCGAGGCCGAGGGCGGGCTGTTCAAGAACGGCTACGGCCTGCGGCTCAAGGCCGAGTGGGAGGCGCCCGCGCGGGTCAACGGCTCCGGCGCGCCCGGTAGCTCTGACTTGCGCTTCGGGAGCACTTTCGACGTTTCGCTTAGGATCTTCGCGGATCTCGGGCGCAACGAGGACCTGGTCGCCAGGATGCCGTTCCTCAAGGGTACGCGGCTCTCGCTGGTGGCGGACAATCTCCTCGATTCACGCCAGCGGGTGACCGACGAGAACGGCGACACTCCGATCGCCTACCAGCCTGGCTATCGCGCGCCGCAGGGTCGAGTGCTCGGCATCGACTTCCGCAAGCTGTTCTGATCGTCCAGCCCGGCAGGGCATGATCCTGCCGGGCCGGCTCGGCCATAGCGCCGCAGTCTGAGAAATAGTCCCCAAGCGCCGGCCGCGCCTCACTTCCCCTGCGGGCTTTCGATCTCTATCTGCACGAACATGGCGCGAACACCTGCCGGCACTCCCGAACACCCCCAAGGACTCGAACGCTTCAACGAGGACCGTGCCACGTACACCGTGCGCGGATCGGATCAGCCGGACTTGCAGGCCGGCGTCCAGGTGATCCGCGACACCGTGCGCACGCTGCCACCCAAGCCGGGCGTCTATCGCATGCAGGATGCGCGCGGCGAGGTGCTCTACGTCGGCAAGGCGCGGGCGCTGAAGAACCGGGTCGCGAACTACACGCAGTGGGAGCGCCTGCCGGGGCGCTTGCAGCGCATGGTCAGCCAGACGCGCTCGATGACCATCGTCACGACCAATTCCGAAGCCGAAGCGCTGCTGCTGGAAGCGCAGCTGATCAAGCGTTTCCGCCCGCCGTACAACGTGCTGCTGCGCGACGACAAGTCGTTCCCCTTTATCCTCCTGCGGGCCGACCATGCGTTCCCGCGCATCATGAAGCACCGCGGCGCGCGCAAGGCTCAGGGCAATTACTATGGGCCGTTCGCCAGCGCCGGTTCGGTCAACACGACCATCAACGCGCTGCAGAAGCTGTTCCTGCTCAGAAGCTGCACGGACAGCTTCTTCGCCCGTCGCGACCGTCCCTGCCTGCTCTATCAGATCAAGCGGTGCTCCGCGCCCTGCGTGGGGCGGATCGACGAGGCCGGCTACGACGAGCTCGTGCAGGAGGCCAAGGACTTCCTGGGCGGCCGCTCCAGCGCGGTCCAGCGCAAGATCGAGGCGCAGATGGCGCAAGCGGCGCAGGACCTCGACTTCGAGCGTGCCGCCATGCTGCGCGATCGTCTGCGGGCGGCGACCTTCATCCAGGGCAGCCAGGCCATCAATGCGGAGGGGCTGGACAATGCCGACATCTTCGCGATGGCGACCAAGGGCGGGCAGGTCGGCGTGCAGGCCTTCTTCATCCGCGGTGGCCAGAACTGGGGGCACCGCGCCTTCTTCCCCACCCACACCGAAGACTTGAGCGAGGAAGAGGTGATGCAGAGCTTCCTGGCGCAGTTCTACGAAGAGGTGCCGCCCGCACGCTGTATCCTCGTCGACCGCGAACTCCCCGAGGCGGACCTCATCTCCGAGGCGCTGAGGGAAGGGGCAGGGGGCAAGGTCGAGATTTCGGTGCCGCAACGTGGTACTCGTCGCCGGCTGATCGCTCAGGCCACTCGCAACGCGGTCGAGGCGCTCGACCGACGCCTTGCCGAGCGCGGGACGCAGGCGAAGGTCTGGCGCGAGATGGCCGAGTTCCTCGAGCTGCCCGAGATCCCGCAGCGGGTGGAGATCTACGACAACAGCCATATCCAGGGCACGAAGGCGCTGGGCGCGATGGTGGTGGCCGGGCCAGAAGGCTTCGTGAAGAACCAGTACCGCAAGTTCAACATCAAGTCCGCCCAGACAGACGACGACTTCGCGATGATGCGCGAGGTGATGACCCGCCGCTTCGGCCGCGCGCAGGAGGAGGACCCGGAGCGGCAGAGCGGCATGTGGCCGGACCTCGTGCTGATCGACGGCGGCAAGGGCCAGATGAGTTCGGTGCGCGACGCGCTGGAGGAACTCGGCATCGAGGACGTCAACCTCATCGCCATCGCCAAGGGACCGCATCACGGTCGCGAGGGCCGGGAAGTCTTTCACTTCCCCGACGGGCGCGAGAAGATGCTGCCGGTCAACTCGCCCGTCCTGTTCCACCTCCAGCGCCTGCGCGACGAAGTGCATCGCTTCGCCATCGGCGCACATCGCGCCAAGCGCAGCCGTGCGATCAGCGCCAGCCCCTTGGACGAGATCCCCGGCATCGGCCCAGCGCGTAAGCGGGCGCTGCTGCTGCACTTCGGGACCGCGGGCAAGGTCCGCGCCGCCGGCCTCGAAGACCTCCAGCGCGCGCCGGGGGTAAGTTCGGCCGTGGCGCAGGCCGTCTATGACTTCTACCATCCCCGCGGCTGAAAACTGCCACATCGCGCGGGGTGCGGAAACCAACTGAGTGCGGTCCGCTTTCCCGTTGTGTGCGAGCAGAAGCGGGAGCGCTGCGTGGTAGCCTTTGGTCCATTCGAAATCGCGGTCGCCCTCTTGCTGGTCGTGGCCATTGCGGGCGCGGCCGCCATCTTCGTCCGTAACGGTCGCAGTGCCGCTCTGCGCGACCGCTTCGGCGAGGAGTACCGGCGGACACTGGCGCCCAAAAGCGGCGCCAGCGCGCTGGGTCTCATGCTGGACGAGCGGGAGAGAGGGATGGCCGGTCCAAGAAGCTGGTGCCTGTCACCGGGGCAGCGTGACGCTTTCATCGCTGCTTGGCGGCAGGTGCAGTCGCAGTTCGTGACCGACGCCGCTGGCGCCGTCAAACGTGCCGACACCCTGCTGACGCAGGTCATGCTCGCCTGCGGCTATCCGGTTGCCGACCTTGAGCCGGGCACCGAAGATCAACCCGTAGAGCATAGCGAACTCATCGTGCAGTACCGCACGGGGCATGCCATCGCACAAGCGCATGCCAGCGGCCAAGGCGGCATCGAGGAACTGCGCTGGGCGTTCGTGCACTTCCGCGCGTTGTTCGACGATCTGGTGAACGAGCCGGTGGATTTCAGCCCGGTGATCGAAAACAGGAATGGGCGCGTCCACGACTTGCGCAAGGAGACGACCCGCCGGAACTGAGCCCGACCCGGCGAGCATGTCGTCGCGCCGGGCTCACAGTTGGTCAGCCGCCCGAAAGCAGCTTCGAAACGACGCTTCGACGCGTCATCGCGCGTCCAGCGCGGTTCACTTCCGCGGAGTTGATTGCTTGACTTCAGGCTCGGACTTGAAGGCAAGGTCCTTGTCGCCCTTCTTCGCCTTCTTGCCGGGCTTGTCCTCGCGGTCGCCCGCCTGGAGTTCGTCCATGCGCGCCTGGACCACGTGCGCCGGCGCGGGAGAGGCGGGGTAACGGCAACCCTTTGCCTGTCCGACGCCCTTGAGAAAGCCCCGACGGGTCAGCCCCGCCTGGATCGCGGCATTGACCTTGCGGTCCTGCGCATTCGCGCCCGAGACTTCGCGGATCAGGCCGCGGAACGGAATGAACGAGGCGACCACCCACTGGCCCACCCGCCCTGCGCTGATGCGATCGCGCTCCGCGGCGGGCAAGTCGATGTCGGGCCCCAGCACCTCGTCGAGTTCCTGGATGGCGCCTGCGATCTGGCGGCACTTGCCCAGGCCGGCGAGCGAATAGGGTTCGCTGCCCGCCTTGACCAGCAGCGGCGGGATCTCGCCATCACGGCCGACGTTCAGGTCGTTGATCGGCGTCTTGGCCACGTCCATCGCATCGGGATCGCGCGCCGTGATCGGCTTGTCTTCCTGACGCGCCACCGCCGGTGTGGCGAGAAGTCCCGCGGTGATTGCCGCGACCAGCAACTTGCGGTGCATCGTCTGTCCTCCTGCATGCCCCGGCACGGCGCAGTTCGCCGCGCCACCAAAGTGTCACTCTGCCGACGTGAACGTGTCACACGCATCCTCGTTCCCGGTGTCGAGACCGCGCTTGAGCCAGCGCATGCGCTCGGCGCTGGAGCCGTGGGTGAAGCTTTCGGGGTTCACCGCTCGGCCGGCGCCCTTCATCAGCGCGTCGTCGCCGATGGCGCTGGCGGCGGTGAGGCCTTCCTCCATATCGCCGGGCTCGACGAGGTCGCGGTGCTTGCCGGCTTATCGCGAGGAAGCGGTAATGCGGAGGAACGCGGCG